>USQQ01000005.1 GCA_900556875.1 uncultured Collinsella sp.
AGGCCCTCGCGGCCTAGTCGCTATTTAGGGCGTCCAAGATTTGGGACGCAGTTCACGCAAGCAAAGTGGGCTTTTTAGTTTTAGTGATCGTGCCAGAGGAGTTGATTTCAGCCAGCTTGGCCTGCATTGCAGCCTTAGCTTCTGTTTTAGTCTTGCAACGAACCGTATAAGTTGGGGATCGTTTGTAGCGCCCTGTCTTCGGGTCCTTGACTCCAAGGGAAAAATAATAGCGATAGGTGTTAGGTGATCTCTTGTCTTTCCAACACGTGCCTCTTCCGCTAATTAGTGGCTGTTCTGACATCTTTGCACTCCGTTTCTTTGAATAGTTTTCAACAATTCATTGAGTGCAGTTTAGCTAAAGCCGTTAGTAATATGTTTGTAAAAGCATAGGCGCAGCTACCGGAGGCAAAAGACACAAACTGCTATGTTTATCTGCGGTTATATGATGTTCAATGATGCTTGATGAATGGTAGGGGGTAGCATTAAATCATATCTCCTAAAGCGGGTGTCGACGGTTCGAATCCGCCCGGGGGCACCAGAGGAATATCGAGCCCGGTACCGCTACGGTGCCGGGCTCTTCTGGTCTAAGCGCAGGATTCGAACCGTCGACACCCGCGTCACCAATTTCCCCGCGGGGGGAGTTTTCGAATCCGCCCGGGGGCACCAGAGATTTGTCGAGCCCGGTACCACCACGGTGCCGGGCTCTTCTGGTTCATGCCATGTCAAAAACGAAGCGCCCGCTTGCTGGGGGAGCAAGCGGGCGCCTGTGAGCGAATATGTTTGCGGCGAGAGCCGTAATGAGCGGTTGGGTTGCGACTAGTTGGTCGTACCGGAATCGTCGCCCGTGCTCGTGCCTGAACCCGAACCCGAGCCAGAAAGTGCAACCGTCAGCGTAATCGTGCTGTCGGTAGACTGCTTGCCGGTGGGGGAGACGCCCGTAACGGTGGCGTTTTCGTTGCCGCTCACGGGGTTACCGTTCTGATCGCAGAATGCGATGTTGTAGAACCCGGCGTTGTTGAGCGCGGTAACGGCGGCGGAGATGCTCTTGCCGTACAGGTTGCCCGGAACGCTGGCTTTGCCGGACTTCTTGGCAATGACGACGGTAATCGTGGCGCCAGGCTTCTGCTTGCCGCTGGGGTTCCAGCTAATCACGGTGCCCTCGGTAACCGAGTCGTTCTCCTGGTAGCTCACGTCGACGCCAAAGCCTGCCATATCGAGGGCGTTGCGCGCCTGGGCCTCGGTCATGTCGGTCAGGTCGGGGACGGACGTGGTATCCGGGCCGCTCGAGACCTTGTACGAGATGGTCGTGCCCTTCTCGACTTCCTTACCGGCTTCGGTGCCCTGCTCAAAGACCTGGCCCTCATCGGCCTCGTTGGCCTCCTCGGAGGCGTTGCCCTTCAGGCCAACGCTTGCCAGCGCGGCTTCTGCCTGGTCCTTGGTCAGGCCGACCAGCCGGGGAACCTCGACCTTCTCGGAGGGCTTGGGGCCCTTGGAGATTACCAGGTTCACCTTGGTGCCCTTGGCCTTCTTGGTGTTGCCGTTGGGCGTCTGCTCGGCGACCTTGCCCTCGTCGACATCGTCGTTGTAGCTTTGGTCGATGGTGCCGACCTCGAGGCCGGCTTCCTTGATCTGCTCGACGGCAGTCTGCTGGTCCTTGCCTAGCACATCGGGCACGGTGACCTGCTCGCCGCCAAAGAGTCCTGTGGCAAAGGCCACCACGATACCGATGACGGCAACGGCTGCCACCACGGCGGCGATGATCTTGTTCTTGTTGGATTTGGGCTTTTCGACCTCGTAGGAGCCGGTGGAGCCCGAAACCGAGCTACGGGCGGTATTCTGGCCGCTCACGCCCGAGACGGGACGCACCATGGCGCGCGTCTGATCGGAAAGCTCGCGAGTCTTGGTGGCGCCCAGCTCACCGGGGGCACCGATGATGCGCGTGGGCTCCGAGATGTTGACGGCACGGCCCGACAGGTAGCTGTTGAGCACCTGACGCAGCTCGTCGGCGGTCTGGAAGCGGTTTGCCGGGTCCTTCTCCATGCACTTGAGGATGATGCGCTCAAGGTCGGCGTCGACACCGGAGTTGATCTGGCTCGGCGGAATAGGCAGCTCGTTGACCTGCTTGAGTGCGACCGAGATAGCGTCGTCACCGTCAAAGGGAACGCGGCCGGTGGCGCACTCGTACATCACGACGCCCAGCGAGTAGATATCCGAGGTGGGGCCGAGGTCCTGACCACGGGTCTGCTCGGGGCTGACGTAGTGGGCGGTTCCCAGCACGTTGTTGTCTTGCGTGAGGTGGCTGTTCTTGGCGCGCGCGATGCCAAAGTCCATCACCTTGATGTTGCCGTCTGGCAGCACCATGATGTTCTGCGGCTTAATGTCGCGGTGGATGATCTCGTGCTTGTGGGCGACCGAAAGCGCGGAGCTGATCTGCGAGCCGATCTGGGCGACCTTCTTGGGGTCGAGGGCGCCGTGGCTCTTGATGCCGCTCTTAAGGTCGGTGCCGCGCAGGTACTCCATGACGATGTAATAGGTGTCGCCGTCCTTGCCCCAATCGTAGACGCCCACGATATAGGGGGAGGAGAGACCGGCTGCTGCCTGGGCCTCCTGCTTAAAGCGTGCGGCGAAGGTTGCGTCGCCAGCATACTGCGGCAGCATGATCTTGACGGCTACCGTGCGGTCGAGGACCTGGTCCTGCGCACGGTAGACGGTCGCCATACCGCCTGTCCCCACCTTATCCTTGAGGAGGTATCTTCCCCCGAGGACCCTCTGTTCCATTCCTGCTCCTAACATAACTATTCGCTCAACGATGTGTGTAGTACCTACGATGTGGCCGCTGGGGCCGTGTGGCGCGTTGCCGCTAACTCTTCGGCCGCGGCGCGCCTCGGGTGTCCGATTCGATCATGGGCATCACGCTCCCTGTGCGGCGAGCGCCGCGGTCAGGACGATGCCGGCAATCTTGGCCGCCTTGACGTCGTGTTTGTCGTAATCCTCCAAGGCCACCGAGATGGCGACCGTGGGTGAATCGTAAGGTGCAAAGCCAACGAACATCGAGTTGACGTTGGTGCTGCCGGTCTCGGCCGAGCCGGTCTTGCCGGCGACCTTGACGCCGGGGACCTGGGCATCGGTGCCGGTACCGGACTGGACGACGGCGAGCATGGCCTGCTTGACCTGGTCGGCCGTGGCGGAGCTGACGGCCTGACCCAGCGAGCGGGACTGCGTGGTCTTGACCACAGTTCCGTCCGGGGCGAGTACCTGGGCTACAAAGTACGGGTCCATGACCACGCCACTGTTAGCGATGGCGGCGGCAATCACGGCGTTTTGCATGACGGTGGTCTGCGGCCCGGGCGTGTGGTCCATGCCGACAGGCTGGCCGGCGCCGGCCCAGGCGGTCTCCCACTCGGTCATGAGCGACGGGTCGGCCATGATGGAGGCCGCGGAGGTCAGGTCTTGGCCGAGCTTTTGGCCGTAGCCAAAGGCGTTGGCAAACTGCACGAGCGTGTTTGCGCCAACTTCGTTTGCCACCTGGCCAAAGACGACGTTGGAAGACACGGCAAAGGCCTGCTGCAGGCTGATGGTGCCGTAGCTCTCGTTGGCATAGTTGGTGACCGGCGCGTTGCCGATGTCCATGGAGCCGGGCGCCTGGTAGGTGCTGGTAAGGCTGGCGGTGCCGGTCTCGAGTGCCGCGGAAAGCGTAACGACCTTAAACGTGGAGCCCGGCGTGTACAGCGCGTCCATGGCGCGATTGTACATGGAGCCGTCCTCGCCGCCGCCCGCCTGCAGCAGGGCGTCGATGTTGGTGTTGTCATAGGTGGGCGAGCTGGCGCATGCGAGCACCGCACCGGTACGCGGGTCGATGACCACTACAGCGCCCTTAAAGCCCTTGAGCGCCTGCTCGGCCGCCGTCTGGATACGCGAGTCGATGGTGAGCTTGGCGGTGTTGCCCGGCTGGGTCTGGCCCGCGAGCGAAGCGATGGCGTTGTTCCAGCTGGAGTAATCCTTAGAGCCGGTGAGCGTGTCGTTCATGACACTCTCGATGGCGGTGGTGCCATACTGCTGGCTCACGTAGCCAACCACGTGCGCTGCCAGGTTGCCGTTGGGGTAGGAGCGTACGTAGGTGCCGTCCTCCTGCTGCAGCGACTCGGCCAGCGTCACGCCGTCGGACGTGATGATGGAACCGCGCTGGATGTACTTGGAGCGGGCGATAGTGTGGTTGTTGGTCGGCATGTCCTGATAGTCCTTGGCCTTGATGACCTGGACATAGGTGAGGTTGCCGATAAGGATGGCGAACAGCGCCGTAAAGGCGAGCACCGCACGGGTTAGACGGTTGGCGAGCGCAACGCGGCCGAGCACACCGGATTCAGGCGTGTCGAGCAGGCGACGGCGCATGCGCGAGCCGACGGAATGGCTGCCGCTGCCGTAGGAAGACGAGGTGGCAAAGCGCGTGCCCGTCGGGGCGGCGGCGGATGCGACCTGATCATCGGTGATGGCAGCCATGGTGCCGGTGCCGGTAAGCTCGGCCTCGCGTCCGGTCGCCTCGTCACCGGCGCGCAGCAGGAGCGCGACGATGATAAAGCTCGCCAGCAGAGAGGAGCCGCCCTGGCTCATAAAGGGCAGGGTGACGCCGGTCAGCGGGATCAGGCGGGTTACGCCGCCCACGATCAAAAAGGCCTGGAAGCTGATGGCGGCCGTAAGGCCCGTGGCACTAAAGGCGGCGAGGTCGGATTTAGCGCGGGCAGCCGTGGTGAGGCCACGCACGGCAAAGAGCATAAACAGGATGAGCACGGCGCCGCCGCCCAAAAGGCCCATCTCCTCGCCGATAGCCGAGAAGATAAAGTCGGACTCGACGACAGGGATGTTGTTGGCCATGCCGTTGCCGATGCCAACACCGACCAGACCGCCATCGGCAAGCGAGAAGAGCGACTGGACGATCTGGTAGCCCTGGCCCTGGGCGTCCTTAAACGGATCGACCCAAACCTGGAAACGCACCTGAACGTGCGATAGGAACTTGTAGGCGCCCACGGCTCCGACAGCTAAGAGCGCAAGGCCGATAACGACATACGAAAAGCGCCCCGTGGCAACGTAGAGCATCAGCAAGAAGATAGTGTAGAACAGCACGGCCGAACCCAGGTCGCGTTCGAAGACGACGACGAGCAGGCACACGCCCCACACGGCAAACAGCGGCAGCAGCAGTCGCAGGCGAGGGATCTTAAAGCCCAGGATCTTGCGGTTGGAGATGGAGAGCAGCTCGCGGTTCTCGGCCAGGTACCCGGCCAGGAACAGCACGATAAAGACCTTGGCGAACTCGCCGGGCTGGATGGTAAAGCCTGCGATGCGAATCCACAGCTTGGAGCCCGAGATCGTGGTGCCGATAAAGATAGGCAGCATCAGCAGAATGATGCCGATAATGCCAAAGGTGTACTTGTAGCGCATGACCACGTCGAGGTTTTTGACCAGTGCGAGCGTTCCCACCATCAGGGCCACCGAGACAAACAGGATGATGAGCTGTGAGATGGCGAGAGCGGGGGCGAGGCGTGTCACGAACGTGATGCCGATGCCCGAAAGTATAAATACGATGGGCAGGATGGCAGGGTCGGCGCCAGGCGCCAAGATGCGCACGGCGATATGCGCCGCGGCGAAGGCGGCAAAGAGGCCGATCGGTACGGCGAGCGTCTCAAAGGAGATAACGGCGCCCGCGGTGAGGACGTACATCGCATACAGCAAGATGACGGGGAACGCCGAGGCGATGAGCAAGAGCAGCTCGGTGTTGCGGCGACTCATAAGCGGCACTCCCTTTCTAGTTCTTTTCGGAGGCTTCGGCCTCGGCGGACTGTTCGGCGGTTTTCTCGGAATCTGATTCGGAGGTCGATCCCTGATTGGTGTTGTCGCGAATCGTTTGCGCGTCGATCACCTGGCGGGTCTGCTCCTCGTCGATCTGGTGGCGGTACTTGGATATCGTGTCCTGCGCATCGTCGACACTTGTTTGCGGAATGCCCGCCTTGAGGCGGTTTTGCGTGTCTTCGGGCAGGTCGGACAGCTTAATGCTGGTTTCGCTCTCGAGCCAGTGGAGCGTGAGTCCGAGCGGCTTGCCGGGCAGGCCGCGCCAGACGGCGACATTGTCCTGGTAGGTACCCAGGTAGTACGAGCCGGTGACACCCGTGTAGGCCCAGATGCCGGCTGCCAGCACAAAGACGAGGGCCAGGATGGCGGCGATAGTAATGTTGCGGCGACGCACGCGTTGCGCCTCGCGCATAACGCCATCGTCAACCAGGTCAACGACTACTACGGTCACGTTGTCGTGGCCGCCGGCGGCAAGCGCCGCGTCCACTAGGTTGTCGACGCAGATTTGCGCGGTTGAGGACTGCGTGGCGATGTTCTCGATATCGCTATCGGGAATCATGCTCGAAAGGCCGTCGGAGCACAGGATCAGGCGGTCGCCTTCCTCGATATGCAGAGTGAAGTGGTCGGCATACATGGCGGGGTCCGAGCCCAGCGCACGGGTGATGACCGAACGGTTGGGGTGGACGCGAGCCTCGTCTGCCGTAATCTCGCCGGCGTCCACGAGTTCTTCCACATAGGAGTGGTCGCGGGTCACGCGGATGAGCGTGCCCTCGTGGAGCAGGTAGGCGCGCGAGTCGCCCACGTGGGCGATGGCGAGCGTATCGTTTTCGATATAGGCGCAAGTGGCTGTGCAGCCCATGCCGGGCTTGCCTAGGCCATTCAAGGCGGCCTCGATTACGGCGGCGTTAGCGGCCTCGACGGCTGCCGCCAGGCGTGCGGCGTCGGCGGACTGCGGGGCCGTCTTGGCAATAGTCTCAACGGCGATGGAAGAGGCCACCTCGCCGGCAGCGTGACCACCCATGCCGTCGCATACGCAAAAGAGCGGCGACTGCACCAGGTAGGAATCCTCATTGTGCGGGCGTACGCAGCCAACGTCGGAGCGGGCGCCCCACATGAGTTGCGTGGTGGTGCCGGCATCATAGGTCGAGTCGGTCTCGATGCGCTCCTCGGTCAGGGGCTCAAAGCTCATGGTCGAGCCGGGGTCTTTGAGCTTGGCCTCAACGGCGGCAACGTCGATTTCGGCTGTGTCACCGGGAGAGACGGTGTCGGTCTCGGCGTTTGATTCGGAATCGCCGGTGTCCGGGGAGTCGGGCTCCTCGGACACGCGGGCGGTCGAGTCGTCGTCTTGCGGGCTGACGTCTATAGGCTCGGGCGCCGGCGTAGACGTGGGCGCAACCTCGGATGCCGGGGCTATGGGAAACGCCGGCGCGGCGGGTTCGGGTGCCGCAAACACCGCAGCGCTCTCGTTGATTGCCGCGGCGACGGGCTCTGCAAAGTGAGCCGGCGCCGAGGTTGCTTCGGGCGCTGTGGGCTGTTCCGCGGCATGTGCGCCGATGGGCGCCGCTACGGCATCCTCTTCGTCCTCGTTATCGGCGAGATCCGAAATATCATGCGTTACATGTGAAAGAGGCAGGGAGAACACGGTGTCCTCGGGTTCCACAGGTGCGGAGCCCGCCGGAGCGGCGTGGGCCGGCGCAGCTGTGGCGGCAGCCGGTGCCTCGGTCATAGTCGCGGACTTGTTCTCCTCGTCGATCATCGACGGTTCACCTTCATGACCACGTCGCCAATCTGGACTTCGTCGCCCTCGCGCAGCGTTGCGGGCTCCACAAGCTGGCGGCCGTTGACGAGCGTGCCGTTAAGCGAGTTGAGGTCCTCGATGATGAGCGCCGGGCCCTGCAGCGAAAAGCGCGCATGCGAGGCCGAGACGAATGGTTCGTTGATGCAGATGTCCGAAGATGGCGAGCGACCGACGATGACGGGGCCGAGCATGTCTACGTGGATGCCGCGGATACCGCGCGGGCCCTTGTCCACATCGATCGTCCAGATAGCCGAGTCGCGGCGCTGTCCGCGCACAAGTCCCACGCCGGTCTTCATGACGGCGAACAGGAAGATATAGAGCAGGGCGACCAGGACGATGCGGCCTGCAAAAAGGACGATATCGATGTTCATAAGCGACTATCCCCTAAATTCAAAGGTGCTCAGGCCAAACGTCAGCAGATCGCCGTTGCGCAGCGGGCAGCGCGTAATGCGGCGGTTGTTGACGAGTGTGCCGTTGGTGGAATTGAGGTCCTCGATCGACCAATCCGAGCCCGTAAAGGTGAGCTGGGCGTGACGGCGCGACACGTTGGGGTCGCGCAGGGCGATGTCCGAAACCGAACGCTCGCGACCGATGGTCACCTGTGCGGAGGTGATGCTATGGCTCTCGCCGCTCACGACGTCGACGAGCTGGGCGAGCGGGCGCTGCGGGGCGCGAGTGCTCGCCATGTTGGAGGCGATGCCGGCTGCGGCGCCTAGGCCCACGGCGGCACCGGTCGCGGCGGCTCCGCCCATGCCGGCAAGCGCGTCGCGCGAGACGGTCTGCGGCACCGGGATGGGTGCGGCGGCGGGGTCGGGGACGCTAGGCGCGAAGGGGTCTGCCACGGCAAGCGGGTCGGGAGCGGCGGCGCGAGGCGTCGACTGCTGCTGGGGCATGGCGGCGGGGCGCTGCTGCTGCGGGGCAGCAAACTGCTGCTGGCCGGCGCGCGGGGCGCTGGCGGCACGGCTTGCCGCGGAGTTGTTCTGGCCCAGGCCGTTTTGATAGGCGCGCTCTTCTTCGTACAGGCGGCCGAGCGTGGGGGCATCGACGTTCTCGGCAAAGACCGAGAACTTGCCGGCGCGCAGCTGCGGATCGATCATAAAGCGCACGAGGGGCTCGCCGACAAAGACATAGCGGCGCTTTTCGGCCTGCGCTTTCACAAACTCGCGGACCTCGCGCGAAAGCTCGGGGTAGAACGGGGCGAGCATGGGATCGTCGTCGGCGGCGATCAGGATGGTATAGAGTGCCGGCGCCGTGTTGACGCCATTGATCACCAGAGTCTGATCCTCCATGTCGCGAGCGGCCTGCTTGGCAAGCTTCTTAAAGGAGAACGGGGCACGGGTGGCACCGAAGATGCCGGCCACGTGGTCCTCGAAGATGTTCAGGAAGTTCACGAAAGATCACTCTCCGTATAGGTTCTTTGGTATCCGAGCAAATATAGGCATATCCCAACGATTATAGAGGATAGGGTTCCCGCAACTGCCGCCTTGGCGGCGACCGCGGCTGCAAGGCTGGCAATTTCCATATGGTGTGCAAGACAGGATGCCGCTGCGCAGCCGATGCCGGTGACAGCGATGGCGGCGATGGCGGCAAGGTTTGAGCCCTGATCGGCACGCTTGGCATGGGCATTGAGCAGCGCAGATGACGCCGCGGCAGTTGTCGCGACCAGCGCAAAGGCAGCCCAAAGGAGCGGGTCTTCCAGCGCTGCGGCAACGTTGCCGAGCCCCAGCACGCCTCCGGCTGAAAGCGCGACCGTGGCCAGACGGGCAAAAAGCGCGCCCATGCCCGTTGCCGCGGCGGCGCTTGCCGGGCCGAGCCAAAATGACGCGACGCCGGCGGCGACCCCAGCTGCCAGGAAGGTATTGCCGGTCAGACAGCCAAGCGCGAGTGCACAGGTGAGCGTGGCGCTCGCGGCAGCCTCGGTGCGACCCCAGGCGATCCACCAACCGGACATGGCGGCGGCAAAGATCACCGCGACGGGCAGCATCGACAGGATGCCCTGTGCCTGCATGGTGGCGTTGGCCATGAGCACCAAAAAGCCCACAGCCGAGATGGCCGAGCCAATCTGGGGGGCCAGGCCAGCCGCCGCTCCGATCGCGATGGCCGCAATGACCAGGCCGGGAAGCGCCGCGACCCCGGCCGCTTGCATCAGCAAAAAGCTAAAGGTTCCGCACACTAGCGCCGAGATAGCGCGCATGGTGTAGTCGCGCGCATGGCTCCAGCGCGTGCCCGCCCAGCCGAGTGCGGGGTCGACCTCTATGGCGTCGTCCTCATAGTGCGACGGCTCGATATCGTCGGGCTCCTGCTCGTCATCCGAAAGCTCGCCCACCATCTGCTCCAGGCTGCGACGGCCCTCGCGCACGCTGCCCAAGCCGGCGAGCAGCTGGTCGCAAAATGCCTCGATGCTGTTGGGGCGGTCTTGCGGCATGGGGGAGAGGGCGCTCATGAGCGTAGCCTCGGCTCCCGGGGGAAAATGCGGGATGAGCTCGCTGGGGTAGGTGGCGCCGCCGATGATGCGGTCGAGCGAGTCGCCGGGCGTGGCCGCCATAAAGGGAGCGCTGCCGCACAGGCCCTCATAGATAACGCAGGCAAGGGCAAAGACATCGGCGCGCTCGTCGACCGTGCCGGTCTCGATATCGAGCTGCTCGGGCGGCATGTAGCCGATGGTGCCGCCGCGTGAGCCGCCAAAGCCACCGGCGGACGACAGCCGCGCCATGCCAAAGTCGGTGAGCTTTACATTGCCCGAGTGGTCGATGAGCACGTTGGCGGGCTTAATGTCCAGGTGGAGTACGCCATTACTGTGGGCGAAGGTGAGCGCCTGGCCCAGGGCATCGGCAATGGCCGCGGCCTCGTCAAAGGTAAGTGAGTGGCCGTCCGCGCGGTGCAAAAACTCGGCCAGCGACATGCCATCGACATATTCCATAACCAGGTAGGCATAGGCTGTGTCGTGCGTAAAGTCGATGACCTGCACGATGTTGGGATGTTGAAGCATGGCGGCAGTGTGCGCCTCGCGCAGGACATCCATGATGTCGCTAGCGGGCATGCCGGCACCGTTGATAAGGGGGATGCGTTTAATGGCGACGCGGCGGCGCAGGTGCGTGTCGCGGCAGATCTCGATGGAGCCAAAACCGCCGGTCGCAAGTGTCTCGAGCGGCTGGTACCGCTTGAGCAGCTCGCGAGAGCTGGTGCCCTCCAAAGGAACGTCCGGCGAGAACCGGGCGGTATGTTGCGAGAAAAGCGGCATGGCCAACCCTCGTGCGTTTAAAGTTCGTTTGCGAGCGGCGGGCGCGGGGCCGAGCCGTTCGCGGTGGCATAGATGCTGCTAGTGTAGCACGCTCGGGCAGATGGCGAGGATAGCGGGATGCGAGGTGGCCCGATCGATCCGGCCCGTTTCGGCTCGTTTGGAAAGCGCATCTCAGTTTTCAGCCAAATTATGGGATGCGCTTTCCAAATGGGGTGGGCTGCGGAAACTGCATCCCAGAATATTGCCCTGGAACGGGATGCGCTTTCCGAACCGGCGTCCAAAAGGAAACCGCATCCCGCTTTGATGTGGGGACTGCGAACAAAAGCCGGACCGTGATCTGGCGCGGATTGGAGTTCGCCTGAATCATTGATGCTGGCTGGTGTGAGAACAGAGATAAACGAGCGGCTCGAGCGATATAATGACACGCTATGGAGGCCGTATGCTCTTTTCCCGCCGTTCTGCTACATTTGCCTGCGCCATTGCGCTTGTCGTAATGGCGGTCACCCCTTATCACCGGTTTTCATCTTCAATCGGCCTAGCGTCAGGTGCAATGACCTGGCTCGTTATCCTGGGCGCATGCCTCGCGGCGTTTGTTCATGGTGCTGCGCTATGCAAGGGGGGAATGAGAAGGCCGAGGCATCTCGGTGCCATCGGTGTTTTCCTTGGTGTTATTGCAACGGTTCCCGAATGGGCCGACCTGGCTTTCTATGCTCGCGGAGACTCTATTCCAATCGTGTTTGCACCGATTTGGTTGTTACATGGCGTTTCGTGTGTCTCGTGCTTTGTTGGGTCGCTGCTTCTCTCATATGTTATTTGGGGCACGGCGGACTCTCCTTTGACGCAGAGGTCGACACGGACTGACGAAAGGGAAACTCGTCACCCGCAGGACGCGATTTTTACAGAAACAATAGCCGTCATGTCTTGCCTGCTGTTTTGCTGTCGAGTTTCATGGAGAGTCGTTCCCGAGCCATGGGGGATGCCCCCTGTAACGGCCGCGTCAATTGGCCTTGCGCTTTTAATTCCGTTGGTCTATCTCGCATTGACTGTGGCCCCGCCGTTTTGCCGCCCTCGTGCCTTTGGCCATGGGCGGCGCGACGTGTTTGCCTGTTCTGTGCTCGTAGCAGTTCCTATTGGTCTTATTCCGGCTGTTGAGGCGGCATACTTCGCAAGCGATGCCGTGGTCATTGCATTGCTGGCGATGGGGTCCGTTATCGCTGCTGCCTTCGTATGCATGTTGCTAAGGGGGAAACGGGACAACAATTCGGATATCGCCTGTGCGTCCGACACATTCGATGCGGGGGTGTTTTCCCCTGCCCTGTCGCCTAGAGAAGAGCAGTTTGTTCGACTGCTGCTCAAAGGGAAAACGCCGGCGGAAATTGCCAAGGAGACGGATACGAAGCCATCGACGGTGAGAACAACGCTTCACCGAGCATACGGGAAGGCGTCGGTTGCGGGCTCACGCGAGCTCGTGGCGCTGTTTGCGGGTGAGGGCGAAGCTGTAGAGTCTGAGCTGTCGCAGCGGCATGCTGACGATATAGTGGCATCAGCTCGAACGCGCCGGCTGTTTCGATACCTGCTCACATTATTCTTTATCCTCCTTGCGGCGGGGCCCTTGGTAATGGCGGATAGCGATTGGGGGTCCGGTGTTTCGCGGGCTGTCGCCTTTTCCCTCTTAAGCTACGCATTGGGTCTCGGACTGCTTCTGTCGCTACGCTACGCGGGTGGAAAAGCGAATCGTGGCGCTGCGCTGGATAGAGCGGGTGAAGCGATTTGGCTCGGAAGCCCGTACGTATGGGCGGTGCTATCTGCTGTGGAATGGTCTTTTATCTATATCGCGGCATTGATGTGCATACGCGTTCCGTTGATGGCTGTGCCGGTCCTGTTTTGCGGCGTGGCGTCTACGGCTTCGCTCGCTGTTGGGCTGCGTCCGTTTAAGGTGCATGCCCATGCTCGGGCTATCGTGCCGTTGGTGTCAATGGGCATGGTTGCCTTAATCTATGCGGTCGCTAGGGGGCGAATCCATGGACTTGCGGTGCTGACGGGGGTGCTGCTCACATATATAGTGATGCGAAGCTGTCCGCAGCGCAAAATGCTTGGGATATGGATGCTTTGCTTCGGGGCGACGGCTCCTGTTTGGGCTGTCTTGCTCAATATGGTGCAGGATCTGACGGTTTTCGAGCCGTTGTTCCTCGCGTCGTTGTTGGGGCAAAGTTCGGCTGTCAATGTCGTCGTGGCAACGGTGATTGTTTGCTGGTCTGTGCCCATGTTCGTTACGCACATCGCGCTCGCCCGCTCGGTTGAGGACGAGAAGGCCGTCTTGGAGTACCGCGCGAACGGGTCCACCGAAACGGCCCGCGTGCGCCAGCTGGCCCTGCTTACGTCGCGCTCCCTTTCTGATGTTCAGTCGCAAATTTTGCTGATGACGGCAGAGGGGGCAACGACAAAGGCCATTGCGGAGGATGTCGGTTACGCTGCATCTACGGTGCAAGCGCTGCGGTCTGCATCTTACCGCCAGTTGAAGATCAAGAATAAGGCGGAGCTAATTTTATTGTTATCGCAGGTAAATAACGTGTAAACGCCTGAGCAATCAACTCAATAGCGGGTGTTTACAGACATCTTTCTCTATTCATGCGAAGGTTGCCGTGCGTCGACGCATTGTTAACCGCTTTTGATTGGAGAAGGCCATGATTAAGCCAAGGAGCGCTATTGCTCGAATCGGAGTCGGCTTGGTGATTGCAGCTGGTCTGTCCCTAGGGGTTCCCGCTGCATCGTTTGCACAAGAGGAGTTTGACACCTCTCAGGTTTCCAGCATTACTCAAAACGCCGATACGGGAATTACGACCTGTACGAACAATGCCGATAAGGCATTTAGTTTTCAATGTGCCGGGACGAGTGCAACTGGCTACCGTCAAAAGGATGATTCCTCATCGCTCTATCTGGATATCCAGGGCCATACGGGAAATCCGCTTCGGTTATATACAGACGGTGCGTATAACACAAGCGGTAGCGGCAGCATGAATTGTACTCAGGGAACGTATCGTTCGAATCACAAGGGACAGTGGGAAATGTATAACCTCGTCCGTGAGAACGGGCGATCTGCGGCGCGACTGACTGCATGGGCGGAGTCTGGCTACGGCACTGTTATTGGTGTATGGAGCCCCGACTGCGTCGGGCATTTCCACAAGCTTCCCGCATAGTTGTTTGAAATGGCTCCCTTCCGGCTTTCTGGGTCGGAAGGGGGAGGAGGACGTATGAACCAAAAGCTCGCAAGATACGAACTGTCGAAAACGATTAGACGTCCAGCTTTTATCCTTGCTCTCTTGATTGCGGTCGCAGTTGCAATAGCTGCCGCGCTGGAGCCGTGGGCAAATTTGGAAAAAGAGCGCCACAACCTTCTTTCTTTTGGTTACGGCGTTGGCGTGCAAGCCGAAAATTATCTCGGTCAAACACGTGAAAGCAGCTTCGGTAACTGGATTGTTGTGAGCGCGAACGCGCCACTGTCTGCGTCGGTGTTTTTCTATGTACTGCCCCTGCTTGCAATGTTGGCTGGATCTTGGTCGTGTCTCTTTGAGCGTTTGAGTGGTTATGACATGCAGATATGCACGCGCGTTTCCAGAAAGGCGTACGTGAACGTAAAGATGCTGTCTGCTTTCCTCTCCGCGTTTACAGTGACTGCCATTCCTCTGCTCGTCAATTTCCTGATCGTCTCGATGCTTTTTCCTGCGTATCTTCCTCGGGTCGATGAGTCGACTTACGTAGGACTTTACCTGCATAGCTACTTCTCCGGTCTATTTTATTCGCATCCTTTGTCATATGTGCTCGCATACACGCTGTTCGATGCTGTCACGCTCGGGACTTTATCCATGGCTGTAACTGGCTTCTCAATTTTGTTTCGTAGCAGAATCAAAGCGATAATTGTCCCGTATCTGCTAATGGTTGCGTGGCATTTTGCAAATGGCTGGATCTTCGGCGTAATGGCTTGTGTGGGGTTTAACTGCAATATCCTCAACAGCATCAGGTCGGAATCGCTGAATAACTGGCCAGACATTCGAGCCGGTTTTGCGGAAATCATATTATTGACCCTTGCTTCGTTGGCTTTTTCTGGGGCGTGGAAAAGACGCGAGGTGGTCTGATGCTGTTTAGGCTGGTCGCCGCGGACCTGAGGACCGTTTTGAAGAAGAACATCATCACTTTTATTGCAATTGCGGCAGTGACCGTTGCGAACTTGGTGTACGCCTACGGATTGTCTTCTGTGTATGGGGTTAGAACGGATACCTTGGGGTTTGCGGATAATCTTGCGCTCGTGTTTGCCGGATCTGCTCCGTTTGAGCCTAGGCCCGGGGTCATGTTTGTGCCTCCGCTAGGATGGCTATTTCTCATTCTGCTTATTCTCTATACAACACTCGACTATCCGACCGAATCGTTGCACGGGTTTGGTTTGCAAGCGCTTGTTCGATGCCGGGCAAGAACCCTTTGGTGGGTCTCGCGTTTTATCTTGGTGGCGGCAGTAACGGCATTTTCACTGCTCGTGGTGGTTTGCTCTGTTGTGATTTGGAGCTTGGTGGTGAGCTCCTCGTTCAGCGCGGTCATTCATGGTGAGTCGCTTCAACTGGCTAATTTGGCGCCGTGGTTTCTCAAAGCTGCCGAGGCAGATGCGCTGCCGTTTTTCATAGGTCTCTTATTTGCTTTTGAGGCGCTTGCGTTTGCGCAGGCAGCGGTTGGGTTTGTGCTTGGGTCGTCAGTCTCGTTTGTGGTTTTAATGAGCTACCTGATCTGCTCGGCATATGCACGACATTGGGCGCTATTGGGTAACGCCTTGATGCTGTTGCGCTGGGGTGGAATTGTCAAAGAGGGAATCGCGGCGGGCTCGAGTGTCTTGTCATCAATTGGGCTTATGTCGTTATGCCTATCGTTGGGTGGACTGTGGTTTCGAAGGGCCGACCTTATAGAAAAGGGGGACAAGATATGAGTGTGATCGTAAGGGGCGTATCGAAGCGCATGGGTAAAAACGATGTCCTGCGCAACGTGTCCATCGAGGTTGACCCTGGGACTGTGGTCGGGCTTCAGGGGATAAACGGTTCGGGTAAGACCATGCTCATGCGAGCGGTTTGCGGGTTGATCAAGCCTACCGAAGGCGAAATCTCTATCGATGGCCAAAGGCTTGGGGCGGACATCTCGTTCCCGCCGAGTCTGGGGATGTTGATCGAGGCGCCTTCCTTTTTGGGATATCTGTCTGGCTACGACAATCTGAAGCTCATCGCTCAGATCAAGGGCGTTGCCACCCCCGAGGACATTCGCTCTGCCCTGCGGCTCGTGGGGCTCGATGCAGACGAAAAAAAGAAGTTCCGAGCATACTCGCTTGGGATGAAGCAGCGTCTGGGGATAGCTGCGGCAATTATGGAGAAGCCGAAGCTGCTTGTTCTCGATGAGCCAACGAATGCCCTCGACGAAGCGGGCGTTGAAATGCTCAAGCGCGTTGTGGCGATGGCGGCATCAACGGGTCGTGAGGTCCTTCTGTCCAGCCATGACGGAGAGGTGCTCGAGGAACTGGCCGATCGGGTTTACTGCATGCGCGACGGTGCCGTTGTGAAAGTTCGGGAAAGGTCGTGAGCGCGATGAAGAAGACCCTGTGGACGAGAAGATCGGCGCTCGCGCTTTTTTGCTGTGCTGCTGCCGGCCTTGCGGGCATGAGGGTGAGCGTCGTTAACGGGAACCGGACGGTCATTCCTGAGAAATATTACGCGGAGGGCGAATGGCTCTCGATGGATGGAGCGTTTCTGGGGTCGAAGGATGTGGTGACTGATGGGTATTCGTTTTGCATAGACGGGGCAGAGTTGCTCACGCCGCGCGAGTATCTCAAACGAGCACATGACGATTATTCAAAATATGGCACCGTGGATACGAAAACGAGACTGAAGGATGCCGACATCACGTGCGTTATCGCCGTAAAGATGCGTGTCAGAAATAGGGATAATATCGACGGTGGAATCAAAGCGTATGTTTGGCATCTGGTTCCGGAGTCTGCGCCAAACTATGATTTTGTAGTCAATACCGATCTGATAACGCAAGCCATGCCGGTCCTTGGCGGCTCTGCTGCGTTTGCCGTGGAGGTTGGGGCAGAAAACGAGTTGCTCGTCCCATTTATGATGCAGAACACCAACGACTATTTCGAAGGTTACGAGACCGTCCGTTTTGAGAAAGCATTTCCCGGGACTTACACGATGAAGATGACCGATCTGCCGGAGCGGAGGCTCTTAAGGTTTGAAGTGAAATAGCTCGAGAGCAAGGCAAAACGGGTCCATTGGCGGTACGCGCGCCCGATTCCAGGCGCCCCGGCCCGGAATCGGGCGCGGGACGAGGCGCCTTCGGTGTCGGCCGGCCTACCGCTTCTTCTTGCTCTTCTTCTGCTTGCGCTGCTTGCCCTTGGTCTCCTGGGGCTTGTCGCCCTGTTTTGCTTCGGCAGCGGCCTTTTCTGCCTTCATCTTCTTGCGTTTGGTCTCGATGCGGAGTTTTTTGTTGATGCGCGCCTTAAGGAAGGGACCGAACTGCTCGGCATCGCCGCGGACAAAGGTGTCCTTAGGGATCGTCACGCCCTGGTCGGCGAACATGGCCACAAAGATGCGCTCGCCGTCGAGCACGTGGTCGAGCTTTTCAAACGGGAAGAACTGCGACTTGCCGCTCGTGCCCCAAACCATCAGGCCGTCCTCGTTGGCGGCGACGCGGCGATAGCGGCCACCCATGGACTCGTCGGCCTCAACGGCGTCGATAAAGTCGCGGGCGAGGGTGTGGTGCAGGTTTTTGCTCCACCAGGCCAAAAAGGCGCCGAATACGATCAAGACGACGCCAAACTTGATCCAGTTGCCGCCGGCCACCAGCATGCCGATGCCGATGAGCGCGGCAATTGCCGCGGCGACATACAGCGAGCCGCGACGCCTGGGCGAGGCGACCAGGCGGGCGAAGTCGGTGACGAGGTCGTTTTCGTATTGGTACTCGTTGAGGTACAGGATGCCGTCGTCGGCTGCGGCCTGCTCCTCGAGCGCGACCTCGACCTGGTCGGCTGCTTCGGAGGGAACGAGGTTGCTCTCTGCGTCTGCCATGCTCTTTGGACTCCTATCGCGGCGGGCTCGCCGTACGGGTTATTATGGAATGCAGTATGCCGTGCGACCGCATGGCCGCCGCGGCAACAAGACTCAGTATACCCGGGGGAGCACCCATGGAATCGTTGTACCGAAAGTATCGCCCGCTCACCTTTGACTCCGTGGTGGGCCAGCAGCATATCGTCTCGACGCTCGAGCACGCCATCACCGAGGGGCGCCTGTCCCACGCCTACCTGTTCTGCGGACCGCGCGGCACGGGCAAGACCACCATGGCGCGCATTCTGGCCAAGGCGCTGCTGTGCCGCAATGCCGAGGCGGCGCGCGCCGAGGGTGCAAGCGGCTGCATGCCCGACGGTACTTGCGAGGAGTGCGAGCTCATTGCCGAGGGTAACCACCCCGATGTCTACGAGCTCGATGCCGCCTCCCGCACGGGCGTGGACAATGTGCGCGAGGAAATCATCAACTCCGTCAACTTTGCCCCGGTGCGCGGCAAGTACAAGATCTATATCATCGACGAGGTCCACATGCTCACGACGGCGGCGTTCAACGCGCTGCTCAAGACGCTCGAGGAGCCGCCGGCACACGTGATCTTTGTGCTGTGCACCACCGACCCGCAAAAGATTCTGGAGACCATCCTCTCGCGCTGCCAGCGTTTCGATTTCCATCGCATCGGCAACGAGGATATCGAGCGTCGCCTGGCATACGTGTGCGAGCAGGAGGGCTTCGATTACGACGATGAGGCGCTGGCTATCGTGGCGCGCCATGCCAAGGGCGGTATGCGCGACGCGTTGTCCACGCTGGAGCAGCTGAGCGTCTTTGGCAACGGTTCTGTGCATGCGGACGACGCCCGCTCGCTTTTAGGCGAGGTTTCGGACCAGATTCTGGGCGAGTTTTCCCGCGCCATTGCCGATCGCGATGTTGCCGAGCTCTATGGACTGATCCGTGCGCAGGTCGAGGAAGGAAACGACCTGCTGGAGCTGACGCGCGACCTGGTGGCGCATGTGCGTGACGTGTACGTTGCCTGCGTTGCCGGTGCCCGTGCCGAGCTGTTTGAGGGCGGCTCCGAGCAGGCCGAGGCGCTTGCTGCCGAGGCCGCTGCCTTTGGCGAGCATCCTGCCGACCGCCTGGCCCGTGTGCTGACGGTGCTCGACGATGCCGCACTGGAGATGAGGGGCGCGAGCGACGTGCGCCTGGTGCTCGAGATCGCCTGCACGCGCCTGGCACGTCCCGAGGCCGATTTAACGATTGAGGCATTGGCCGAGCGCGTGGCCCGCTTGGAGGCCATGGTTGCCAACGGCGCCGTGCCGGCGAGCGTGGCTGCTGCTCAGGCCGCCGCGCCTGCAGCATCCGTACCCGCTGCTGCCCAACAGCCGACGCTAATTTCGGGCGCTCGTGCTGCCGCTCCGGCGGCATCCGCTGCCCCCGCTGCTACGTCCGCGCGCCAGGGCGGTATGCCTTGGGACCGTGGTGCTGCTGTTCCGGCTGCCCAGCCTGCGTCCCGTTCTGCGTCCGTGTCAGCTTCCAAGCCTGCAGCGCCTGCACCTCAGCCTGCGCCGACTCCGACGCCTCAGCCCGTTGCGGCTCCCGCGCCTGCCACCGCTCCGGCACCTAAGCCCCAGTCCAACAATGCCGCCCAGGTTGCCGCCGCCGGTACTGCCGAGACGCCCGCGGTCGAGGATGCCGGAGAGCTGCAGCGCAAATGGGCCGAGGTTGTCGAGCGTGTCAAGGCGCGTCAGGCTTCCTACGCGGGGCTTTTGCTCAATGCCCGCGCCACGGCTGACGACGGCTCCAGGCTCACGGTCTCGTTCCCCGCGGGCTCGACCTTTGCCATCAAGATGCTTGGACGCGCCGACACGCAGTCGGTGGTCCTGCCGACAGTCAGTGCGGTCTTCGGTCGTCGTACCGTCGACTATGTCCTGGATGGGGGTGGCACGCCGGCTCCTCAACATGAGGAGCATTCTCCATCTGCACGGGCTGCGGTATCTGCGGACCCGCAACCCGTGTCCTCGGCGGCCCCTGCATCCTCGAGCGCCAGCGCGACGCAGCCAAAAGCAGCACCGATAGCGGCGCCGACCCCGTCGGCGCCTAAGCCCGTCATGGCCAAACCGGCTGCTCCGACACCCGCGCCCAAGCCTGCCTCGCCCGCGCCCAAGTCGTCTGACCTGGGCAAAGCCCCCTGGCTGCGCTCCGACAACCCCGCCGGCGCTCCTGCCACGGGCAAGCTCCCGACCGAGCCCGCGCCCCGAGCGCCCGAGCGCGCGTCCGCTCCCAAGGCTCAGCCCGCCGCGCCGTCTGCGCCATGGGAATCCGAGCAGGTTCCCTACGACGATGCCATGGTTGGCGGTTTTGTTGCCGATGCTGGTGGGGACGATCTGCCTCCGTTCGACGTGCCGGGTGCGGCGTCCGCGCCCAAGTCCGCTGCAACTGCCCCCAAAGAGGAGGACGCTCCTGCAGCTTCCTGGGAGTCCAACTCCGGTGCGGGCGGCCCCTTCGGCCATCAGGGTGCAGCCCCGAGCATCCCGCAGACCGAGGACGAGGCCAAAGCCCTCATCCGCAGCGTCTTCGGCCAGTCCACCATCTTCAAGCCGGTGGAGTAGCTGCGCAGGCGGGTATACTGCTCAAGAAGAGAACCCCTTGCCCGGGCGCATCTGTATTTCGGACATGTGCAACGTGGTGCCGCGTATATCGCATTCGAGCAGACAGGCGCGTGACGGTCGGCCTAGGATGCTGAGGTCGATACGATACGTCGCATGGCTGTCCGTGTACTCGACTTGCTCGGCGTTGACGGTTGCTCCGATTGTAAATAAAGAGCCCAGTTCGGCATCGACAATCTTGGAGTCCTTTATCTTGACCTTGAACTCTTGGTAGAGGGACGGGCTGTTGTAGTAAATGGTTCGGGTTCCGTCGGTGCATTCATCGGTCGTCTCCCATTTGACGACGGGCTGGTCCGAGCTGGCTATCAGCAGTTCTGCTCCAAAAGCTATGGCATGGGTGATGATAACCAGTAATACCCAGACGACAAAGAGATAGAGAACCACATATGCAACGGGGTGTTTTGAGCGGATGTTTTGGAGTACGGCTGGGACATTCACGAGGGCACCTCCAAATCGTCATCTATGACAATCAAATTATACCCAGCCGCCATGCGTGCCGCCTCGAGCAGCGGCTCGGCATTTTGCCATGTAGCCTTGTAGCCCTACGCATAAACTGCCTGGTTCCAGCTCTGCTAGATGTAGCTTGAGATAATTATGCAACCTTGCATAATTCGACCTTGCATAATCTTGGGCGTGCGTCACGCTCAAGGACATGTATATCGACTGAGGTAGCGTGTCCGCCCCGCTTGCTTGCCCCGCGCCGTGGTACGATTTTTGAGTTTGAAAGTCCCGTCGCGCTCCGGCTGCCCTTGCAGCTTGTCGCGCGGCCGCACGTAAAGGAGCCATCATGGCCGGTATGAACATGCAGCAAATGATGAAGCAGGCTCGCAAGATGCAGGAGCAGCTTGCCGCCGCGCAGGAAAACCTTAAGTCCCAGACCGTCGACGCCTCTGCCGGCGGCGGCATGGTCAAGGTGACCGTTAACGGCGAGATGGAGCTCGTCAACCTCACCATCGACCCCGATGCCCTCGATCCCGAGGACGTCGATATGCTGCAGGACATGATCATGGCTGCCGTCAACGAGGCCGTCCGCGGTGTCAACGAGCTCGCCAACAAGCAGATGGGCGCCATCACCGGCGGCCTCAACATCCCGGGCATGCCGTTCTAAGACACGCATATATATGAGTGTCAACTATAGTCTGCAAAAATTGCTCGATGAGCTGGGCCGTCTGCCGGGCATTGGTCCCAAGTCGGCCCAGCGCATCGCCTATTACCTGCTCGAGGCCGATGCCGAGGAGGCGCGCCGCCTGGCCGAGGCTATCCTGGAGGTTAAGCAGGAGGTTCACTTTTGCAGCCGCTGCTTTAACTACGCCACGGCCGACGAGTGCTCCATCTGCCAGGATTCGATGCGCGATACCACTCGCATTTGCGTGGTGGGCGAGCCGCGCGATGTCCAGGCGATTGAGCGCACGGGCAGCTACCACGGTCTCTACCACGTATTGGGCGGCGTGATCAGTCCCATGGACAAGATTGGTCCCGAGCAGTTGCACATTCGTGAGCTGCTGGCACGCTTGGGCCACGAGGACATCCACGAGGTCATCATCGCCACCAACCCCAATATCGAGGGCGAGACCACGGCGAGCTACCTGGCCCGCACTATCAAGCCGCTGGGCGTTGAGGTATCGCGTCTGGCGAGCGGCCTTCCCGTGGGCGGCGACCTGGAGTATGCCGACGAGCTTACGCTTGGGCGCGCCATCGAGGCCCGTCGCACGATTTAGGTGGCGAGCCTGCTCCTGCCGTATGTCTTCATCGCGACGCACGGGGTAGCCATAATTTCCCCGTGCGACTGTAAGTTTGTTGTGCAACAAAGATGCTTTGTATCCGCTTATCGCATGGATGCTTCCACTCGCATCCTTAATTTGCCCATTCGTTGCGCAACCTTTTGGGTTCGCTGATACACTCAAATATGGATTCGAATGAATGCGCCGCTCCCGAGCGGCGTGTTTTTGTTGGAGGAGAACGCATGCGGCCCGGTGGCACTCAGACAAAGCGCGGCGCCGCGGTGCGCATGCGACGCCGACTGGGCTTGGCGCCGCGGGCGTACGCACTGCTGTCTTGCTCGCTGGTGCTGGTCATAGCTGGCGTTTCTGCCTATGGCATGACCGTGCCGTCCATGATGCAGGCACATGCCGCACGCGAACCGCGCGTGGGGCATGAGGTCAAAAGTGACCTGGGGACCACGACTGGATATGCTTGGGCAAGTGTGGTCGCGCATATTGTGTTTGGCACCGGCGACGCGGACGGCGCCGAGGCCCCGGACAACGAAGTCACGCTTGCCAATGGCAAAACCATCGTGCTCACCAACACCAAGATCATCGATCGGTTGTCCAACAATAGCGTGGCGGCAACGGTGAATAAGGTCGAGCAGCAGAAGGAGCAGGACGCCCAGCAGTCCGGAAAGCCCGGTAGCTCGGATACTTCTGGCTCCGGCTCGGATTCGTCGAGTTCGGGCGGCGGCTCTGGGTCGGGTTCCTCTGCCGGAGGGTCTGGAAACGGCGGCTCGACGGGCGGCAACACTGACAACGATGCAAACTCCGGTGGCCTTTCCGCTGCTGAGGAAGAGAGCATTCACAGTTGCCTTGTAACCAAGTACAACATGCTCGACGGCTATGTTTCTCGCGCCAATGACGTGGTTTCGACCTATAACTCTACGGGAGATCCCAGGCCGTGCGACAGCCTGGTCGGGGAGATGTTTGTCATTCGAGCCGAGTTTGGTCGTCAGACATTCTCGCCCCGGTAAAGTGGTATCAGCAGTATGCCAATCTGTGGGGCTGTTACACCAACCTATGTCAATGGGTCGGCCATTACGGCGATGATGACGTCGCGCTCGGTAACTTCAACAATAACGTGGCGGCGCTTGCCCTATGATGACCGATCTTGCATCCACCACACCACAATCGCTCGGTCGCGATCCCATGGTCGGCTTGCGCCTGGCGCGTGTCGACGGGTTTGAGCCGGCCATTGCGCTCGGTCAGGACGAACTGCCTGCCTATCTGCGTCGTTTTACGATGCTGTTTGCCGACGATGCCACCATGCGCCGTGGCGGTATCGGCCGCGTGACGCGTGCCGTCAACGCCCAAGGCGAGGCCGTAGCACTCAAACAGCTCATCTTGCCGACGCGCGATGAGTTTGACGACGATGCCGCCCATGAGGCGCTGGTCGCCAAGTTCAAAGCGGCATTTCGCGAGGAATATGAATGCCATCGCGCCCTTTCGGGCCTTAAGGGCTTTCCCCGTCTCTATGGCTGGGGCGAGGTCGACGGTGTGCCTGCAATTGTCATGGAATGGGTCGAGGGCGAGACGCTTGCCCGCTTGCGTTCGCGACTTGCCGTGGATGATGCCGGACGCCTGTCGCCGCTTGTGGCGGCGCGTCTGGGTCGCGACCTGTTCGATCTGCTCTGCCGTATGAGCCTGGTGGGCGAGGGCTTTGTCCATCGCGATATCTCGCCCGCTAATATTATGGTGCGTACGGCGCGTCTACCGCTTGACCGGCAGCTTGCCGAGGGCACCTTTGACCTGTGCCTGATCGACTTTGGCTCGTCGCTGGCGCTTGAGCCTGCGTCGGCCGTGGCCGGTACCGGCGGCAAGGCGTCGTTTACGGAGCGCTATGCCACGCTGCGTCGCGCGACGGTTGCCTACGCCCCGCCCGAGATGCTCACCGACGATATTCCCGACCTGCGCGCTTTGCGTATGTCGCCGGCGATCGACGTCTATGCCGCGGCAAGCACGGTTTACGAGCTCATTGCCGGCGTCGCGCCATACGAAGCCGCGCCGAGCGCTTCGGGCACCTCGGGTTCGCGCAAAAAGACGCGCGACATCGCCAGCCCCTACCGTCTCAAGATGGACACGCGGCCCGACTATCCCATTGGTGCCCATGCGCCCGGTTGCGATTTGACTCAGCTGCTTCGTCGTGAGCCCGATGTGGCGCTCGCCGCGGCCGAGCAGGCCCAGCAGCTGGGGCTTGAGCCGGATTCCGAGGAGCTACGCGATGCGCTGGCGTTTGTCGATGCCCAGCTGTTCGACGTGGTGATGGCCTGTCTGTCCAGCCATCAAAAAGATCGTCCCGAGCCGGCGGCGGTCGAGGCGGCGCTCTCGGCGTTTTGTGACCACTATGCGCAAAATGTCGGTCGTTCGCTCCGCGGCGAGCCGCTCACGCCGTGCCCCATGGATGCGTCTGGCCGCGCGGTTCGTCGCGCGCTGATGGTCGGCGCGGCGGTCGTCTGTGGCGTGGTTTGGGCTGTGGTCGTGGTTTCGGCCGCGCTGCTGGCGTCGGGCGCTCGCGTGACGGCGACTTTGGGATCGCTCGTGTGGTCTGGGTCGATACCGGGTATTATTGCCGCACTGGCGTTGGCGCTGCCAG
The DNA here is from genome assembly GCA_900556875.1 of uncultured Collinsella sp. Lineage (GTDB taxonomy): Bacteria > Actinomycetota > Coriobacteriia > Coriobacteriales > Coriobacteriaceae > Collinsella. The sequence goes on from USQQ01000005.1 coordinate 24,991, forward strand.
GCATAGCCGGCGTTGTCGCGGGGGCACTTGCGCGCAATCGGCGCTCGGGCTTCCTGCAGGGTGTGCTTGCGCTTTCTGCCTGCGAGGTTCCGGTGCTGGTTGTGGCTGCATGTAGCGTATTTTCCCAACGCGCCGTGATGGGCGGCCTTGTTGCCGCTCTGGTTGCAACCTATACGCTTACGTGGTTTTTGCTTGCGATGGGCTTTGCCTTTGAACTTCCCGTTTCGGCACCGCGACGCACAAAAGTCCAGATGGCGACTCCGCTTGCCGGTGGAGCCGCAGCTGCCCGTACTTTTGGCGGACCTGTCGAAGTATCGTCCGATTCTATTTCTACGACCAAGGAGGCCTAGGTCATGGCACCTCAAGTTGAGCTCACCCCATGCGGGGCCATGTTTGACATCTTTAAGCGCGCGGCGCATTTGAGCCATATCGAGCTGTGCGGCTTGGTGCTTTCGTCCCGTCCGCTCGCCGACGGCCGCAGCCCGCAGAGCCGAGCCGCCGATCGCTCTTGGGTTTCCCGCTTTATCGTTCGCGCGCCGGTCGGCACGCTTCAGCAGCGCTACTTTGCCGAATACGGTACCTCGGCTGCGCGTATTATGTCGCAACTGGCCCTGCGCCAGCGCAATCCCATGGACTCCACGGCTGTGATCAATATGGTGTGCGGCCCTGCAGGTGAACCGATGGTACGCGCGCTCGAAGAGTGCCACCAGGACACGAATCTCTATCGCAACGCGCTCGATCGCCTGTCCCAGGCGGCGGAACTCATGCCCGCCGAGCGCGCCGAGGCCGTGCTGGTGCTGTTTGTCGCCGTCGGTTGTTCGGCGGATGTGCGGTCCTCGGTGAACTATGCCATCGACTACGCGCACGCGACCTGTGGCGGAGGCACCTCCACGCCGCGTTCGCTTGGCATGTCGATGACCGCGGGCGAGCGCGAACCCGCCCCGGCGCATCCCTTGGGCTTGCTGCGCGTGCAAAACAGTTTTGTCGTGAGCGCCCCGCGTTGGATTCAGCCGAGCGAGCAGGGTGTTGAGATTGGCGCGCTGGCCACTGGTGAGGGCGATATTACCGACGTCGGCGACGATGTCTCGGCCCGCCATGCCCATATCTGGTGCGATGCTCAAAATATCTGGCACGTCGAGGACTTGTCGTCTACCAACGGAACCGTGGTGGTAAACGGGGCCACGCGCGTCTGCATTCAGGTCGAGCCCGGCCGTTCCGCCCAACTCAATCCCGGCGACGAGCTCAAGCTCGGCGAATCCACTACCTACGCCATCCTCTTCGGTGCCCTCTAGCCAGTCCCGCCAAATGGTCCCTCCGTCCCCAAGGGATCATTTTGCTCCCGGCAGTCACCCGAGGTAAACCTTTACCGCCCGCCTATATTTGCCGAAATTACACTTGACGGCGGGGTACAATAAACCCGCATGCGGATTTCCGTTGCGGGCGCTTCCCATCGCCGGGGCGTGCCCGGGAGCATCCGGCATGCGGCCTTTGCGGCGCTCGGTCATGTGCAAGACGGGCGGTCGGGCCTGTAGGGCGCATCAGCTGCCCCTCGCCTCGGCATGTCTTCTCTCCACGCCATGTACCTGCTGCTGAGCCTGCCTGCCAGATGATTGGAAGCAACAGCGTAAATCCCATCACGCCAACATCCCGGCGATCGCCGGGGCCTGTATACCTATATGAGAGGAGAGGGGTATATGGCGCGTAAGTTTAAGTCTATGGACGGCAACGAGGCGGCCGCATATGTTTCGTATGCGTACACCGAGGTAGCGGGAATCTATCCCATTACGCCGTCCAGCCCGATGGCCGACCATGTCGACCAGTGGGCGGCCCAGGGTCGCAAGAATATCTTCGGCACCCCGGTCAAGGTCGTCGAGATGGAGTCCGAGGCAGGTGCAGCCGGTACCGTTCACGGTTCGCTGGGCGCCGGTGCTCTGACCACCACCTACACGGCTTCTCAGGGTCTGCTCCTGATGATCCCGAACATGTACAAGATCGCGGGCGAGCAGCTCCCGGGCGTCTTCCACGTCTCCGCGCGTTGCGTCGCTTCCCACGCCCTGAACATTTTTGGCGATCACTCCGATGTCATGGCCTGTCGTCAGACCGGCTTCGCCATGCTCGCCGAGGGCAACGTCCAGGAGGTCATGGACCTCTCGCCGGTGGCTCACCTTGCCGCCATCGAGGGCAAGACCCCGTTCCTTAACTTCTTCGACGGCTTCCGCACCAGCCACGAGATCCAGAAGGTCGCCATGTGGGACTACAAGGATCTTGCCGAGATGTGCGACATGGACGCCGTCCAGGCTTTCCGCGACCATGCGCTCAACCCTGAGCACCCGCACACCCGCGGCAGCCATGAGAACGGCGATATCTTCTTCCAGAACCGTGAGGCCTGCAACAAGGTCTACGACGAGCTTCCCGCCGTCGTCGAGGGCTACATGAAGAAGATCAACGAGAAGCTCGGCACCGATTACGGCCTGTTCAACTACTACGGCGCTCCCGATGCCGACCGCGTCGTCGTGTGCATGGGCTCTTTCTGCGACGTGCTCGAGGAAGTCATCGACTACCTCAACGCTCACGGCGAGAAGGTCGGCCTGGTCAAGGTTCGTCTGTTCCGTCCGTTCTCCATCAAGCACTTCGTCGACGTTCTCCCCGAGACCGTCCAGAAGATCGCCGTCATGGACCGTACCAAGGAGCCGGGTTCCATCGGCGAGCCGCTCTACCAGGACGTCGTCTCCGCTCTCTACGAGGCTGGCAAGACGGGCATCAAGGTTGTCGGCGGCCGTTATGGTCTGGGCAGCAAGGACACGCCTCCCGCGTCCGCGTTCGCTGTCTTCGAGGAGCTCAAGAAGGACGAGCCCAAGCGTGAGTTCACCATCGGCATTGTCGATGACGTGACCAACCTGAGCCTGCCCGAGGCCGAGGATGCGCCCAACACCGCAGCCCCCGGCACCATCGAGTGCAAGTTCTGGGGTCTGGGTGGCGACGGTACCGTCGGCGCCAACAAGAACTCGATCAAGATCATCGGCGACCACACCGACAAGTACGTCCAGGCCTACTTCCAGTACGACTCCAAGAAGACCGGCGGCGTCACCGTCTCGCACCTGCGCTTTGGTGATTCCCCGATCCGTTCGCCGTACTACGTGACCAAGGCCGACTTTGTCGCCTGCCATAACCCCAGCTACATCGTTAAGGGCTTCAAGATGGTCCGCGACGTCAAGCCGGGCGGCACCTTCCTGGTCAACTGCCAGTGGAGCGACGAGGAGTTCGCCGAGCACATGCCCGCCGTGGCCAAGCGCTACATCGCGAACAACAACGTCAACGTCTACCTGATCGACGCTATCGACCTGGCGGCCAAGGTCGGCATGGGCAAGCGCACCAACACGGTGCTCCAGTCCGCCTTCTTCGCGTTGGCCAAGGTCCTGCCCGCCGAGGATGCCCTGCAGTACATGAAGGACGCGGCTACCAAGTCCTACATGAAGAAGGGCCAGGCTATCGTCGACGCCAACCACAAGGCCATCGATGCCGGCGCTACCGCCTTCCGTAAGTTCGAGGTTCCGGCCGACTGGGCTACTGCCGAGGATGCCGCCCCCGTCGAGCTCTCCGAGGAGACCAAGTCCACTATCGCCCAGCAGGTCAAGAACCTGCTCGAGCCCATCGATCGCATGGACGGCGACAGCCTGCCTGTTTCCGCCTTCATCGATTGCGCCGACGGCCAGTTTGAGCTGGGCGCCTCCGCATACGAGAAGCGCGGCGTCGCCGTGGTCGTTCCCCACTGGGACGAGACCAAGTGCATCCAGTGCAACCAGTGCGCCTACGTGTGCCCGCATGCCACCATCCGTCCGTTCGCGATGACCGAGGACGAGGCTGCCGCCGCGCCCGAGGCTACCCGCACGCTCGACGCTATGGGCCCCAAGGCCAAGGGCATGAAGTTCACCATGGCCGTGTCCCCGCTCGACTGCATGGGCTGCACCAACTGCGTCAAGGTCTGCCCCAAGGGCGCCCTCGAGATGGTTCCCACCGAGCAGGAGATGGACCAGCAGCCCGTTTGGGACTACATGGTCGAGAACGTCTCCGAGAAGAAGGAGCTCATCGCGGCCAACGTCAAGGGCAGCCAGTTTAAGCAGCCCTACCTAGAGTTCTCCGGCTCCTGCGCCGGCTGCGCCGAGACCGCCTATGCACGTCTGGTGACCCAGGTCGCCGGCGACCGCATGTTCATCTCCAACGCCACCGGCTGCTCCTCCATTTGGGGCAACCCCGCTGCCACCGCTCCTTACTGCAAGGACAAGGACGGTCACGGCCCGGCGTGGAACAACTCCCTGTTCGAGGACAATGCCGAGCACGGTCTGGGCATGGCCGTCGGCTACGAGGCCGTTCAGCACAAGCTGATCGCCGCTACCCAGGACATCATCGCTGCCGATGGCCCGTCCGATGAGCTCAAGGCCGCCGGCCAGGCTTGGATCGACTCCGTCAATGACGCCGAGGCCTCCAAGACCGCTGCCGCTGCCTACGTTGCCGAGCTCGAGAAGTGCGGCTGCGACGCTTCCAAGGCGATCCTCGCCGACAAGGCTTACCTCACCAAGAAGTCCTTCTGGATCTTCGGCGGCGACGGTTGGGCCTACGACATCGGCTTCGGTGGCCTGGACCACGTCCTGGCTTCTGGCCACAATGTCAACGTCTTCGTCTTCGACACCGAGGTCTACTCCAACACCGGCGGTCAGGCCTCCAAGGCCTCGAACCTGGGCCAGGTCGCTCAGTTCGCCGCTGCCGGTAAGGTGACCAAGAAGAAGTCCCTGGCCGAGATTGCCATGAGCTACGGCTACGTCTACGTGGCGCAGGTCGCCATGGGCGCCAACCCGGCTCAGACCCTCAAGGCCATTCACGAGGCCGAGGCCTACGACGGTCCGTCCCTCATCATCGGCTACAGCCCCTGCGAGATGCACTCCATCAAGAAGGGCGGCATGCAGAACTGCCAGGCCGAGATGAAGAAGGCTGTCGAGTGCGGTTACTGGAACCTCTTCCGCTTCAACCCCGAGGCTGCTGCCGGCAAGAAGTTCTCGCTCGATTCCAAGGAGCCCGCGGGCGGTTATCAGGAGTTCCTGATGAACGAGGCCCGTTACGCTTCGCTGACGCGTTCCTTCCCCGAGCGCGCCGAGGAGCTCTTCAAGGAGAACGAGCAGGCCGCTATGGATCGCTACGCTCACCTGCTGAAGCTCAAGACGGTGTACAACGAGGCCTAAGTCTCCCACCGCAGGATCTGAGGGCTGACCTTCGCGGACGTCCTCGGACATGAAAGAACCCCCGCTGCGCACAACGTGCGGCGGGGGTTCTTTCGTCCTGCGGAGTGTCCGCGAAGGTCAGCCCTCAGATCCTGCTACGACTACGTCCTCGGATTGTGGGGCTGGATGAAGGACGTGGCTGATGGGGTGCCTTGTCCCGGTCGCTGTTTCGCGCCTTTGGCGCGAAAGGCGCAGTACTTTGGGCGTGGGGGCTGGCTTGCGGACTCAGATGACCTAGAGAGATATGGGTGCAAACGAGAAATCGTTGTTGGGGTCGTCCTTTTCCATAAACTCATCGAGACAGAATGTCATATAGATTGGAACGTAAAGGACCTTGCCCTCTTTGCAAAGGTTTTCGTGGCTCAGCACAACGGCCTCGGGAATTTTGTACTCGCCCACACTCATCAAACGGTCGAGGGCTGCATGTGCTCGAACTTTCTTGCCCGATTTGACTTCGATTGGGACAACATGCCCGCGGGCACCTTCGATTACAAAGTCGACTTCACCGACCTCACGCGTTTGGTAGTACCACGTATCTGCTCCGAGGGCAACGAGTTCCTGTGCGACCACGTTCTCATAGAGGCCGCCGAGGTTGGGAGTTTTCATGTCAAGGTAGACGGCGCGTGCAGTGCTGCCGGGGTACCGCGATGCTAGCATGCCCGTATCAGACTCGTATAGTTTGAAGGCTGTCGTTTTCTCCGTCCTCTTGAGGGGACTCCGTGGCTCCGTCACCCTGGCGACCATCAATCCAACACCTGCGTTAACAAGCCACAGGAAATCCTGTTCATATTTTTTAAGGCGAGCTCCCTCACCCAGAGACGAAACAACAAAGCGATGAGACTCCGCCTCAAGCTGAACGGGAATTTGCTCGAAAATCGACCGAACGTTAAACGCTCGAGTCGATGCATATTTTGAGATATCGCTTTTGTACTGATCGACCAGCTGAGTTTGAAGCGCACGTGTGCTCACGAGCGAATAACCCGAATCAATATAGTTCTGAACGACCTCCGGCATGCCGCCGCAAACGATATATGCTCTATAGTTTTTGAGCATCGCCTCATGAATATAGTTTTCGACAGGATGCTTCTCGACAAGGCAGCTGCGAATACCGGCAAGCACATTCTCGCTGACGCTGTTTGCCCAACAAAACTCTTCAAAATCCATCGGGCGCATAACAATGTGCTCGACATACCCCACCGGAAAAGAAGAGATCCCCTTAAACTCAGTCCCAAGCATAGACCCCGAGAAGACATAGCTAAAGCGCCCGTCCTCGACCAACGCCTTCATGAGCGTGACGATCTGCGGATACTCCTGTATTTCATCGACAAAGATAAGCGTATCTCCCTCAACAAGCGGTGCATCCGCAAGAAGGGCCACGCGGTTGATAAAGTCAACGGCGTTCTTAGCGCCAATGAGCACATCTCTTGCCTCGGCATCGAGCAGCAAATTGGCCTCAAAATACGACGCGTAGTTGTCTTTACCAAACGCGCGAATCGCATAGCTCTTGCCAATCTGACGCGCACCGGTAACAAGTAACGCTTTATCGGAGTCGTTCTTCCAGCTCAAAAGCCTGTCAGTGACCTTACGGCGTAGCATTAAAACACCCCATTGACAAAAATTGGCAAATAGATTTGCCCATAATCATACAAAAACTGGCAAATAGATTTGACCCAAATCGTACAAAAATTGGCAGATAGCAAAGATTCGCTTAGGTCTCAAAGCCATCGAGTCGGCGCGGTGCCATGCGAAAACGCTGGGGACGCCGTTAGCGTTCTCGGCTGCTTGGGTGGGCAGGAGCGAAAGGGCATCAGCGGCGTTCATGCAGTATCCGACGGTAAAGTTCCATACTGCGAACTCACAATCGCTTGCCGCAAAGTGAAGCGCGATTGGCTATCCCTTTTGTTGGATGAAAAGCCCCGTGTTATTGCAGGGGTGCATACTTGTCTTGCAAGTGCATAGAATCTCGTATAGTGCGAGTAAATAATTGCAGTGTCCGTTATGTGTTTAGCAAAGATATAGTTTGCATAATCCAGCCTAATCTCTGCTCTAATTAAATAAAGTCGCACGTAGATGACGTAAACATGTGTGAGCTGGGCTTCTTTACGCTGAGCGGGTAAAAACGACCGTTCACCGTTAAACTATTTTCAAAATGAATAAAATGAGCGATAAAGAGAATATAAACCTTAATAAACTCGCGTATTGCACGGACGCGGGTTATTAATGGGTTGTAGGCCTTTTACAGAAAGGATTCCAGCAATGTCTAAGCCTCTTGGTAAGCCCGACCGCATCGTCGTCGCCCTCGGCGGCAACGCCCTCGGCAACAACCCCGTCGAGCAGATCGAGGCCGTGAGCAACACCGCCCACGCCCTCCTCGGCCTCATCGAGCAGGGCAACGAGATCATCATCACCCACGGCAACGGCCCGCAGGTCGGCATGATCCAGAACGCCTTCGCCGCTGCCCACGATGCCATCGGTACCCCCGAGATGCCGCTGCCCGAGTGCGGCGCCATGTCCCAGGGCTACATTGGTTATCACCTGCAGCAGGGCATCGGCCGCGAGATGCACAAGCGCTATAAGCGTTGGCACGCCGCCACCGTCGTCACCCAGATCGAGTGCGATCCGGATGATCCCGCGTTCAAGAACCCGACCAAGCCGATCGGCCCCTTCTACACCGAGGAGCAGGCCAAGGAGTTCATGGCCGAGGATCCCTCCAAGGTCTTCGTCGAGGATTCCGGCCGCGGCTGGCGTCGCGTCGTCGCTTCTCCCGATCCCAAGAAGATCGTCGAGGCTGACTCCATCCTCAACCTGCTCGACAACGAGTTCATCGTCATCGCCTGCGGTGGCGGCGGCATCCCCGTCGTCCGCGACTACGAGAACAAGGGCTGCTACAAGGGCGTTCCCGCCGTCATCGACAAGGACCTGGGCGGCGAGCTGCTGGCCGAGGACTGCGACGCCGACGTCCTGTTCCTGCTGACCGCCGTCGAGCACGTCGCCATCAACTTTGGCAAGCCCAACCAGGAGGAGCTCGAGGACATCACCGCCGACGAGGCCGAGCGCCTGGCCGACGAGGGCCAGTTCGGCAAGGGTTCCATGGAGCCCAAGGTCCGCGCCGCCATCAAGTTCGCCCGCTCCCGCAAGGGCCGCACCTGCATCATCGGCGCCCTGGACAAGGCCGCCGAGACCATGGCCGGCCTCTCCGGTACCCGCATCCACGAGTAGTCCCTACTCCGTTGCCTCTCCCGTGGGCGCCAGGCAAGACGCCCACAAACTAGCCTCTCTTCATGAGCCCCGCAGTCCGCTCCGGCTGCGGGGCTTTTGCTATCGGTAGTCATTGGGGACAGACTTAAATGAGTAGCACCAATCAACTGCGGAAAGTGCATCCCACAATGAGCGTCCAAAATGGGGTACAGTTTCCCCGGGGCCCTCAACCGGAAAAATCATCCCTGAAGTTGCCCGAAAAATGGCCCCCAGTTTCCCAAACAGGCCGCTAACGGAAAGCGCATCCCGCTATCGAACTTCAAAGCGGGGTGCGCTTTCCGTGCCAGCAGTTCCGGGCATCCAGAGACCACTCAATTAAGTCTGTCCCCAATGACTAGTAGTAGGCCCACATGGCTTCGACTTCGTTAAGGACCTCTACGACACCCCAGCGGCGGGCGCTGCGGCTGGCCGAGTTGGGATCGAAGACTTCAATATGGTCGGCGTCGTCAATACCGTAAAGCACAATGTAGTGGCCGACGTTGGTAAAGGTGCCCGGCCGAACGGCGGCGATGACGGGCGCTCCCGAACGCAGTGCCTGAGTCATCGAGTCACGATCGTTATGGAGCTCCGTTCCGTTAAGTCCCAACTGCCACGCGCCGCTCGTCATAAACGACCATTCGGTTGCACCGGTGGGGGCGTAGTTGCCCGCCTCGGAAAGCGCGCACATATCGATGGGGGTCATATCGGTGCGTCCCGTCTTAAAGATATAGACCATGGTGAGGCACGTGGGCCCGCATGCATTTTGGCGGATGGTGCCGCCGGCGTAAGGCAGCTCCGACCACGCAGGGTCGATCTGATAGATATGGGGCATCGTGCCGGCTTGCCATTGCGAGCGCGGGGTCGAAAAGGCGAAAGAATAACCGGGCGCGACGGGGGCCTTGAGCAGCTTGTCCTCGGCGGTGGGCTCAAGGCCGGCCGAGCCGTGGGACATACAGGAGCTCATAAGCACAAAGACCAGACAGATGAGGATAGAGCACAGTGCGAGGCAAAGTCGACGAGCCGGAAGGGCGGGGGCATTCACGTACGATGTCGAGCGGTAGGGCTTGCCGTCGCGTCCGCCTTGGGAATGCGAAAAGAAGCGGTTGATATGGATGCCGGACTGACGTGCGCCGTTGCGGCGCAGTTGCGGAACCTCGGCCTGGCGCTGTCGAGTGCGCGCGCCCAGGCGGCTATCTTGCTGCGCGCTTGTGCCCGTGCTCGGACAGTCACTCTGCCGTGTTCTGCTTGTCTGCTGCCGAGACGAAGGCCTGGGTTGCTCTTGAGGGCGTTGCGGATTGCTGCTCGTGGCACTTCTAGGCGTCGGCGTGGTGCGGCCAGCAAGGCGAACGCTTTGTCGCCGTTGATCACCGTCGTTGTATCCGTATGCCATTCGTACCGCCTTGTCTCATGTATAACCTGTCTATCCTACAAAAAAGATGTGCAACAAATGGGTCTGCGCGTCAAAAGCTCGGTAAACGGTACGAAAGGCGCAAAACGCACGGCTTCAAAAACATCTCTATATGCGTCCGATGAGCGTACGCCCGTCGGACGGGCGGCAACAATGAGTGGCAAACCGCGCCGTTCGTCCCAAAAACAGCGCCGCTCGTTTTGCAGTTCTGCCTTCGGTCGAGTCGCAAGCGGCGCTGCTGTGCCAAGGCCGTATCTTAAAGCCACGAAATAAAAGCGCGCGGTAAAACAGACCGCGCAAGGGGTGACGCCAAAGAGGCGTCAATAAGGAAAGGAGGGGAACAATGGCGGACAAGAACGCAGAAGTTGCAGTCGAAGGTAACGGCGGCATGAAGAAAACGCTTTCGCTCTGGAACTTCTTCACCATCGGTTTCGGTGCCATCATCGGAACTGGCTGGGTCCTGCAGGTCGGCGACTGGATGGTCGTGGGCGGTGGTCCCGTTCCCGCTATGATCGCATTCCTCTTGGGTGCAATCTTCCTCGTGCCCGTCGGAGCTGTTTTCGGTGAGCTCACGGCTGCTATCCCCATCTCGGGCGGCATCGTCGAGTATGTCGACCGTAGCTTTGGCCGTACGCTGAGCTACATCACCGGTTGGCTTCTGGCCCTGGGCAACGGCATCCTGTGCCCGTGGGAGGCCATCGCCATTTCGACCCTCGTGTCCGAGATGTTCGGCAGCCTGCCCGGTCTTGAGTGGCTGCGCGCCGTCAAGCTCTACACCATCTTGGGCGCCGACGTTTACTTGTTCCCGACGCTAATCGCGCTCGGCTTTGCAGTCTACGTCATCTTCCTCAACTTCCGCGGTGCCAGCTCGGCCGCCAAGCTCCAGGCCTTCCTGACCAAGGCTCTGCTCTGCGGCATGCTGCTCGCCATGGGTGTCTCGCTGTTCACCGGTTCGCCGGAACACGCCATGCCCGTGTTCTCCCAGGTCACAGGTGCTGGCGGCGGCAAGCCCGCTACCGAGGGCACCAGCCTGTTCGCCGGCATCGTGTCGGTCCTGGTTTTGACCCCGTTCTTCTACGCCGGCTTCGATACTATTCCTCAGCAGGCTGAGGAAGCAGCCGAGGGCCTCAACTGGAACAAGTTCGGCAAGATCATCTCCCTGGCCCTGCTGGCCGCCGGCGGCTTCTACATGGTCTGCATCTACTCGTTCGGCACCATCCTCGACTGGCATGAGTTTGTTAAGAGCCCGGTTCCCGCGCTGGCCTGCCTCAAGGGCATCAACATGCTCCTGTACCTGGCCATGCTCGTCATCGCCACGCTTGGACCCATGGGCCCGATGAACTCCTTCTACGGCGCCACGAGCCGCATCATGCTCGCCATGGGCCGAAAGGGCCAGCTGCCCGAGAAGTTCGCCGAGGTCGATCCCAAGTCCGGCGCTCCCAAGCTCGCCTGCGTCGTTCTGGGCGTCATCACCGTCGTCGGTCCGTTCCTGGGCAAGAACATGCTCATCCCTCTGACCAACGTGTCGGCTCTCGCCTTCATCTTCTCCTGCGGCATGGTCGCCCTCGCTTGCCTGCGCATGCGCTTCACCGAGCCCGACCTGCCTCGTCCCTACGAGGTGCCCGGCGGCAAGTTTGGCATCTGCCTCGCTGTCGCTGCCTGCGCCGTCATCATCGGCTTGCTCGTGATCCCGTTCTCTCCCGCCTCCCTCAACATGGTGGAGTGGAGCATCGTGATCGGCTGGCTGGCCATTGGCCTGGCCCTCATGGCTTTCACCAATTCCCGCAAAAAGTAACGCCTGGCCGGGGCGGATCGGGTGCGCGGAATCCTCTCTCCCGCGCACCGAACCCGGCACCACTTGGGTAGCTTTGTGAGGCCTTAACCCAACACGGCCTCGCCCACTATATGGATCCATAAGGAGGAACCATGTCCACTAAGTATGCAATCGTTGGCGGCAAGCTCATCGACGGTACCGGTGCCGAGCCGGTCGAGAACTCCCTCGTTCTCGTCGACGACAACGGCAAGATCGAGTACGCCGGCACTATGCAGGACCTTCCCGAGGGCGTTGAGGTTATCGACGCCGCCGGCAAGACCGTCCTTCCCGGTCTGATCGACACCCACCTGCACTTCTCGGGCAACCTGACCGACGATGACACCGATTGGGTTATGCAGCCGCTCCTCGAGAAGCAGGCCGTCGCCGTCAAGCAGGCCTACGACTGCCTCACCCACGGCCTCACCACCGTCTGCGAGATCGGCCGCTTTGGTATCCAGATCCGCGACTGCATCGACAAGGGCGTCTTCAAGGGCCCGCGCGTTCTGGCCACCGGACTCGGCTTCTGCCGTGTTGCCGGTCACGGTGACTCCCACCACTGCAGCCAGGAGCTCAACAAGGAATCGCACCCCTGGGGCGATCAGGTCGACGGTCCTTGGGATCTGCGTAAGGCCGTCCGTCGTCGCCTGCGCGAGAACCCCGATGCCATCAAGATCTGGGCTACCGGTGGCGGCATCTGGCGCTGGGACTCCGGTCGCGACCAGCACTACTGCTCCGAGGAGATCCAGGCCGTGATCGAAGAGGCCAAGTTGGTCGGCATCCCCGTGTGGAGCCACTGCTACAACAACCACGCCGCTGCCTACGATTCCGTCCGCTTTGGCTGCGAGCAGCTGATCCACGGTTTCGATATCGATGAGCGCACCATGGACCTCATGGCCGAGCAGGGCACCTTCTTCACGCCGACGATCGCCTTCCTGCCCACCTGGTACGCCACCTATCCGCCCGTCTACGTCCCCGAGCTGCACGACAAGTACGAGGGCACCCTGGTCGAGAAGGAGCTGCAGCGCAACTACGACTGCCTGCGCGAGGCCAAGAAGCGCGGTGTCGTCATGACGATCGGCTCCGACTCCTTCTCCTTCGTCACCCCGTACGGCACCTGCTCCATCGAGGAGATGTACGAGTTTGTCGACAAGATCGGCTTCACCCCGGTCGAGACCATCACCTGCGCCACCCTCAACGGTGCCAAGATGTGCCACATCGAGGACGAGACCGGTTCCATCGAGGCCGGCAAGTGCGCCGACCTGCTGGTCGTCAACGGTGACGTCGCCGCCGACATCCACGTGCTCAACACCGACAACATGGACGTCATCATGAAGGACGGCTGGATCGTCGAGGCCGGAACTTTTGGTGAGGCTAACAAATACAGCGCCTAAGATACCGTTTGTCGATGGCTTGATGTAAAACACAGTTTTTGATTGCATAATGCAATGGAGAGGGTCGCTTGCGGCCCTCTTTATTGCTATGGGTGCTACGGACAAGAGGGGATGACGGTGGATTTAAACAGGCTGATTCTGGTCAAGAGCTACAACTCTACCAAGGTCTTTCGTACGGCCCAGCATGTGGTCCAGGCCATCCTGCTCGGTGTTGTCGTTCCGGCGCTTATCCTGTTGCTTATCTGGGATTTAACCGATAATCCCAATCCCGTTCCGGGCGTTGTCGTTATTGCCGGCCTGGTCATGCTGTGCTTCTTTTTCTCGTATGTCTTTGTGGTCCCCGACGACCTCACATCGAGCGCAACCGACCGTACACTCGCCATCGCATCAAAAATATTCGCCTACACGTCGCGTGGCCTTACGCCCGAAGCTGCCCTGGGCGCCTCCAAAATCATTCTGTCCGAAACTATCGCCTCGGCCATCTGCTTCACCGACGGCAAGCAGGTGTTGGCAAGTTGGGGCGAGGATTCGACAAAGTGTCCCGCCGGCACCCCGGTCGTGCTCGAGACCACGCTCAGTGTGATTGAGACGGGCGAGCAGAGCGTGTTTTCGCGTGACACCTCCAATGAGACGGGTGGCTATTTTCCCCGCCTGCGCGCCGGTATTGTCGCACCGCTTACCGTGCGCGGGCATTGCGTGGGTACGCTCGAGCTGTACTATCCCCGCCTGAGCAGCATCGATATGCGCCAGACGGCGTTAGCCTCGGGCTTTGCCGATCTCATTTCCACGCAGCTCGCCAGCTTTGAGCTCGAGCGCCAGGACGAGCTTACGGCCCGCGTGGAGCTGCGCGCCCTGCAGTCGCAGGTCGACCCGCATTTTCTGTTCAATACCATCAGCACTATCGTGTCGCTCGTGCGAACCGAGCCCGACAAGGCGCGATCGCTGCTGATCGACTTTTCCAATTACTATCGTCAGACGCTTTCTGACTCCGATACGCTCACCACGCTCGAGCATGAGGTGGAACAGGGCACTCGTTATATCAATCTTATGCAGGCCCGGTATGGCGACGGCCGTCTGCGCGTTTCGGTCGACATCGACTTTGAGGTGCGCGACAGCATGGTGCCGCCGTTTATCTTACAGCCGCTGCTCGAAAACTGCATCAAGCATGCCCAGCGCGAGACCGAGCCGCTTTCTATTCGTGTTGGGGCTTTTGAGACCGATGACGGTCTGGAGATCATCGTCGAAGATGACGGCATCGGTATGAGCGAAGAAGTCTGCGCGCACCTGTTTGAGCAGCATCGCCGAGAGGAGCCCGAGAGCATTACCGCCGACGGCTCCATCAAGCGAGGCTGCGGCCTGGCGCTCTTCAACGTGCTTCAGCGCATCCATTTCTTTTACGGGGAAGATTCTGGCATGCGCGTGAAGTCCCAGGAGGGCGTGGGGACGCAGGTCATCGTCGAGCTGAACGGCGAGCCGCATGAGCCGGCGCCGATGAAGGTGTAGCGCGCGGTTGGATTGAGAGAAAAAAGAGGGGAAGCGCATATGTCCGAGGGATGGAACATCTTGGTGGTTGATGACGAGCCTCCTATTAGGGCTGAGCTACGTTATCTGCTGGAAAAGGATGCACGTGTGGGACAGATTGCCGAGGCGGGCAATGTCACCGAGGCCGTGGAGTCGATTCTGTCGAACAAGCCCGACGTGCTGTTTTTGGATATCACGATGCCCGGCCGCTCGGGAATTGAGCTAGCCGAGACCCTGCAAAACCTAAAGACGCCGCCGGTGGTGGTGTTTGTGACGGCGTTTGCAGAGTTCGCGGCCGATGCCTATAACCTCGATGCCGTCGATTACATCGTCAAGCCAGTCGAGGATGCCCGCCTGTCAAAGGCACTCGACAAGATCGAGACCGCTCTGGGCGCTCGCCGTGTCGTCCATGCTCCGAGCCAGCCATTGCGCCTGACGGTGGATCGTGGGGGTAAAAAGGTGTTCATTCCCGTGGCGGATGTCTGCTACTTTGAGGCACGCGCCGATTTTTGCAACGCCGTCTGCGCCGAGGGAACATACCTGATCAATGAGTCGATTTCCTCGCTCGAGCGGCGCCTGGCCTCCGAGGGCTTTATCCGTGTCCACCGCAGTTATCTGGTCAATTTGGAAGACGTGCACAATGTCGAGATCGGCTCCACGGGCCTGATGGAGCTCAGGCTCGATCGCGTGACCTCGACGGTGCCCGTGTCCCGCCGTCGCGCCGCCGAGGTTAAGACGCACCTGGGGCTTGCGTAAGCGGTCCGCACGCCACCGTTTACCGCCGCAGGTTTGGCACGGGCGCGCGGTGGGCATAATGGGTGGCATCGAATGAAATCGAAAGGATCATTATGCCTGCGCTCATTACGCATCATCTGTTTGGCGAGGAAAGCATCGACCGTCTTCCGCAGGGCGTTATCACGTCCGACGAGGAGCGTATTGCCTTTATCCTGGGCAACCAGGGCCCCGACCCGTTTTTCTTCCACATGCTCACGCCGCGCGTTTCCGATTGCACGTTGCTTGCTCAGGTCATGCACCGCTCGCGTATGTCGCGCCAGTTCTCGTGTCTGCGCGACGGCGTGTCGCACCTGCAACCGCGCGATGCCAACCTGGGTCGCGCCTTTGCGCTGGGCCTGCTGTCGCACTATGTGCTCGACCGCAATGCCCACCCCTTTGTCTACGAGCAGCAGTTTGGCATTGTGGACTCCGATCCCGAGCTCGAGGCTTCGGGCAGCCAAGTTCACGCCGTGCTCGAAAGCGACCTGGACGTGCTGATGCTGCAGCTCAAGCGCGATGGGGCAACGGTCGAGGATTATCCGCCGGCGGGCGAGATCGTCACGACCGACCGCATCAATCGTGTTGCCGGCGTGCTGATGAGCTACGTCGCCGGGCGCGTGTACGGTATCGACATCCCGGCGGGGGAGTACGCCGGCGCCGTAGCCGACATGCAGCTGCTCTACCGCACTATCGAGCCGGCCGGTTCGGCCAAGACGCGCGCGATTGCCCTGATCGAGGGCTTGGTGCACGATTATTCGCTGCTCGACGGCCTTGCGCACCGTGTGACGACCGAGCTGCCCGAGCGTACCGGCAACCTGGGCCACTTGGCATGGAAGAACCCCTTTACCGACGAGGTCTCGAACGAGAGTTTCCCCGAGGTCTTTGACCGCGCGCTGGTCGATTACGAGTGCACGGTCGCCCGCTTTATCGAGACCGGCGATATGGAAGCCGTGACCAACCATGTCAATTACAGCGGTCGCGTGCTCGGCGCCGACGAAGAGTTCGACCGCGAGGAGTAGGGCTCGTGCGTGCCCCTTTGCCGAATCCTTACCGGCGCCTCTGGACAATTGGGGTACGATGAACTAACTGCATATCGGGCGAATACGAAGGGGCCCTGTCCATGAAATACACCAAGCTCGAGCGTAACTGGGTTATGTACGATGTGGGCAACTCGGCCCTCGTACTGCTCAATACCTCGGTGGTGCCCATCTACTTTAACGCCATCAATACCGGTGCTTCCTCGGCAGACCTGGTGGTCGCTTGGGGCAACGCGCAGACGATCGCCTCGCTAGTCATTGCCATGCTCATGCCCATTCTGGGCGCGCTTGCCGATTACGCCGGCAACAAGATCAAGTTCTTCTTGGGCTCCTTCCTCACGGGCCTGGTCCTTTGCCTGGCGCAGGCTATCCCAATGTCCGCCATGGCATTTTTGACCGTGTACGTGCTGTGCACCATCGGCCTTAACTCTTCTATGACGTTCTACGACGCCATGCTGCCCGACATTACCACCGACGAGCGCATGGACGCCGTGTCCAGCTCGGGCTATGCCTGGGGTTACATCGGTTCCACCGTACCGTTCATCATCTGCCTGGCGCTTATCATGGGTGGCCCCGCTCTCGGCGTCCCCACCATGCTGGCAACGCGTCTGTCGTTTATCATCACCGGTGCCTGGTGGCTCATCTTTACCCTGCCGCTCATTCGCACCTATAAGCAAAAGTACGGTCGCGAGCGCGGTCCCCAGGACACCATCGGCCACATCGTGGGCGGTGTGTTCTCCGAGGTCGGACACACCATGCGCGAGATCGCCCACAACAAGACCGTGCTGGTCTACATGATCGCGTTCTTCTTCTACATCGACGGCGTGCACACGGTCATTTCCATGGCAACCAGCTACGGCTCGGCTCTGGGTATCGATTCGACCCAGCTGGTGCTGGCGCTGCTCGTCACGCAGTTTGTGGCCTTCCCGTCCGCCATCATCTACGGCAAGCTCGCCGGACGCGTGGGCACGCTCAATATGATCTTGGTGGCGGTCGCCGCCTACATGGGCATTGTGCTGTTCGCCGCGTTCTTCCTAAAGACCGCCTTTGAGTTCTGGGTGCTTGCCATTATGGTCGGCCTGTTCCAGGGCGGCGTGCAAGCGCTCAGCCGTAGCTACTTTGGCCGCATTATCCCTAAAGAAAAATCCAACGAGTACTATGGCTTCTTTGACATCTTTGGTCGTTATGCAAGCGTCATGGGCACCTTTCTAGTGTCGGTCGTCACCTCGCTGACCGGCAACCCGTCGCTGGGCGTCCTTTCCATTGGCGTGCTGCTGGTTGTTGGCTTTATGCTGCTGGTCCGCCTGTCCCGCATGACTCAGGCGGCGGGGCATGCCGCATAGGAGCGAGCGGCTATTGTGCCTGTCCGCGATACTCTTTTGGGGTTATCCGCAATAAACATTCTGACTTTCGAACAATGATTAGCCCAAGTGGGTATGATGGAGTCAGCTAGGTCGCGGGGCGTCGCCTGTGTTTGGCGGCGTCCCGTTTTTGTGTTGCAGGGAGGGTAAGGCATGAACGCCACGGTCGTGATTCCAACGTATTGGGCGGGCGATGACGCTCGCGCAAACGCCCCTGGCACCTATGACCATTCGACACGACTCAACGCCGACAATCCCGAACTCGACCGCTGCCTGGCCTCGCTTGAGCAGGTGCGCGACATCCCGCGCATCATCCTTTTGGTGGTCTGTCCCGTTTCTGCCACAGCCGATGTGTCGCTGCGCGTGCACGAGATTGTCGACGCTCATCCTACGCTCAAGGTCACCGTTGTCACCAACACCCAGGCCTCGCGCATCGCAGACCGGGTTGCTCAGATCGCGCCCAAGGGTTCGGGCGAGTGCGTGAGCCTGCGAGGCTACGGTGCCATCCGCAACATGGGGCTGGCCTGTGCCGCTGTGCTGGGGCATGACGCGGTTATCTTTTTGGATGACGATGAGACTGTCATCGACGCCGACTTTATGAAGCGCGCGACCTATGCGTTGGGGCAGCAGACACGTCAGGGCTTGCCGATCTTGGTCAAGAGCGGCTATTTCTACGATCGCGACGGCTCGCCGTTGGCTCCTACGGACAAGGCGGGCATCTGCCATCGTTGGTGGACCAAGCGCATCGAGTTCAACCGTTGGATGAAAAAGGCGCTCTCGGGCACCCGCATCTCGCGCTCCAACTACGTGTGCGGCGGCCTGATGGCCCTGCACGCCCGCGCCTTTACGCGTGTGGCCTTTGACCCGTTTATCACCCGCGGCGAGGACTTGGATTACCTCTTTAACATGCGCATGTTTGGCTACGACGTGTGGTTCGATAACGAGTGGACCGTGCGCCATCTGCCTCCGGAGTCCGAAAAGCGCTCACCGCGCTTTATGCAGGATGTATACCGTTGGTACTACGAACGGGCCAAGTTGACATTCGCCGCGCATCAAAAGGAGCTCATTCCCGTTACGGCGGCATCGCTCATGCCCTACCCGGGCCCGTGGATTTCGCGCGAGCTCGACGACCGCGTGCGCAAGACCGCTATGGTCCGCAGCGTGTTTACCCGCGAGCATGAGGGCTACCTGCGCATCTGGCGCCATGGTATCGACGAGGCAAAGGCCTATGCGCGCCAAAACGCTGCAAGCTATCTGCGTTTCCAGAGCTTTTGGCCCAAGATCATGGACGGGTTTTGGCGTGACGCACAACTGATCAGTATCCTGGAGGGGGCCGAATGATCGACCGCCGCGCCCAGCGCGATAGTTCAATATCAATCTTTCGCATCATTGCCGTTGCCTGCGCCATTTGCGTGCTGGTGTACTTTATTTTTGCCTTGGTGACCGGTATCGAGCCGATCGCCACGGTGATTGCCTGCGCGCTGCTGTGCATCTTTCTGTGCATTTTTATCTTTTTGACGCTCAATCCCGATTCGGTGCGCTCCCAGTACACCGAGGAGACGCTCTCGGTGGCCTCGGCCATGCTCGAGGACATTAAGGGCGGTCTGACGCAGGAGTCGGCGCGTTTGGTGTGCCGGCGCATTTTGCCCGAGACGCGCGCCATGACGGTGGCCATCACCGACGAGGACAACGTGCTTGCCTGCGCGGGCGAGTTTGAGGAAAAACTGCTGCCCGATACTCCCATCCACACGCTTGCCACACGCTACGTTATCGAACATGGCATCGTGCAGTCGTTCAACCGTATGGTGGATGTCGTGGGCTCGGACGGCTCGCACAACCAAGTCCCCGCCGGCATTATCGCCCCCATCAAGGTGGGCGATCGTACCGTCGGTACGCTCAAGTTCTACTACAAGACCCCGCGCGCCGTCGACCGTACCCAGTACGCGCTTGCCTCGGGCTTTGCCGAGATCTTGTCCACACAGCTCGCCATCCACGAGCTCGAGGTACAAAAGGAACTCACGGCGCGCGCCGAGGTGCGTGCGCTGCAAGCGCAGATTAACCCGCACTTCCTGTTCAACACGCTGAACACCATTGCATCGTTTACGCGCACCGACCCGCTGCGGGCCCGCGAACTGCTTCGTGAGTTCTCATCGTTCTATCGTGCCACGCTCGACAACTCGGGATCGCTTATTCCGGTCTCGCGCGAGGTCGCACAGACCAAGCGCTACCTTACCTTTGAGAAGGCCCGCTTTGGCGAGGACCGCGTGCTCGCGACGTTCGATGTGTCCGAGGACGTGGAAGATACGCTGGTGCCGGCGTTCGTGATCCAGCCGATTGTCGAGAACGCCGTGCGTCATGGTATGGGCGACGACGACGCCCTGAGGATCGACGTGACCGTTCACCAAGACGGCGAGGATGCAATCTTGATTGCCGTGGCCGATAATGGCGTGGGCATGGATGAGGGTACCGCCGCCAGACTGTTTGACGAGCGCTCTGCCCGTCCCGACGCCAGCTCTCCCCAGGGTGGCGGCGCCGGTGTGGCCATGCACAATATTTCGGAGCGCATCCATCGCTTTTTTGGGCCGCACTCCTATACGCGTGTCGAATCGGCGCCGGGCAAGGGCACCAAAGTGCTTCTTCATCTTGATTTGTCAGAGAGCATCTTTGACATTCAAGAGTAAAATAAAAGGCTACGGGCTCAACGTCATGCGACGGATGCCCGGCGTAGTTAGTTGACGAAAGGTTTTATCCCTATGCTGCGTGCGATGATTGTGGATGATGAAGCGCCGGCTCGCTCGGAGCTTCGCTTCTTGCTCGAGCAAACGGGCAAGATCGGCACGATCACGGAGGCGTCGAGCGTCCGCTCCGCCATCGAGATGCTTATGGAAAGTCGCGTGGATGTCGTGTTTCTCGATATCTCGATGCCCGGTGCCTCGGGCCTGCAACTTGCCGAGGCGCTGCATAAGCTCAAAAATCCGCCGGCGATCGTGTTTGTGACTGCGTATAGCGACCATGCGGTCGAGGCATTCGACGTCGATGCCGTCGATTATCTGATGAAGCCTGTCGAGGAAGCTCGCTTGGATCGCGCGATCGAGAAGGTCATGCAACGCGCCAAGCCGGTTACGGACAGCAAAGTGACCATCGAGCGTATCCCGGTGGAAAAGGGCGGCCGCAAGGTGCTCATTCCCGTGGATGACATCCGCTTTATCATGGCAAAGGACGATTACTCCTGCATCTATACCGTCGATGATCGCTTTTTGTCGACGACCTCGCTGGCGCAGTTTGAGGCCAAGCTCTGCGACTTTGGCTTCTTCCGTGTTCACCGCCGCTATATCGTCAACCTAGCGTGCGTCACGGACGTCGAGACGGTGCCCTCGGGCGCCATCCAGCTGGGCATTACGGGCGTCGACGAACGCGTGCCGGTTTCTCGCCGCCGCGTCGTGCCGCTCAAGAAGGCCCTGAGTCTCTAGCACGCTGGCCCCGCAGCCCTGTAGACCCATCGTCTGCGGAGCCGTGGGGCCTTTTTTGTATGTATCTGCCGAATCGTTTTTTGCGGAAGGGATCCCATGAACAGTGCAAGCGCCAAGCGTATCGACCTCATCTCGGACACCCACGGCTATTTATCGCCTGCGCTCTTGGATGAGCTTGAGGGCGCAGACCTGATCATCCACGCCGGCGACCTCACGTCAGAGATGGACTACGAGCACCTATGCACCATCGCCCCCGTGCGGGCCGTCTTGGGCAACAACGATTACTACCGCGACTACGGCCCCGATGTAGACCGTCTTGCACTCTTTACCTACGAAGGCCTCAAATTCGCCGTAGCCCACTACCGCGAAGACCTTCCGGTGGGATCCGTAGACGTAGCCATCAACGGTCACACCCACGTAACCAAAGAAGCCCAAGTAGGCCGCTGCCTGGTCCTCAATCCCGGTAGCGCCAGCTACCCCAGAGGCAGCCGAGGCCCCACCATGGCCAGAATGCTTGTCAAAGACGGCAAAATCATAAGCACCAAATTTATTGACCTAGCGTAACCGCAACAAAGACGGGGGATGCACAATGCATCCCCCGTTTTCTTTCAGCCAAAGGCCGAGCTCCAACAAGAACCTTCAGACAACCCCACCGCGGAGAACGGGGCCGCCGAGCCGCGAAGCGGCGAGCAACAACATCGGCTTGAACCATGTGACGGCAGGGAGGGTCTTCGGGGCCGGCTGGCGCGGGTTAAGTTTGTCGCGAGTTCCGCACGCAAAGGAAAGCACTTAATGTGCTTTCCGTCTTGCGCAGGACTGTAGAGCAGCAAACTTAACCCACGCCAGCCGGCCCCGAAGACCCTCCCGGACGGCCCCAAAAATTTTTTCAAAAAAGTTGTTGCGCGCCGTACAGACTTCTGTGTATACTAATCCCCGCAGCGCACGCGAGCGGAAACAAACGCGAACGTCTGCCTGGGGAGTTAGCTCAGTTTGGTTAGAGCGCCGGCCTGTCACGTCGGAGGTCGCGGGTTCGAGCCCCGTACTTCCCGCCAACGCAATTAAAGCCACGTCTTCGGACGTGGCTTTTTGCGTTTGATGCACTTTGTTTCGATAGAACGATCGCCCTGGTGCATCTTCGCCCAGAATCCCCGCGCCTTCGGGAACGCAAGTAAAATCTAATAAGTATATCTGTCTGAACAACAGCTTTGTTGCGCAACACCTGTTCAACGAGACAGGGGGTTAGGTTATACTAAATTCCACTGTGCGCCGCATCTGATGCATTTCGCTCCAAGCGCGGCACTCAGTGGATATCCGATTTACCATTTGGATGTCCTGGCGGTCATTTAGCGTCTCGACACAAGCTCGGCCCCGGAGCTCGTTCGAGCTGTTCGTATTCCTTGAAAGGGGAAAAATGGACATATCGAGGAAGACTGATTACGCCCTTCGTATGCTGGTGATGCTTGCCGAGGATCCGGAGCGTTTGCTTTCTGTTCGCACCGCTGCCGAAGAGGTCAATGTTCCGTATTCGTTTGCCCGCTCGATTCAGCACGGTTTGGTCCAGGCCGGTATTGTGGAGAGCCTGCGTGGCGTCCACGGTGGCATGCGTCTCAAGGTCAGTCCGGACGACGTCACTATCCGCCAGGTCGTCGAGGCCGTTCAGGGCCCTATGGTTATGAACGATTGCACCGCACCCGATGGCGACTGTGCACGCATGGGCACGTGCTGCTATCATCCCCTGTGGGCCGGAGCTCAAGCGTTGATGCGCGACTACCTCGATTCCGTTTCGCTCGGCGACATCGTCGCTCACCGCCAGTTCCCGGCCGTCGATTCCAAATTCGCCGACCGCGACGCGTTTCCCGAGTACGCCGCCTGTGCATGTGCTTGCCGGGAGGAATAGCGCCGCATAAGGAGCATAGATATGATTCAGGACCCCTTTCGTTCGATGATTCGTTCGGAAGGGGTCCTGCGTTATCGCGACCTTCCGTGGCGCCGCACGCGCGATCCGTACATCATTTGGCTTTCCGAGGTCATGCTGCAGCAAACACAGGTGCCGCGCGTGGAGACGCGCATGCCGGCGTGGCTCGATCGCTTTCCAACCGTGCAGGCGCTTGCCCAGGCCGCGCCTTCCGATGTTTTGGACGCTTGGCAGGGGATGGGCTACAACCGACGCGCTCTGGCGCTCCACAAGGCCGCTCAGCGCGTTGTAGAGGACTGGAACGGGGAGTTTCCGCACGAGACGCGTGACTTGGTTGCTTTGCCTGGTATTGGCCCGGCAACGGCGCAGGGTATCCGGTCGTTTGCGTTTGATCTTCCGGGCGTGTATCTGGAGACCAACGTGCGCACGGTCTTTCTGCATCACTTCTTTCCCGATGTACCGGCTGTTCCCGATCGCGAGCTGGTGTCGCTGGTTCAGGCGGCCTGTCCGGCGGCCCCCGGTGCGGCGACCGACGAGATCGCTCCCTTTGCCGCGCCGCTCGATGATGCCGACACGCCGCGCGCGTGGTATTACGCGTTGCTGGATTACGGCGCATATCTAAAAAAGACGTTGCCCAATCCGTCCAGGCGCTCGGCGGGCTATAGCCGTCAATCAAAGTTTGAGGGCTCACGTCGCCAAAAGCGCGCGCATATCGTGCGCATGTTGCTGGCAGCGCGCGATGGCCAACCGGCGGGGATTACGCTTGCTGATGCCGTGGTGGGCGTTAACGATATGGAAGCGGCGGCTGGGCGCGGGCCGGTCGAGCGCGACTTGATCGCGGGCATTCTAGCTGACCTGGAGCGCGAGGGCTTTTGCCGAGCCGAGGACGATCGTTGGTTGAGTGTGTAGCCCGCTCAAATCTGAAGAACGGGATTGTAAGGTTTAAATTCTCGGCTTGAGGGGCATCCTAAAGACGAGGCCGCTCGGAGCCTACGGGCGGCATGCGTTGAAGGGAAGTACACCTATGGATTTTGAGAACTCCCAAACCAAGAAGAACCTTGAGACCGCTTTTGCCGGTGAGTCCCAGGCACACACCAAGTATCGCTACTATGCCTCCAAGGCCAAGAAGGACGGCTACGTTCAGATCTCGAACATCTTTGCCGAGACGGCTGGCAACGAGTCCGAGCACGCCAAACTGTGGTTTAAGTATCTGCACGATGGCGCCGTCCCCGATACCCTGGACAATCTGCGCGATGCCGCCGCGGGTGAGAACTACGAGTGGACCACGATGTACGACGAGTTTGCCAAGACCGCCGAGGAAGAGGGCTTTGCCGAGATTGCCGCAAAGTTCCGTGGTGTCGCCGCCGTCGAGAAGGCCCACGAGGAGCGCTACAACAAGCTCGTCGAGCGCATCGAGTCGGGCGAGGTGTTTGAGCGTGAGGGCGTAAAGGTGTGGAAGTGCCTGAACTGCGGGCACCTGCACGTTGGTGCCGAGGCGCCCGAGGTGTGCCCGGTGTGCAACCACCCGAAGGCGTACTTTGAGGAGCAGGTGGTGAACTACTAGCGCGTGGCGCTGGCTGTTGCGGAGCGCAGGGCGGGGGAAACACCTTTCCCTCTCGCTCACGGCTCCGCAGGGTCGCGCGAGGCAAAGGTGTTTCCCCCGCCCTGCGCTCCGGCTTCGGGTCGTCGCGTGCTCGTTACTGAAAAGCTGATATTAAAGATTGTGTGCCGCCCCTTTTTGGGGCGGCACGTTTTGTGTGGGGTCTCGGTCTCCACAATTTTCGTCAAGCTTTTGGTTAGATTTTGGTTAGTTGGCGGGTTGGCGGAAGGGCAAAAGACCATTCGATAAAAAAGCTCAGAGAAAGTGCTGGTAGGGGAGTTGTTGAGGTTTTCGACAGCTTTTGTCAACAAGAAACTTTGCGGCTATTGCTACGGATTGCGTTGTCGCGGTCATGGCGGTGCGGGATGCTGGGCGTAAGCGTCGAATGCTCCGATTTTGGAGGCCAGCATGGATTTGTTTCTTGAGACTCCGCAGCAACAAGCTGAGCGCATGCTGCGTCAGCAGCAACGACTCATGGAGATGCAAATGCAAGGGGCGGCAGTCCAGCCCTTTGCGCAAAATGTCGTGCCCGCTGCTGTACCTGCAGCTGTGCCCGGGTGTGAATCGGCACCAGAGGCCTATTCCGTACAGCAAGATTCATATGCGCAGGAGCTCGCGTTCGACAAGCGTCGTGCGCGTCGTCGCCGCGTGGGCCAGCGCCTGCGCACCTTGGCGATGATCGTGCTCATCCCGCTGGGGCTTGCGGCCATCTTTCTGGCGTCGTATGCCCTCACGTGCATCCTCAACGGCGCATCGCCCAACGAGGTGCTCCAGCATCTAGCGGCCCTAGGCCAGCGCTTAGGTGACGTCATAACAACCATCCGCGCCGGCTGGGAGAGCTAGCGTTTGTCGCATTAGGACTTCTAGGGTGTAGGGATTATCGCCACGAGTGGAATCCTTGCATCCTGTGGGTCCTGTCGTGCGACTGAATAGTATTATTGAAGATGAATAATAATAAGGGATACAGGTAATACAAAAAGGAGGTGCTCGGTTGAATCTGACCTTTGAGGGATTCTTAAAAGGCTATTGCCGAGAGCTATCCGGACAGCAGTCGCTGAGTTTTAGAAAATTGGTTGAGCAGGCGACGACGGATGCGCCGCGCGTGGCGGAGGCTCTGTTTTTGCTCGCTTTGGCGCAAGGAAAAGCCGAATACGTTCTGGGTTTATCCGAGGGCTCGTGGATGGAACGGGATTATCGAGACGTTTTATCCTTGTACGGTCAAGCGGGTAGCATGGCGTCTCTATGCGCCAAAAGTGAGCTCCCTAATCGTTATGCCAACGTTTGGCGTGCGTATAGAGCGGTGAAGGAAAAGCCGGCGGCCGATAGAAGGGTGAACGCCCTGATGAGAAAGAAAACGCTGGAAGCATTGGAGGAATCGGGTGTAACGCGCTATGGCCTCTGCCGTGCTCTGCGCCTGAATAAAGGAAACGTATACGCATACTTGGCCGGCGATGACTCAAAGGTGAGCAGGAAAACGGCGCGCCGCATTATGGAATATGCGGAGGAGAGGGGCGCCCAAGAAGGGGCCGGGCGCCCGGTGTGTGTGGCGGGGTAAGATTGATCGCGGTTTTGATTGATGATCGATTGGGTTTGTTGGGCGGAGTTTATGTCTGCAATTGATATTGCACTTATTGTGATTGCTTTGGTGGCGGTGGGGGTCGCTGCGGCCTGTGCCCTGCAGCTCAAGGGCCTTCGTGCCGAGTTGCGGGAGCGTGGCGACAGTAGCGCGGAAACGCTGGCAGCACTCGAGCAGGCCAACAACGCGCTCGATGCCCTGAACGTCGCGTTGGCCGAAACCCGACGCACCGCAAACGCCATCGCACAGCAGCAGACGACCGACGCCGCCGTGGAGCAGCAGCGCTACCTGACCATCGCGCGTGAGTTCTCGCAGGCGGGCGACCGTATGGATGACCTGCGCCGCGAGACGACCCAACAGCTCGGCGCCAACCGCGAGGGCATCGAGCAGCGCCTGGACAAGGTGCGCGAGACGGTCGATGCCCAGCTGGGCGCCATCCGCAAGGACAACAGCGTGCAGCTCGATCAGATGCGCGCAACGGTGGACGAGAAACTCTCCCGCACGCTCAACGACCGCCTGTCTGCATCGTTTAAGCAGGTGAGCGACCAGCTCGAGGCCGTGTACAAGGGCCTGGGCGACATGCAATCTATCGCCACTGGCGTGGGCGACCTTAAGCGCGTGCTGGGTAACGTCAAGGCGCGCGGCATTTTGGGCGAGGTGCAGCTGGGCGCGATCCTGGCGGACATTCTCACGCCCGACCAGTATCTGGAAAACGTCGCCACCAAGCCCGGCGCCTCGGAGCGCGTTGAGTTTGCCGTCAAGCTGCCGGTAGACGAGGGAGACCCCGTGCTGCTGCCAATCGACTCCAAATTCCCGGGCGATGCGTATGAGCATCTGCTCGACGCCCAGGAGTCGGGCGACGCGGAGGCCGTCGCCGCCGCGCGCAAGACGCTCGACACCATGGTGAAGCGCGAGGCAAAGGACATCTGCGAAAAGTACCTGAGCGTGCCCGCGACCACCAACTTTGGCATTCTGTTCGTTCCGTTTGAGGGCCTGTACGCCGAGGTCGTCACGCGCCCTGGGCTTATCGAGACCCTGGGCCGCGACTATCACGTCAACGTTGCCGGCCCCAGCACCATGGCGGCCATCCTCAACAGCCTGCAGATGAGCTACCAGACGTTTAGGCTGCAAAAGCGCACCGACGACGTGCTACGCGTGCTTTCCGCCGTCAAAGCCGAACTACCGCGCTATCAGGCGGCGCTGCGTCGCGCCCAGCAGCAGATCGAGACTGCGGGCAAAACGGTCGAGGGCATCATCACCACGCGTACCAACGTCATGGAGCGCAAGCTCAAGGATATCGACGCGCTGGAAGACGCCAAGGAGGCCGACGAGGTCTTGGGGCTCACGTCCGCGGGCCTGCTCGCAGACCAAGAAGACGAGGACTAGCGGCACTTGACGGCGGGGCGCCTGCGCAGGCGCAGGGCGCGGGTGCTTTTCGCATCGCACTTGCCTAAAGCGCACTTTAATGTGCAACAATGGCCTTTCGCCCTATCAGACGCGAAAGGAAGCCCATGTCTCAGAGAAGCACCAGCCCGCTCAAACGCTCGACCGTGCGCCGCACGCTGCAGCGTTTTTGGGATGTCACGCGCACGCAGCCGCTGATCGTCTTTCTCTCGGTGTTCTCGTCGGCGGGTTACATCTTTTTGCTCACGTTTGCCAACACCTACGTTATGGCCCTCATCGTCGATCGTGTCCAGGCCGGCCCCGTAGCGGGCGACCAGGTGTTTGAGGTCTTCGGTCCCTACATTTTGGCGCTCGTGCTCGTCAACCTGGTGGGCCAGATCCTCTCCAAGCTGCAGGACTACACCGTCTACAAGCTCGAGATCGCGGGCAACTATCACCTGGCGCGCCTGTGCTTTGACACGCTCTCCAATCAATCCATGACATTCCACACCAGCCGCTTTGGCGGATCGCTCGTGAGCCAGACGAGCCGTTTTATGAGCGGCTACACGGGTCTGGTGGACGTGACGGTGTATTCGCTCATCCCCACTATCACCTCGGTCATCTGCACCGTGGCGGCGCTCGCTCCGGTGGTGCCCACATTTACCGTGATCCTGGTGTGCATCATGGTCGTCTACATTGCGTTTGTCTGGCTTATGTACAAGCGCATCATGCCGCTTTCGGCCGCGACGTCCGCCGCGCAGAACAAGCTCTCGGGCGTGCTCTCCGACGCGGTCACGAACATCCTGGCCGTCAAGACCTGCGGGCGCGAGGACTTTGAGCACGATCTGTTCGATGCCGCCGACCGCGCCGCGCGCGATGCCGAGACGGTCTCGATGCACGCCATGATGCAGCGCAACTTTACGACCTCGGGCCTTATCGTCATCACCATGGCCGTGGTGAGTGTGTTCGTGGCGGGTGGCAATGCGTGGTTTGGCATCTCGGCCGGCTCGCTCGTCATGATCTTTACCTACACCTACAACCTCACCATGCGCCTGAACTACGTGAGTTCCATGATGCAGCGCATCAACCGCGCGCTCGGTGATGCGGCCGAGATGACGCGCGTGTTGGACGAGCCGCGTCTGGTGGCAGACGACGAGAACGCCCCCGAGCTCAAGGTGGGCGAGGGTGCGATTGATTTTGAGCACCTGAGCTTTGCATACCGTGATGCCGCGGCGGGCGAGAGCGTGTTCGACGATTTGACGCTCCATGTGGCGGCGGGTCAGCGCGTGGGCCTGGTGGGCAAATCGGGCTCGGGTAAGACGACGCTCACCAAGCTGCTGCTGCGCCTGGACGATGTTCAGGGCGGCCGCGTGCTCGTGGACGGTCAGGATGTCTCGCGCTGCACGCAGCAGAGCCTGCGCCGCCAGGTTGCCTACGTGCCGCAGGAGGCGCTGCTGTTCCACCGCTCCATTCGCGAGAATATCGCCTACGGCCGCCCTGACGCCACCGACGCGCAGATCCGCGAGGCCGCGCGCCTGGCCAATGCCCTGGAGTTTATCGACCGCTTGCCCCGTGGCTTTGACACCATGGTGGGCGAGCGCGGCGTCAAGCTCTCGGGCGGCCAGCGTCAGCGTGTGGCTATCGCCCGCGCGATTCTCACCGACGCGCCGATTCTGGTGCTCGACGAGGCGACCTCTGCCCTCGACAGCGAGTCCGAGGCGCTGGTGCAGGAGGCGCTCGAAAACCTGATGCGTGGACGTACCTCCATTGTGGTGGCGCACCGCCTGTCCACCGTGGCGGCGCTCGACCGCATTGTGGTGCTGGCCGATGGTGAGATCGTCGAGGACGGCACACATACGCAGCTTGTCGAGGCGGGTGGCGAGTACGCGAGCCTGTGGAGCCGTCAGACCGGCGCATTCTTGGAGGCGTAAGCGTCTCGGACGTGGGACAATTGTGCCCATAGGTTTGTTGTGCCGTTGAGCCAAGGAGTCGTTATGCCACGCGAGACCAATGCTGCCAAACGCGAGCGCGCCGTTGAGGTGTGCGAGCGCCTCAACCGTCGCTATGGCCCGGTCGAGTGTTTTTTGGACCACGAGAATCCCTTTAGGCTGCTCATCGCGGTGCTGCTCTCAGCGCAGACGACCGACGCGCAGGTCAACAAGGTGACGCCGAAGCTGTTTTCCCAGTGGCCCACGCCCGAGGCTATGGCGGGGGCAAGCGTGGCCGATGTGGCCGATACCATCAAGTCGCTTGGCTTTTATAAGAGTAAGGCCAAGCACGCCGTGGAGGCCGCGCAGATGATCGTTGCCGATTACGGCGGCGAGGTACCGGCCGACATGAAGGAGCTCGTCAAGCTGCCGGGCGTGGGGCGCAAGACGGCGAACATCGTACTCAACGTGGGGTACGGCATCGTGGAAGGCATCGCAGTGGATACGCACGTCAACCGCATTGCGCACCGCCTGATGCTGAGTCCCAAGACGCATGCCAAGGAGCCGCTCAAGACCGAGCAGGATCTGCTCAAGATTTTGCCGCACGAGTATTGGGAGTCGGTCAACCATCAGTGGATCACCTTCGGTCGCGAGATCTGCGATGCCCGCAAACCCAAGTGCGACGAGTGTCCGCTGGCAGATTTGTGCCCCAGCGTGCGCGTAGCGGGGTAGGGCGGAATGCATCTTCGTCTGGCGTTTTTTGCAGGGCCGGGTTTGCCCTCGAGCAGGAGTCCTCTCCATGCGCTACCATGACAAACAATGATCTTTGACGTACGACCCGCCGAGCTTGCCCCGGCGGGCTTTTGGCGTTGCGATGCCGGAGGAACAGCATGCTCATTCACCGTATAGCCGCGCAGCTCTACACTGCCGAGGCCTTGCAGGCCGTCGAGGCCGGACTCGATGCCGGCGAGGACGTGACGCTGGCCGTGTCGCAGTCGGGCCGTACGCTTATGGCGGCCGCCCAGTTTGCGCGCCGTCCGCGCCCGACGGTCTACATCGTGAGCGGCGAGGATGCGGCCGATCGCGCTGCGCGCAGCCTTGCCGCCTATGTGGGGCTGGCGCGCGTGTGCCGCTTTCCCGAGCGCAAGGACTATCCGTGGCGCGAGCAGGCGCCCGACGATGCCGTGGTGGCGCAGCGCTGCGAGGCCCTGGGACGCATCGTGCGCGGCGACAACTGCATTATGGTCGCCTCGGCCCGCGCGTTGCTGCGTTGCGTGCCGCCAGTCGAGAGCCGCTACTGGGAGTCCACGACCTTTGCGGTGGGCGAGGAGATCCCTTTTGACGAGGTGCCGCAGCGCCTGGTGGGCATGGGCTACACCAATGCCGGCGCCGCCGATGCACCCGGCCTGTTCCGCGTGCACGGTGACACCGTCGAGGTGTTTCCCGCACAGGAAAAGGCGCCCGTGCGCATCGAGTTTTTCGGCGACGAGATCGACCGTATCCGCCGCATGGTGAGTTCCACGGGCCAGACCATCGGCAACGAGGACAGCATCGAGATCTTCCCCTGTCGCGAGCTCGCACTCACCGACGACGCCGTCCACAACATGCATGTGGCGCTCTATCGTGCCAGCCAGGACGACAGCAAACTGGCGGCGCTGCTCGAGATGGTGGATGCGCGCATCGTCACGCCCGAGCTCGACCGCTTTTTGCCGGTGATGTACGGCCAGACCGTGAGCCCGCTGTCGCATGTGAGCGGCAAGGCGCTCGTGGTGCTGTCCGAGCCGCGCTCGCTGTTCGACGATTGCCTGCGCGCCTACGAGGATATCGAGGCACGTGCCGGCGAGGCGGGGGTCGACCGTCTGGACGGCCTGTACGTGCGTGCCCAGCAACTCGACTTTGGTGCCCAGCAGCGCCTTAACTACGTGAGCTTGATTCGTGCCGGCGGTGCGGTGACGGCAGAGCTCAAGATTGAGCAGCCGGCCATCGCGGGCTCGGACAATCGCTTTATGACGCGCATCCAGGAGGTCGTGGGCAAGCGCTATGCCTGCGTGTTTGCCATCCCCGACCGCGGTGCGCGCGAGTCGATGGAGCTCACCTTTGGCGATGAGGGTATTACTTTTGAGGAGTCGCTGACGGCCGCGCCCGAAAACGCGGGCGCTATTGGCGACCGTGTGCGCGTGGCAGCGGCAGATTCTGCCGATCGTGCTGTCCGCCAGGATGCTCATGCTGCAATTCGCGAACGCAAGGCTGACGCGCTCAACGCCCGCTCGCTCGAGGCAGGTGCCGCCCAGGCTGCCGCCGGTGCCGCCGTGCCCACCATCTCGCGCGGACGCGTGACCTTTGTCGATGCCGCCTTGCCGCAGGGCGTGGTGGTGCCCGATGCCAACCTGGCCGTGTTCTCGATTGCCGACCTCAACGCCCGCATGGATGCCAACCGCGCGCGCAGCCGCCGCAAGGTGGACATTACGCAGATCACGTTCCCGTTTAAGCCGGGCGACTACGTGGTGCACGCCACTCACGGCATCGCGCTCTTTAGCGAGATCGCGCGCCAGGAAGTGGGCGGCAAGGAGCGCGACTACTTTTTGCTGGAATACGCCGATGGCGACAAGCTCTACGTGCCGCTGGAGCAGGTCGACCGCATTACGCGTTATGTTGGCCCCGACGGTGACAAGCCACGCCTGACCAGGCTCAACACCGCCGACTGGACGCGTGCCACCAATAAGGCGCGCAAGAACGCCAAAAAGCTGGCGTTTGACCTGGTCGATCTGTATACGCGCCGCTCTTCGATTACCGGTATCGCCTGCCCACCCGATACGCCCGAGCAGATTGAGATGGAGCAGAGCTTCCCTTACGACGAGACGCGCGACCAGCTGGAGGCCATCGCTGACATTAAGGCCGACATGGAGGCGCCCAAGCCCATGGACCGCCTGCTGTGCGGCGATGTGGGCTTTGGCAAGACCGAGGTCGCCCTGCGCGCGGCGTTTAAGTGCGTGGACTCCGGCCGCCAGGTCATGGTGCTCTGCCCCACGACCATTCTGGCCCAGCAGCACTACGAGACGTTCTTTGAGCGCTTTGCCCCGTTTGGCCTTGAGGTCGAGGTGCTCAGCCGCTTCCGTACGCCGGCGCAGCAAAAGCGCGCGCTCAAGGCATTTGCCGAGGGCACGATCGACGTGCTTATCGGCACGCATCGTTTGCTTTCCGCCGATGTGAACCCCAAGAACCTGGGCCTGGTGATCATTGACGAGGAACAGCGCTTTGGTGTGCAGCACAAGGAGCAGCTCAAGAACCTGCGCGAGCAGATTGACGTGCTTACGCTTTCGGCCACGCCTATCCCGCGTACCATGCAGATGGCCACGAGCGGCGTGCGCGACATGAGCCTGATCACCACGCCGCCGACTGGGCGTCGTCCCGTGATCGTGCACGTGGGGGAGTACGACCCCGACGTGGTGAGCGCGGCGATTCGCCTGGAGGTGGGCCGCGGCGGCCAGGTGTACTACGTGTCAAACCGCGTCAAGACCATCGACGACGCCGTGGCGCGCGTGCACGAGGCCGCGCCCGAGGCGCGCGTGGGCGTGGCGCACGGCAAGATGAGCCCGCGCGAGGTCGAGGACGTGATGATCGAGTTCGCGACCAAAAAGATCGACGTGCTCATCGCCACGACCATCGTGGAGAGCGGCATCGACAACGCGACCGCCAACACGCTCATCATCGAGGACTCGCAGCGCTTGGGTCTGGCACAGCTCTACCAGCTTAAGGGCCGCGTGGGCCGCTCGGCCACGCAGGCATACGCGTACTTTATGTTCCCCGGCGAGCTGCCGCTCACCGAGGAGGCAACGGCGCGCCTGACTGCACTGTCCGAGTTCCAGGACCTGGGCAGCGGCATGCGCATCGCCATGCGCGACCTGGAGATCCGCGGCGCCGGCTCGCTCATGGGCGCCGAGCAGCACGGCAACCTGTCGAGCGTGGGCTTTGACCTGTTTACGCAGATGTTGGGCCAGGCCGTGGCCGAGGCGCGCGGCGATGACGACGCCGGCGTGGAGGCGGCGAGCGTGGGTATTAATCTGCCGGCCGATTACTTCTTGTCCGAGGAGTACCTGCCGGCGGTGGACCAGCGCGTGCTCGTGTACCGCAAGCTCGCAGCGGCTGAGGACCTGGAGAGCATCGACGAGGTGCAGGAAGAGACCGAGGCCGCGCATGGCGAGCTGCCGTTGGCGGGACTCAATCTGTTCAACCGCGCGCGTATCCGTATCCGCGGCGAGCGCTTGGGGCTCGAGAGCGTCACGCTCAGCGGCGGACGCATCACGTTTTTGGGCGTCGACGTGCCCAAGAAGGTGGCCTTTGAGCTTAAGAATCGGTACGGAGCGGTGAACTTCCCCAAGAGCCGCAAGCTGTCGGTGCCCTATAAGGCGGGCGCCGGTGCGGGCAGCGGCCTGGGTCGCGGTCTCGATGCCAACGACGGCACCGGCCCCGTGGCAGCCGCCCTCATGCTGCTGCAGCAGCTGGGCGCCAGCGATGACGACTAATGGGTCGACGCTGCAAACGCCCCATTTGGGCAATCTGACCTCATCGAAAGGAAAGCATGTTCGGATACATCTATAAGAAAGATGTCGCCATGATCGCGGTTGTCCTGTGCCTTTGTCTGGGCGTGGGCAGTTTCTTCGATTATCAGATCTCGAGCGCGCTCTTCAATATCGGCAGCATGTACGGTCGCTTTATCGAGGCCGCTGGCGAGCTGCCGTTCGAGCTGACGGCGAGTATCGCGGGCGTCATGCTCGTGCGCGCGGTGCGTCCCGACTCCAGGGGGAGCAAATGGCTCGCCGTGCTCGGCATCCTCGTCAACGTTGGCCTGGCCGGCTACGAGATCGTCTCGTCCCTGAAGGTTGGCGGCAAACTCATCGCGGTTCAGCTGGTTCTGACGTTTGCATTGGTCATCGCGGCCAACCTCATCGCCTATCGCCTCACGCGCGACACCGACTCCGACGAGCTCACACGCTGGGCGCTGATGGTGCTTGCCGTGTGGGTCGCTCAGGCCATCATCCTCAACGTGATCGTCAAGCCGCTGTGGTCGCGCCCGCGCATGCGCGTGATCGAGGTCACGCCGGGGCTCAATTTTCAGCCGTGGTGGGTGATTGGCAATCCCGACAAGTGGAGCTATATTGCGGCCGGCGTAATCAAGGACGGCTTTAAGTCGTTTGCGAGCGGACACACGGCGCACGCGGCGATCGGCCTTATGCTCGCCGGGCTTCCTGCGGCGTCCTTTAAGGAAAAGCCGTCGCGACGCCGCGTGGTCTTTTGGGTCGCTGCCGTGGTCGCGGCGCTCGTCGCCTTTGGCCGCATCGTGATCGGTGCACACTTTTTGACTGACGTGAGCTGCGGCTTTGCCCTGGTGTTGGCACTTGAGTGCCTTGCCGCACGCATTGCCTATCCGGGCGGCGTACAATAGCGGCGTTTAAATCATCGGGCCCATGCCCGGCTAGAGAGGATTGCCATGCTCGCGTTCAACAACGACTATTCCCACGGTGCTCATCCGGCAGTGCTGCAGGCGCTCGTCGATACCAACATGGAGCCGCAGCCCGGCTACGGTACCGATGCGCACACCGAGCGTGCCAAGCAGCTGATTCGCGAGGCCTGTCAGGCCCCCGATGCCGACGTGTTCTTGCTGGTGGGCGGCACGCAGGCCAACGCGACGGTGATTGACATGCTGCTCGCGCCCTACGAGGGCGTCGTTGCCGCCGAGACCGGCCATGTCGCTTGCCACGAGGCGGGCGCCATCGAGTTTGGCGGCCACAAGGTGCTCACCATCCCCGGCTACGAGGGCAAGATGCACGCCGAGGATCTCGAGAACTATATCCAGGTGTTCTACGAAAACGAGAGCTACGAGCACACGGTGTTCCCGGGCGCCGTGTACGTGAGTCTATCGACCGAGTACGGCACGCTGTACTCCAAGGCCGAGCTCGCGGCGATTCACGCGGTGTGCCAGAAGCGCGAGATTCCGCTGTTTGTGGACGGTGCTCGTCTGGCCTATGCACTGGCGGCCGATGAGTGCGACATTACCCTGCCCGAGCTGGCGCAGCTGTGCGACGTGTTCTACATCGGCGGCACCAAGTGCGGCGCGCTTTGCGGCGAGGCTGTGGTGTTCTGCGGCATGCACGCTCCGGCGCATCCCATTCCGCGTATTAAGCAGCACGGCGCGCTGTTGGCCAAGGGCCGCCTGACGGGCGTGCAGTTTGAGGCGCTCTTTACCGATGGCCTGTATTTTGAGATTGGCCGACAGGCGATTCAGACGGCCCAGGCGCTGCGTCGTGTGCTGCACGAGCGCGGCTACCAGTTCTTTTTGGAGACGCCCACAAACCAGCAGTTTGTGATTCTGCCCAACGAGGACATGGCCCGCATTCGCGAGCATGCGGCGATCGAGTACTGGGAAAAGTACGACGATACCCACACGGTGGTGCGCTTTTGCACCAGCTGGGCCACGACGCAGGAGGACATCGACGCGCTGGCGGCTGTCCTGTAGCCTGATGTAATGACGAGGGGCCGCCTTGCGCTGGGTTTGGCGCAAGGCGGCCTTTGTTTTTGAGAGAGAAGGGTTGTATGACCGAGATGTCCGAGCCGGCGATTCGCCTGGCGACGCCCGAAGACGCGCCGGCGTTGCTTGCCATCTATGAGCCGTATGTGCGCCAGACGGCGATTACCTGCGAATACGAGGTGCCGAGCGTTGAGGAGTTCGCCGGGCGCATCGAGCGTACGCTCAAGCGCTATCCGTATCTGGTGATGGAGCTGGACGGGCGTCCGGTGGGTTATGCCTATGTGAGTCCGCTCAACAGCCGCGAGGCATACGACTGGTCGGTCGAGACGTCGATTTACCTGGCACGCGACGTGCGCCACGGCGGGCTGGGCCGCAAGCTGCACGATGCGCTCAAGCAGTGCCTGATCGCGATGGGCATCACCAACATGTGCGCGCTCATCGCCGTGCCGCACGACAAGGACGACGAGTATCTAACGCACAACAGCCAGGACTTCCATGCCCATATGGGATATCGCTTGGTGGGTGCTTTCGACCGCTGTGCCCAAAAGTTCGGCCGCTGGTACGACATGTGCTGGATGGAGCTGGTCCTGGCCGAGCGCACCCCCAACCAGCCCAAACCAACCTGGTTCCCCGACCTCCTCGCCTAAAACCACCACGAAGGTGCCTGTCCCCTTTGCGGTGGTTAGCCGATGGGTTCGGTGTATTTGGCGCGGTCGGTGCGTTGGATGCGCTTGGAGACATGGAGCGGACGGCCGTCGGTGTCGTAGACGTAGTCGGTGATCAGGATCAGCGCCTGCCCGCGCTCGACGTTGAGCAAAAATGCCTCGTTTTGCGACGCATAGCACACCTCAAAGGTCTTATGCCCCTGCGCCGGCGCGCGATGGAACTCCTGGCGCAGCGTGGCGTAGAGCGAACCGTTGATATCGCGATCGATGAGCGACCCAAAGCTTGGCGGCAAATAGGTGGTCTCCAGGCACAGTGGCGCATCGTCCAGGTAACGCAGGCGGACAAGTTTGACAAGCTTGCTGCCCACGCTAGCGTCAAAGAACTTGGCCACGCTGCCCATTGCTTTGGCAAAGCCCGAGTCCACCGTGCGCGTGGTGGGCTTCATGCCCTGGCCTTCGACCTGCTTGGTATAGCTCGAAAACACCAGGTTGTTCTCGTGGAGCGCCGGTGTGTCGGCCACAAAGGCGCCGCGCCCGCGCTCGGTTCGAATCAGGCCCTCGTCAACAAGCACCTTAAGGGCATGGCGCACGGTGCTGCGCGACAGGCCCGATTCGTCCATGAGTTCCATCTCGGACGGCAGTTTATCTCCGCGGGCGTAGGTGCCGGCGGCAATGCGGTCGCGAAGCGTTGCCGCCAGACGCTCGTATTGGGTCAAGTTCTTTTTCGACGAAGTGCTCATGCGAACAACCTGTATCTAACTTGTATGCTTACAGAACCAAGCATGTATCCAACATGACAACAAAACCGCTGGTAATGGCTTGCCGAAAACTTTACCAGCAAAATTTCTAAGACAAATATAGCATATAACTAGTCGACATAACCAAAACATGTATGTAACTTGTATGCCATCGAGAGCATCAAACGAGAAGAAAGGCTGATGCACGATGACTACTCAGGAACAGGTTAAGGACGTCGTCTCCCAGGTTTTGGCTGACAAGGCAGACAAGGGCGGCATCAAGCGCGTCGTGTGGATTGGCGCCGGTGGATCCAACGGCGGCAACTATCCTGCCCAGTACTTTATGGAGCACGAGGCCACGCAGGTCGTGAGCTCCAGCTACACCAGCAACGAGTTCGTGCACGCCACGCCTGCCTACGTCAACGAGAACACCCTGGCCGTCGTCGTGTCCATGCGCGGCACCAAGGAGACCATCGTCGCCGCCCAGGTCGCCAAGAACCACGGCGCCAGCACCATCGCCATCTATGTTGACGAGTCCGGCCTCACCGAGGTCTGCGACTACAAGATCCAGTACGACAGCCTGGCCATCGACGAGTCCTGCATGGGCCGCACCAACTCCGCCGTCGTGACCATGATTGCTATGGAGCTTACGCAGCAGACCGAGGGCTATGCCGAGTACGAGGCCGCTATGGCCGCCTTCGACTTGGTCGACCCCATCTATCGCAAGGCTGTCGAGTACACCCGTCCGCTCGCTGCCAAGTGGGCCGAGCAGAACGCCGACAAGCCCTGCATCAACGTTATGGCTCAGGGCCCGCTCTTTGGTGCCGCCTACGTCTTTAGCATCTGCAACGTGCAGGAGATGCTGCAGATCGACTCCTGCACCATCAACACCTGCGACTTCTTCCACGGTCCCTTCGAGATCCTGGACAAGCGTACCTCGCTGTTCCAGCTCATCAGCGTCGGCCGCAGCCGCTGCAACGACGAGCGCGGCATTCGCTTTGTCAACCAGTACGGTGGTGAGCGCGTCTACCAGCTCGACGCCAAGGAGCTCGGCCTCAACGACATCAAGGACAGCGTGAGCGAGTACTTCAACCACCTGATCTTTGCCCCGATCCTCAACAACGTCTACATGCGTGCGCTCTCCGCCGTCACCCACAAGGACTACATGACGCGCCGTTACATGTGGAAGCTGGATTACTAAGGGATAGAGCGGCCTAACAGCCCAATACCCCTCATGAGTTGCGGTGGAATAGTTCCTGTTTGGGAGTGTGAAGCCTCTGTTTGAGAACTATTTCACCGCAACTGCTAGAGCGGCACTTGGGGACGTTCCCTTTCTGCCGGCAGTTAGGGATGTTCCTTTTGTGCCGGCAGTTGGGGACACTCCTTGTGTCGAGAGATTTCCCGTTCGCCGATTTGTGCCTTGAAAAATGTATATAACGACTATAACGTAGCATGAAACATATTGGAAATAATACTGAGGAGGCTGCGTTGAAGAGGAGCAATCTGGGCTATGTGCTGGTGCTGATCGCCGCGCTTATGTGGGGCAGCATCGGAATCTTTGTAAACGGCATCTCGGCCATGGGCGTTTCGTCCCAGAGCATGGCTGCCTTTCGCTTGTTGGTCGGAGCGCTTATCTTGGCGCCGGTCCTGATGTTTATGGGCTGCCGTCCGGGTGAGGGGTCTACCGTGGTTCAGGGTCCGCTGACCCTGTTCAAGGCAAGCCCTAAAGAGCTTGTTTCCTGCGCGCTTGTCGGTATCGTCGGTTTGGCTGCCGCCAACACCTGCTATTACGAGTGCATGCGCGAGGTGGGCATGTCCACGGCATCGGTGCTGCTCTACACGTCGCCGGTGTTTGGCGTCGCGCTCGGCCGCGTCCTTTATCGCGAGGACGTGACCCTCAACAAGCTCGTTGCCATTGTCTTTAACATCGTTGGCTGTGTGCTTGCGGTGACCAATGGCGACCTTTCCGGTTTTCATTTTTCGGTTTGGGGCGTCACGTCGGGCGTGATTGCAGGCCTTTGTGGTGCGTCGCTCGCGGTGTTTAGCCGGATAGCAACCAAGACGGTCCACCCGCTGGCTGTCACGTTTTGGGGCTTTGTTTTTGGCGGTGCGGTTATGGCAGCTATCGCGGCTCCGTGGCCGGATGTCGCCGCGGCAATGTCGCCACAGCTGCTGCTGCTGTTCCTTGGCTTTGGACTCATCCCCACAGCCGTTGCTTACATCTTATATATGCAGGGTCTGTCCATGGGGCTCGAGACATCGAAAGTTCCCGTCGTAATGTCTTTCGAGACGGTCGTCACCGTACTGGTGGGCATTGGTGTCTACGCCGAGCCCGCCGGCGCGATTAAAGTCTTGGGCATCGTGCTGGTGCTCGCGTCCATCCTGATTATGAACACCGACTTCTCCAAGCTGCGCAACAGCGCCTTTGTCGGCCATATCGTTGAGAGCATGACCTTTAAGCCCAACGCGTGGTGGACCGAAAAATCTCAGGACATGGATCTGTTTAAGGAACGCACCGGCATTGCGCTGGAACCCACCGTACAGGAAAGCCCCTGGTACTTCGTGCGATAGGGGATTGCGCGCAGGGTCTGACCTGGGGTTATCCAGCTAGCGCCGGCCTACCCAGCCCAACGTTTCGAGTACGTTAAACCCGTCAACGGTCGATTTTCACCCGCGAACGGTCTTTATACTAATTAGCAATATAAGCAACGTATAAGACGTTATAATGACCATAACGAAAAGGAGGAGGCAAGATGAATCAGATCATTCTCGCATCTCATGGCGGCCTGGCCGCAGGCGCCAAAGACACGCTCGAGATGGTTCTCGGCGACGTGTCGAACGTCCACGTCGTGTCGCTTGCTCGTGACGACAAGGAGCCCATCACCAATAAGGTTGAGGCTATGATCGCCACGTTCAACGCGGACGACACCGTGTATGTGTTAACCGATATGCTCGGTAGCTCGGTCAACAACAACATGGTCGAGCTTTCCAAGAACGGCACGAAGTTCACGGTTGTCAGCGGTTTCAACATCCCGCTGGCGCTCACGCTTGCTATGAGCCCCGCCCCCGTCAAGGGCACCGAGCTCGCGGCCCTCATCAACGAGGCCCGCACCGGTCTGACC
Source organism: uncultured Collinsella sp. (assembly GCA_900556875.1). Lineage (GTDB taxonomy): Bacteria > Actinomycetota > Coriobacteriia > Coriobacteriales > Coriobacteriaceae > Collinsella. Next base: position 65,728 of record USQQ01000005.1, read on the forward strand.
AACCCCAACGCACCGGTCGAGGTCGCCGCGGCTCCCGCCAAGAAGGCCAAGGCGTCCCGTCACAGCTCCGGTCCCGCCAAGATCGTCCTCGCACGTCTTGACTACCGTCTGCTGCACGGCCAGGTCGTCTTTACCTGGACCACCAAGGTTCAGGCCGAGCGCATCATCGTCGTCGACAACGCTGCCGCCAACGATGACATCAAGAAGGGCGCTCTTAAGCTGGCCAAGCCCCAGGGCGTGCGCCTGAACGTCTTCACCGTTGAGCGTGCCCTTGCCAAGATGGACAAGCTCAACACCCTCGGCGAGCGCGTCATGTTCGTCTTTGGCAACACTGCCGAGATGCTGCAGTTCTGCCAGGGCTACAAGCTCGACGCCATCAACCTGGGCGCCACCGCCAACCACGACGGTGCCGAGCAGGTCGGCGGCAAGGACAGCTCCGTCTTCTTCGACGCCACCCAGAAGGCCGACGTCAACCAGCTGCTCGACATGGGCATTAAGCTCTACGTCCAGCAGACCCCTACGTATCAGAGCGTCGACATCGACGCCAAGCTGTAATCAACCAGGCGTTTGCCTGACTGAAAGGAGAAGGGTATGAATGCGTTCATCAGTGCGGTGCTCGTCGGCCTCGTCGGCGTGTTCTGCATGTGGGACTCCCGCCTGCTCGGTCGTCTTAACTTCGAGCAGCCCCTCGTTGGCGCTACGCTCGTCGGTTTGCTGCTGGGCGATGTGCCCACCGGCCTTGCCGTCGGTGCCGCCGTCGAGCTCGTGTCCATGGGCCTGGTGCAGGTCGGCGCTGCCGTTCCGCCCGATATGGTCCTGGGCGGCATCGTGGCCGCTGCCTTTGCGTGCCTGACCGATGCTTCCGCCGAGACCGCCATGACGATCGCCATCCCGGTCGCCGTCCTGGGCCAGCTCCTCGGCATCGTGTTCCGTTCCATCATCGCCGCCCTCACCCATGTGGCAGATAGCGCGATCGATAACGGAAAGTTCAAGACCGCCTACCGCATGCACATCTGCGCCGGCTCCGGTCTGTACGCCGTCATGTACTTCCTGCCGATCTTCCTGGCCGTCTTTGTTGGCACCGACCTGGTTCAGGCCATCGTCAACATGGTTCCCGAGTGGCTGTCCACTGGTCTTAACGTTTCGACCAAGATCATGACCGCCTACGGCTTGGCCCTGCTGCTCACCATGATGATCAAGAAGGGTATGACTCCGTTCCTGTTCATCGGTTTCCTGCTCGCCGCTTACCTCAACCTGTCCGTCATCGCGGTCGCTTTGATCGGTGTGTGCCTGGCTGTCGTCTTCATGGGCTTCAAGTTCAACGGTTCCCATGCAGCCGCCGGTGTCGATTCCGACTACGATCCGCTCGAAGACGACGAAGACTAAGGAGGAACACACTATGGCAACCGCAACCAAGGACGTGTCCCTGAACAAGAAGGTCAGCCAGTTCTTCTGGCGCTCCTGGGCCATCCAGGCCTCTTGGAACTACGAGCGTCAGATGAACATGGGCTTCCTCTACGGCATGGTTCCCACGCTCGATCGCCTCTATCCGGATGAGTCCGATCCCAAGCAGCTCGCTGCTAAGAAAGAGGCTTACCACCGTCACATGGCGTTCTACAACTGCACCCCGCAGACGAGCGCTTTTGTCCTAGGCCTCGCCGCCTCCATGGAGGAGGAGTACGCCAAGGATCCCGAGAACTTCGATCCCGATTCGATCAACGCGGTCAAGACCTCCCTCATGGGTCCGCTTTCCGGTATTGGTGACTCCTTCTTCCAGGGCACCATCCGCGTCATCGCCTTTGGTCTGGGCGTCCAGCTGGCTCAGCAGGGCTCCATCATGGGCCCGATCCTGGCCATGCTCATCTCCATCGTGCCTTCCGTGCTGATCACGTGGTTTGCCGCCAAGATCGGCTACCAGGGTGGCCACGAGTACCTGAGCAAGCTCCAGGGCGGCGACCTCATGGAGAAGCTCATGTATGTCTGCGGCATCGTGGGCCTTATGTCCGTGGGCGGCATGATCGCTACACTGATCGGCGCCACCACCCCGCTGCAGTTCGCTGAGGGTACCGTCGTTATCCAGGACATCCTGGACGGCATGATGCCCCAGATGATCTCCCTCGGCCTCACCGGCCTTATGTACTGGCTCATCAAGAAGAACGTCAACACCGGTTGGCTTCTCGTGATCGCCATTGTGGGCGGCATCGCCCTCTCCGCGGCCGGCATCCTGGCCTAGTCGCGACCCAATGCTTCCCCCGGGGGCCTGCCTGGCATCCCATACCCCAGGCAGGCTTCCATCCCTAACATGTGACAAAGGGACAGTTCCTTTGTCACATCCTCAACGGGCCGGCGACTCGGTCCTAACCACGGTAACCCTGCGAGCGTCCGGCAATGTGGCGCCGCAACAAATCGAAAGGAATGTGTCAGATGTACGAGATCGACCTTAACCTCCCTAAGCAGATCGTCGCTGACGTCCTGTCCAACCACGAGATTCACAGCGTCGCTTTCGTCGGCTGCGGTGCTTCCATGTCCGACCTTTACCCCGCCAAGTACTTCCTGGCCAACAACACGGACAAGCTGAACGTTCAGATCTTCACCGCTAACGAGTTCAACTACGACACGCCTTCCTGGGTCAACGAGCACACCTTCGTGATCACCTGCTCCCTCGGTGGCTCCACGCCCGAGACCGTCGAGGCCAACAAGACCGCCAAGAAGCACAACTGCCCGGTCGTCTCCCTCACCAACAAGGCTGGCTCCGCTCTGACCGTCGACGCCGACCACGTCATCGTCCACGGCTTCCACGCCAACTACGCTGCCAAGTGCGAGAAGCCCGGCTATGCCATCGCTCTTGCTCTCGAGATCCTTCAGCAGACCGAGGGCTATGACCACTACGAGGACATGATCACCGGCCTCACCAACGTTTTCGATCTCTGCGAGAACGCCGCTCAGCACTGCAAGAAGCTCGCCAAGAAGTTCGCCGAGGACTTCAAGGACGACAAGATGATCTACTTCATGGCCTCCGGTGCCTCCGAGAAGATGGCTTATTCTCACGCCGCCTTCCTGTTCACCGAGATGCAGTGGATCGACGCCGCCGCCTACAACACCGGCGAGTACTTCCACGGCCCGTTCGAGGTTTCCACCGAGGGTAAGCCCTACGTCTTCTTCATGTCCGATGGTGCTACCCGTCCGATGGACGCTCGCGCCCTCACCTTCCTTGAGCGCATGGGCGCCAAGGTCGCTCTGATCGACTCCAAGGACTACGGCCTGGCTGACGCCGTGCCCGCGAGCGTCGTCACCTACTTCAACCCGCTGCTGCACCTCGCCGTTATGCGCGAGTACGGCAACCAGATCGCCGAGGCCCGTCAGCACCCGCTGACCATGCGTCGCTACATGTGGAAGCTTTCCTACTAATCACAAGTAAGTAGACCTTACGGGTTGATTGAGAGGGGATGGGGTTTGCGCCCCGTCCCCTTTTTGCTTTGGGGGCGTGTCCGTTGCGTCATAAAACCCCAGATAAAACCTACCAAAATAAACCTGTCCCTTTTTGGCAGGTGGGAGGAGATGCGTATGATCAAGGCAGTGCTGTTTGATATGGACGGCGTGCTGGTCGATACCGAGTGGTTCTACAACCGTCGTCGCGTGGCGTTTATGGAAGAGAAGGGGTTCCACTTTGACGAGATCCCCGATCTTTCGGGGTCTAACGAGCCCGCCATTTGGGAGGCGCTGGTGCCCGACGATGTTGAGCTGCGCGAGCGCCTGCGCGTGGAGTACAAGCAGGTCTACAGCCCGGACCATCCCGTTCCGTATGCCGAGCTACTCAACGAGCAGACGGAGCCGGTGATGCGTGAGCTGCACGAGCGCGGCGTCAAGTGTGCCATCGCGAGCTCGTCCTATCGCGAGCTCATTGACGAGCTGGTGGAGATTGCCGGTATCACCGACGTGCTGGACTACACCATCAGCGGTCACGAGTGCAGTGCATTTAAGCCCGACCCCGAGATCTACCTGCGTGCCATGGAGGCGCTGGGTGTGGAGCCTACCGAGTGCCTGGTTATCGAGGACTCGCCTTTGGGCATCGAGGCCGGCAAGCGCTCCGGCGCGCGCGTCCTGGCACTGCGTCCGCACGAGGGCGTTAACCTGGACCAAACGGGAGCCGACGCCGTCATCGACAACCTCGCCGACATTCTGACCGCTTTGTAGCGTCAATTCGCCGCAAGAAGTGCGGATTCACACGTCTCTTGCGGTGGATTGGCTCATTTTGGCTTCGATTTAGATCCGTTTGGCTTCGACTCGGACTAAGTGAGTAGACTTTTTGGCACATGCCGAGCACAAAGCGTATCTGCCTTAGTAAAACCGCAGGTCGGAGAGGTGGCTGTTTTGAGTGCGCTTGGTAGATCGCGAAAAGTCTACTCACTTAGAATTTGGCTCTTTGGTTGGGGAGCTGCTGGCTCGTTTTGGTTGTCGAGAGAGGGTGAATTGAAGCGCCCTCTCGCGCTCCATGCTACAATCGCCGGCATGCCCCACAATTACATCTGCCTTCGAAAGGAGCCTACGTGGCGAACGCCATCGATCAGCTCACGGACCGCGTGCTCGTGCTCGGCCGTCTCACCATCGTCCGCCGCGCCATTACTGCCGTGGCGGTCACCATCTCCGCCGTTCTCCAGACATTTCTGATTCAGGCGTTCATTCGCCCCGCCGACCTGCTTCCGAGCGGCCTCACCGGCGTCGCGGTCCTGCTCGATCGCGTCACCTCGCTCGGCGGCGTTCATATCGACATCTCGCTCGGCATGCTCGCGCTCAACATCCCCGTGGCGCTCCTTTGCTGGAGCGGCATCAGCAAGCGCTTCGTCATCTTCTCGATGATGCAGGTCATGCTCTCGTCGCTGTTCCTCAACATCTTTCACTTCGCCCCGTTTTTGGGCGACAAGATCATGCTCATCATCTTTGGCGGCGTGGTCTCGGGCCTGGGCGCCGCCATCGCGCTTAAGTCCGGCGCATCCACCGGCGGCACCGACTTTATCGCGCTGTGGGTTTCCAACCATACAGGCAAGACCATCTGGGGCGTCATCTTTGGCTTTAACTGCGCTATCCTGGCGATCTTTGGCTTTATGTTTGGCTGGGACAATGCGGCGTATTCCATCGTGTTCCAGTTTATTTCGACCAAGACCATCGACAGTTTCTACCGACGCTACGACCGTGTGACGCTGCAGATCACGACACGCAAGGCAGACGAGGTCATGACAGCCTATGTTGACCATTTTCAGCATGGCATTAGCTGCGCCGAGGTCATTGGCGGATACAGCCGCGAAAAGATGTATCTGCTGCACGCCGTTGTCTCGACCTACGAGAGCCAGGACATTATCAAGCTGGTGTGCGATATTGATCCCGGCGCCGTGATCAATGTGTTCCACACGCTCAACTTCGTGGGCGGCTGGTGGGGCGGTCATGTCGACGAGCCCATGCCCACGGCCGTACCCGATCCCGACAAGCCCGCGCGCATGGCCAGCAGGCAGGCGCGCCTCAGCGAGCAGGACAGTCTGCAGCAGGACGACGGCAAGTAAGGATTTGCTGTATGTGGTGTATCGTTTTATCAAACTGAGATAACATATAAAAAGACGTTATATACGTATTAGTTATTTCGCTATTTTGATAAGAGTGATCAGATATGCCCGCACCCAAAAATGCACCACTTTACCAGCAGATTTACGACGAAATCAAGGATGCGATCGAGAAAGGTGTTTATGCACCCAAGGAGCGTATCCCGTCCGAGCTTGAGCTTGCCGAGCAGTACGAGGTAAGCCGCATTACGGTGCGTCGCGCCGTTGAGGAGCTGTGCTCCGATGGCTACCTGGTTAAGCAGCAGGGCCGCGGCACCTTTGTTTCCACGCCGCACATCAATCGCCAGTTTCACGCCTCGACGCTGCAGACGTTTACCGCGCTGTGTGCCGATAACGGCATGAAGGCCGGTGCGCATGTGGTCGATCGCCAGATCGTTCCGGCGCGCCAAAACGAGATGGAGTTCTTTGGCCTGCAGAAGGATGCGCTACTGCTGCATATCAAGCGCGTGCGTACGGCGGACGGCGAGCCCATCTTTGAGGAGAACATTTTTGTGCCGTTTGACGCTTACCGTGAGCTGTTGACGGCCGATCTTGAGGACAAGTCGATTTTTGCCGAGGTCGAGCGTGTTGGCGGAACGCCGATTGTCTCGGTTGGCTACCGTACGGTCGAGGCCGTTCGCGCCAACGCCGAGCAGGCCGCCGAGCTGGGCATTGCCCCGCACGACCCGCTGCTCAACCTGCGTGCCGGCTTTATCGGCCCCAATGGCGAGCCGGTTTTGATGGGTAAGCAGTACTACGTGGGATCGCGCTACGTTATGGTCATGTAGCTCTAGTTGCGCGGTTTTCCAAACCGCGCAACGGCTCGACGCTGCAAGCCCGCCAGAGCGGCAATCTGCCTTTCAACTTCGGCGGCATGATCAGAAGATCAATGCCGCCTTGTTTCAAGGCACCTTGCTCGCTCTGGCGGGCTTTCGCTGACATTGCCAAAACATCGACTACCCATAGAATAAGCGTGGATAATCTCCCATTTTTGGCTTGGTGACGGGTTCAAAGTGGGAGATTATCCACTCTCATTCTGAAAGTGTCCAAAAATCTACTCTCGTTCGCCTTGGATCACGTTGCCCGTGGCCGGCAGCCGTGCGGCACCGGTCCGCGTGGCGGCGTATAATCGGCGGCAGATGACTTGGACGTTAGGAAACCATGACCGATAGCATGCAGCAGACGGCGCTCGACACGCTCGGCGCCTATTTTGGCTACACCTCGTTTCGCCCGGGGCAGGACCGTATGGTCGATGCGATCCTTGCCGGCTGCGACGCGCTGGGCGTTATGCCCACGGGCGCCGGCAAGTCCATTTGCTACCAGGTGCCCGCGCTCATGCTGCCCGGTATCACCTTTGTGGTGAGCCCGCTGCTGTCGCTTATGGAGGACCAGACCCGTGCGCTGCTCGCGGCGGGTGCGCGGCCCAGCTATCTCAACTCCAGCCTTACTCCGGCCCAGCAAAACACCGTGCTCAAGCGGGCGCGCGAGGGCCGCTACCAACTTATGTACGTGGCGCCCGAGCGCCTGCTCGAGCCGCGCTTTCTGGCCTTTGCGCAGGAAGCTGCGGCCGAAGGCGGCATCGGCGTTCCGCTCGTGGCCATTGACGAGGCCCACTGCGTGAGCCAATGGGGCCAGGATTTCCGCCCCGCCTATCTGCAGATTCGTGAGTTCATCGATTCCCTGCCGCAACGCCCTATCGTGGCGGCCTTTACCGCCACGGCGACCGAGCGCGTACGCGCGGACATTCAGCAGATGCTCGGCCTGCAAAACCCGGCGACGGTGGTGACGGGCTTCGATCGCAAGAACCTCTACTTTGGTTGCGAAGAGATGGGCGACAAGGCCAAGACCGCCTGGGTGCGCGACTACGTGATCGCGCATTCGAGCGAGAGCGGCATCGTGTATTGCTCGACCCGCAAGACGGTCGATGCGCTGGCAGGCGATCTTGCCGAAGCGCTGGGCCCCAGCGGCATTCGCGTTGGCCGCTACCATGCCGGCATGGGCAATGACGCCCGCCGCCAAAGCCAGCGCGCCTTTATCGACGACGACATCCAGGTGATGGTTGCCACCAACGCCTTTGGTATGGGCATCGACAAGCCCAACGTGCGCTACGTGATTCACAACAACGTGCCCGAGAGCATCGAGGCCTACTACCAGGAGGCGGGCCGCGCCGGCCGCGATGGCGACCCGGCCAGCTGCCACCTGCTGTGGAACGGCAACGATTTTCGCATGCGCCGCTTTTTGATCGACCGCGGAGATGCTGCCGACGAGGCACTTGACGACGAGCAACGCGCGTGGGCGCTCCAGAATCGATATCGTCTGCTCAGCCAGATGGAGGGCTACTGCAATACCACCGGCTGCCTGCGCGAATACATGTTGCGCTACTTTGGCGACGAGGCCGCGGCCGAGCATGCGGCAGCCGCCGCGGGCGGCACCGCCACGGACGAAGCCGAGGGCTGCGGCAACTGCAGCAACTGCCTCACGCAGTTCGAGGTCGAGGACGTCACCGATATGGCCCGCGCTGCCGTGCGCTATGTGGCCACGCGTCCCATGCGTTTTGGCAAGTCGCTGATCGCCGACGTGCTCCACGGCGGCAACACCGAGCGCATTCGCCAGATGCATCTGGACGAGGACCGCGGCTACGGTGAGCTGTCGAGCGAATCGGTCGGGCGCATCAAGGACATCATCGGCCAGCTGTGCGGCCGCGGTTATCTGGCCACCTCGCAGGGGCAGTACCCGGTCGTTGGGCTGGGCCCGCGTGCCGGCGAGGTCGAGGATGAGGCGTTCGCCTTTACCGTTAAACGTCGCGCGTCCAAGCGCAAGGCCTCGGCCCGCGCCCGCCGCGCGGTGGATCTGCTGCGCGAGGAGGCTGAGCTGGATCAGCGCCCGCGCGTGGGCGACGATGCCGAGCTGTTCGAGCGCCTGCGTGCCTTGCGCAAGGAGATCTCGACCGAGCTGGAGATGGCGCCGTACATGGTCTTCTCCGACAAGGCCCTGCGCGGCCTGTGCCGCCTGCGCCCGCAGACGCGCGACGAGCTGATCCAGGTCAACGGCATCGGCGAGAAAAAGGCCGACGCCTTTGGCGAGCAGTTCATGGCGGCGATTGAAGAATTTGAGTCCGAGCATGCGCGGGATGGAGCGTAACGATGGCATTCGACGATAAAACCGACCGCACTGAAGTATCCGCCGTGCCGCTGTACCAGCAGGTCATGGACGACCTAAAAGGCGAGATCGCGCGCGGCGTGTACGCATCTGGCTCGCGCATTCCTTCCGAGATCGAGCTCGCGAAGTCCTACGGCGTGGGACGCATCACCGTGCGCCGCGCCATCGAGGAGCTGTCGCGCGCGGGGTATCTCAGCCGCCAGCAGGGGAGGGGCACGTTTGTGTGCGCGCCCAAGCTCAAGCGCAAGATTCGCCAGAAGGGTGACGTCCAGAGTTTTACTGAGGGTTGTGCTGCCAACGATATGGTGGGCGGAGCGCGCCTGGTGTCGCGCACGGTGGTTGCGGCGACGCGCGAGGACGCGGCGTTTTTTGGCGTGGAGCCCGGCAGTGAGCTTATCGTGGTCGAGCGCGTGCGCACGGCCGACGGCATCCCCGTCATGCTCGAGAACAACGCCTTTGTGCTCGCCGACCATCCCTACCTGCAGACGCTGGCCGCCGAGGACCTCACCGATAACTCGATCTTTGCGCTCGTTGCCGACCACTCGGGCCGCGCGCCGCTCAAGTCCGACCCCTGTACCGTGGAGATCGCGCTTGCCGATGCCCAGGTGGCCCCGCTGCTGGAGGTGCCGGTCGGCGAGCCGCTCTTTTATATGGAGGCGTATTTTACCGATGCAGACGAGCGCCCCCTGCTGCTCGGGCGCCAAAAGATCGTGGGCTCGCGCTACGTGTTCGACATCTAACGTCCACAGATAGAACAACATAGAACAAATTTGCCGGGATGACTTCACGGGCGTTATTACACGTGTTATAAATAGGACAACATAGAACGACCGCAGGTACGAGCTGCCGTCGCTCAAAGCCGCCACACAAGGAGGAGCGTCACCGTGAACGCACACGATCTGATTCAGGAAATTATCGAGCGCAAGGGTAAGATCGAGAACGTCTTTTGGATCGCCTGCGGCGGTTCGATGATCGACCTGATGCCGGCTAACGAGCTGCTCAAGCGCGAGGCCACCACGTTTGCCTCGACGGTCTACACGGCACGGGAGTTTTGCCTGATGGCGCCCAAGAGCCTGGGGCCGAAGTCGCTCGTCGTCGCCTGCAGCCACAGCGGCAATACGCAGGAGGTTGTCGATGCCTGCGAGATGGCGCTCGCCGCCGGCGCCGAGGTCGTGACTATGACCGACTACGCGGGCTCCAAGATCGACAACGGCAAGTGGACCACCTGGGTCTATCCGTGGGGCAAGGGCGAGTCGCAGGCCGAGGTCCCGCAGGGCATTGGCGTGCTAATGGCTGCCGAGCTGCTCGACCAGCAGGAGGGCTACGAGGCGCTCGCCGACATGTACGCCGGCCTTAAGCAGATGGACGCGCTGCTGCCCGCCGCCCGCGAGAAGGTCAACGCCGAGCTGGGCGATCGCTTTGCCGAGCTCTGCCAGAAGCACAAGTTCTTCTACATCCTGGGCTCGGGCCCCAACTTTAGCCAGACCTACGCCATGGCCATCTGCTCGCTCATGGAGATGCAGTGGCAGCACTGCTGCTACATCCATTCCGGCGAGTACTTCCACGGCCCCTTCGAGGCCACCGAGCCCGGCGTGTTCTACTTTGTGCAGCTCGGATCGGGCGAGTGCCGCCCCATGGAGGAACGCGCGCTCGCGTTCCTCAACACGCACACCGATACGATCATGGTGCTCGATGCGCTCGAGTACGGCGTGGGCGACGTGCCCGCCAGCGTGCGTTCGTACCTGGAGCCGATCTTCTTTTACGCGATGAGCTGCGAGCTGCGCGCAGCCCGCGGCAAGGTGTTCGACCACAGCCCCGAGATTCGTCGCTACATGGGCATCGAGCAGTACTAGGTAACGGGAAAACCATTCACCTTCGATTCGCAAGGGCGCAGCGCGAGTCAAAAAAGCGGGCCGCGCCGGGGATTTCCGGCGCGGCCCGCTTGGTATCGCGCTTAGATTCGCGAGGTGTCGCGGCAACCGACTCTTACTTGGCGTCGTAGGCCTCGGCATCCCACCAGTCGAGCTGGGCGATGTTGTCGCGGATGTGCTGGCAGCTCTTGTGGAAGCCTTCGAGCTCGTGCTCGGACAGGTCGAGCGTGTAGACTTCCTCGAAGCCCTCGGCACCGATCACGCACGGCAGGGAGGTAAAGATGCCCTCCTCGTCATACTGGCCGGTCATAAGCGTAGAGGCCGAAAGCACGGCGTGCTCGTTGTGCAGCACAGCGGCGCAGACGCGCGCGGCGGAGTTGGCGACGGCGTACTCGGTGCACTGCTTGCCCTGGTAGGTCACATAGCCGCCCTTGCGCGCGAGCTCCTCGACCTCCATGTGGTCAAAGGCGTACTTGTCGGGGTCCTCGGCCTGAAGCTCGTTGAGGCTCTTGCCGGCGATGGTCGCGGCCTTAAAGGCGGCCAGCTGGCTAAAGCCATGCTCGCCAATCATGTAGGCGTCGATGGACTTGGGGCTCACGCCGACCTTCTTGGAGATCTCGGTGCGCAGGCGGGCGGAGTCCAGGCCGCAGCCCGAGCCGATGATCTTCTTGGGATCGTAGCCGGTCAGGTGCCACAGCTCGGTGCACACGACGTCGCAGGGGTTGGAGATGCTCACGAAGATGCCGTCAAAGCCGGCGTCGACGATGCGCTTGGCAAAGGTGCGGGCGGCGTCGGTGGTAAAGAACAGCTCGCCGTCGCGGTTGCTGGCGGCCAGCGCGACCTTGCCGGCGGCGTTGACGATGACGTCGCAGCAGGCCAGCTCCTCGTAGTGGTCGTAGCAGTTGACGATCTTGGTGTTGTACGGGACAAACGAAAGGGAGTCGCGCAGGTCCTGGACCTCGGACGTCACCTTGGCCTCGTTGATATCGCATAGGTACAGCTCATCGGCAATGCCCTGCATGAGCAGGCTGTTGGCGACATGTGCTCCTACGTGGCCCTGGCCGACCACCCCGATCTTACGCGTCTGGTACATATATGTATCCTTTCGGCCGAGTTTTTCGCGTCGAACCATTGTAGCGTCCTGTTGCCACTTTGCTAGGCTAAAGCGCCACAGATTTTGGGACATGCCGTAATCTCTACTTTTGGAGTGATTTGGGCCGCTGACGGCATCGCTGGGCGATGTGCTCGCGCGGATGGGGCCGGTCGTTGTACCATAGCTGCAACTGACTCGTAAGGAGCATCCATGCCCATTCGCATCCCCGACGCCCTCCCTGCCGCCGCGCAGCTCGAGAGCGAGAACATCTTTGTCATGACCGAGTACCGCGCGCTGCACCAGGACATCCGTCCGCTGCGCGTGCTCATCCTCAACCTCATGCCCACCAAGATCGCCACCGAGACGCAGATCATGCGCAAGCTCTCCAACACGCCGCTGCAGGTGGAGGTGGACCTGCTGCGCACCAAAACGCACGAGGCCACGCACGTGAGCGCCGGCCACCTGGAGACGTTCTACCGCACGTTCGACGACATCCGCGACATCCACTACGACGGCCTGATTATCACGGGCGCGCCCGTGGAGCAGATGCCGTTCGAGGAGGTCGACTACTGGCCCGAGCTCTGCCAGATCATGGATTGGTCCACCACGCACGTGCACTCTACGCTGCACATTTGTTGGGGCGCGCAGGCCGGTCTGTACCATCATTACGGTATCCAGAAGTACGATCTGCCGGCAAAGGCGAGCGGCGTGTTCGAGCATTATCTGGTGAAGCCGCAAAGCCCGCTGGTCCGCGGCTTCGACGACCGCTTCTATGCCGTGCATTCGCGCAACACCGATGTGCGCCGCGAGGACGTGGAGGCTGAGCAGCAGCTTGAGGTCGTGGCCGTGTCCGACGAGGTAGGCCTGTACATCGTCAAGTCGACCGACAGCCGCCGCTTTTTTGTCTTTGGTCATCCCGAGTACGATACCGACACGCTGCGCCTGGAGTACGAGCGCGACGTGAAGCGCGGGCTCAACCCTCAGGTGCCGGCGCATTACTTCCCGGGTGACGACCCCACCGCCGAGCCGCGCAACGTCTGGCGCAGCCAAGCTCAGTTGCTCTACACCAACTGGCTCAACTATTACGTCTACCAGACCACGCCCTACGACCTGGCCCGCGCCGGCGAAGAGCACTAGACTGCGGTGGTACTGCTGTAGCCGTGGCTGACGTGGCGGCGATTAGGCGCTGATGATGTGGGGTAGCGGCAGGTCGTGGGCGTCGGTGGGAACGTGGTCGACACGCTGTTCGTCAAAGGCGATGCCGATGATTTGACATGCGGGCGAGAGCATGGGCAGGTAGCGGTCGTAGCAGCCGCCGCCGTAGCCCAGGCGCTCGCCGGCGCGGTCGAAGGCTACGAGTGGCACGATGGCCATGTCGAGAGCCTCGGCGGGCACGATAGGGAAGCGGCCGCTGTCGATGTCCGTGGCCGCGAAGGTCCGCGTGGGGTGGGCGATAAACGGCGCCGCGGACGCATCGCCGACGGCAACTGCCCGCATGCACATGCGCTGGCCACAAGCTGCGGCGTCTGTTGCCGAGAGCATGCATGGATAGGCCACGCGCCAGCCGCGTTTGGCGGCAGCCGCGGCAAACGCGGCTGGGTCGACTTCGGAACCCATCGCGGCATAGACGGCAACGGTGTGCGGTGCCGCGGCACCCGAGCTGCCCAGCAACTCAACAAGCCGCGCGCAAATGACAGCAGACTTTGCCGCCCGAACATCCAAATCAATCGCATCGCGCCGAGCAATCACCACCCGCCGCAACTCAGCCTTATCCATCCCAGCCTCCTCTCCCAAACCTACCAAAAAGGGACAGGTTTATTTTGGCAGGTTTTATATGGGCAAACGTCAAAACCACCACGAGGGTGCAGTTCACTGCCTCCTTCGTGGTGGTTTGTGCCTATGCGATAACGCTACAACGCTGCGGCGATTGCTTCAGTCACAAACTTATTGAGTGACTCGCCCTTCTTTGCTGCTGCCAGCGCCGCCTGCTTGTGGAGCTCAGAGCCCGTTCTTACGTTGAACGAGCCCTTAAAAGCCCGCTCGGGTTCCTTGCCCTTCTCGGTGCAAAACTCAAGGTAATCGTCGACGGCGTCGTGGAAGCATTGCTCCACTTCTTCAGCCGTGGAGCCTTCAAATACGATTGCGTCCCTAATGCCGGCGACCATACCTGTTAGCACGCGCTGCTCGGCATCGAACTCGACTGGGGCGAAATAGCCCTTGTATGCCAAAACGTTACTCATGACTGCCTCCGACATCCTGCAGAAATCGAACGATGTTTCGAATGGTCCCCGCTGTCAATTCGTCAGATGGATGAGGCGCGTGCATCACGAACATCCTGCCATCTGAGGGCCTGTAGAAGCGAACGCGCGATTCGAATGTCTTGCCTTTGCTGTCCATTTCAAAGCCATATGAGGCCATGACTTTTAAAAAATCGGCATACCGATACGTCGAAGGGCAGCTAAACAGTTGGGCGATGAGTTTATCGGCTCGAGTCATCCCGCCTCACATTCTGCAACTATATTCTAGTTGCAATTTAAGTCCGATGCAAACACTCATAATATAGAACATGTGTACGTATAGAACAAGTGTTCGAATCACCACTGAGAAAGGGGACAGGCACCTTTGTGGTGGTCTGTGCTGTGGAGTGGGCATCTGCGGCAGTTCGTCTCGATCTGTAACAGTAACTCGGCAAAATTGGACCTAGTTGTTACAGATTGAGACAAAGGGCCGGCGTCATCCGAAAACGTCTCGATTTGTAACATCTGGAGCCGATATTGCCGTCTAGATGTTACAGATTTAGACAAACTGGTGGGACGGGGTGAGCTGCCCCGCCCAAGCAGAGGCAAAAGAAAAGGTAGATTTTCAGACATGTCCCAAAAATCTACCTTTGCCGTGCGTTAGCCCAGCAGGTCGACTACGTTGAAGCCGGCGTTGCTCTTGGCGATGACGTCGCGGCCGCCAAAGACGCAGGTCGGTGACTCGGTTGCGATGCGCGTCACGTCGGCGCCGAGCGAGCGCAGCTCACCGGGCGTGGCGGCGAGCATCTGGGCGCGGCGCTTTTCGCGCGCGTTGGGATCGAGTCCGGCCAGGTAGGTCGTGTCGCGGCGCTTGGTGAGCGCGTAGGGCTTCACCGGCGCGTCCATGCCGCTCACGCAGCTCACGATAAATCCCTCAAAGGCGGCCTCGTCGGGCTCAAAGCTGCCGAGCCATTCGCCTGCGCGCGCCACGCGCTCAATCGAGGGATCGATCGCCGGGTCGCGGTAGGTGTAAAACGCCGTTTGACGCTCGCCAGCCGCGCGGAATCCGCAACCGTATGCGCCGCCCTTCACACGGATCTCGTTCCACAGGTAGTCGTAGGAGAGCGCGTTGGCGGCAACCGCCCAGGCGCCCGTCACGTCGAGTCCTAAGCGACGCGGGTCGCACGCGCTTGCCGCAAAGCAAATGTCGCTGGGGATGACGAAAGCCTCGTGACGGTCGCGCGGCGTCGGCACCACGAGCGCGTCGCGGCCGGCGCCGTCGCCCGCGCCAAGCCCCAGGTTACCCGCGGCATCCCAGTACGCGTCAAAGTCCTCATCGCTGCCGGTAAAGCTCGCCAGGCAGCCGTCGGCCACAAAGATGCGGCCTGCCAGCTCGGCAAGCTTGGCACGCAGGTCATCCAGTCGCTCGTCAAAGTGGTCGAGCAGATCGCGCAGGAACAGATAGAAATCCACGCCCGAGAGCTGTTCGCGCACCACGGCCGAAGGCGAGGTGTAGCTCATCGCGCGGCCGAGTGCCGCCGAGTGTCCGTTGTTGATAAAGCCTTGCTCAAGCCCAATGCGAATCTGCGTGAGCACGTCGCGCACGCGGTCGGCGTCGGCGTCGAGCAATAGCGTGCTCGACCACACCTCGCGCGGCAGGCTCGCCAGCGCATCGATCTTCTCGGATAGGGCTCCGGCGCTCACCAGCAGATAGGGGCGCACACCGTCCACGTCGGGCTGGGTCATGACCTCGGTCGTGAAGCTCAAAAAGCCCAGCTTGCCGGCGAGCAGATTGTCGAGTTCCTCGGCCGAGTGCTCGCTCGTGGGCAGCTGTTTGAGCAGGCGGCAGAGCAGCGTCACATAGGGCAGGTCCTCAAATGCGACGCAGCTCAGGTCGAAATACTGCATGGCGTAGGCCAGGCGGTTGGTGGGGATGCCGTGGCGCAGGCAGGGGATGGGCGCGGTCGTGTCTACGACCAGCGGAGGCTCGGGGCGCGCCTCGCCAATGTCGGACACGCGCAGGCGCGGCAGCGTGGCCTTGTCCTCGGGCGTGTCCTCGGCCTCCTGCGCGGCACGCAGCGCAGCCGTGCGCTCGACCACGTCGGCCAGCTCGGCATCGGTCATGGCGTCGCGCTTGGCTGCCAGCTCAGCGGCCTCGGCACCCTCCGAGCCAGCACCAGCATCCACCGGCACCAGCTCGACGAGCGCCGTGTAGTCGTTCTCCAGCACGAGCTCGCGCAGAAGGTCCTCAAAGTAGCTGCCGTCCAGCTCGCCGCGCAGCTCCTCGTACACCGGGCCGTACTTGAGCGCCAGCGTCGCGGCGTCGTCATCGTAGAGCCAGGTGCTCAGCGCGTCGCACGCAATGGCTACGCCGTCGGCGATGCCGTAGTCGCGCTGGCGCAGGTCGTACTCGTTGCTGCTGATGATGGCCTCCAGGCGCTCGCGCGGAACGCCGTGCTCACACAGGTCGCGGCAGGCGTCTTGGAACACGCGGCGCAGCTCGCGCGCTACGCCGGGCTGCGCGTTCTGCAACATGATGAGCTCGTAGGGCTGCAGGCACTCGGCCGCGGTGTAGCTCACCACGTTGCCGCCCAGGCCTGCCGCCAGAATGGCCTTCTTAACCGGCGCCTCGTTGGAGCCCAGCAGTGCCTCGAACAGGATATCCGCCGCGATCGTGCGCTTGCGGTCGAGCGCGCTGCCCAGCACAAGGCCCAAGCCTACCAGGGCGTTCTCGGGCGTGGTGGCCATCTCGACGCGCTTGTACTCGCAGGTCACGGGCGCCTGCACGTCCAGCGGATTGGGCGCCAGCGCGGACGGGTCCTCGCCGGCGGTGACGGCGGCGTCCATGCGGCGGCTCGCGGCACTCGGCTGCGACAGATAGCGTTCGTCCAAAAAGGCCAGCGCGCGGTCCACGTCCAGGTCGCCATAGAGCGTGATGTAGGAGTTGGAGGGGTTGTAGTGGCGCGCGTGCGTATCCAGGAACTGCTCGTAGGTGAGCGCAGGGATCGCGCGCGGGTCGCCGCCGCTCTCGTGCGCATAGGCGGTGTCGGGATAGAGCGCGGCGTTGACGGCGTCGTCCAGCACGCTCATGGGATCGGACAGCGCGCCCTTCATCTCGTTGAACACCACGCCGTTATAGCGCAGCGTGCCCTCGCGCAGGCTCGCGGAGCTGTCGCTGACCTCGCCCCCGGCGCCCTCCGGCAGGTCCAGCTCGTAGTGCCAGCCTTCCTGCTCAAAAATGGTGGGCTTGGTGTAGATCGCCGGGTTGAACACCGCGTCCAAGTACACGTCCATCAGGTTGTACAGATCCTGCTCGTTGGTGGTGGCAACGGGGTAGATGGTCTTGTCGGGGTAGGTCATGGCGTTGAGGAACGTCTGCATGGAGCTCTTGATCAGGTCGACAAACGGCTCCTTGACGGGAAACTTGGCCGATCCGCACAGCACCGAGTGCTCAAGAATGTGGAACACGCCGGTGGAATCGGCCGGCGGCGTCTTAAAGCCAATGGCAAAGGCCTTGTTTTCGTCGTCGCACGCTAGGTACAGCAGGCGAGCGCCCGAGGCAGCGTGACGCAGCACGTAGGCGTCCGAGTCGAGCTCGGGCACGGTCTCGCAGCGCTCGACGGCAAAGCCGTGGCAGGTGGTGCCGGGCACCAGCAGCGCGGCGGCAGCGGCGCGCGGGTCGGTTGAGGTGGTGGGCATATGCAGTCTCCTTTGACGCCCCAGCGGGGGCGAATCGAGTCGAATCCCCGAGAGTATACCCATATGGGGCGGCGGCTCTGCGACGAACTGGAGACGATGCCAGCGGATTGGGTAGCGCTTTCTGTGCGTCCGTCGCACGAGCAAGGATTTTCGGACGCCCGCTGCTCGAGAGTAGAAATCCGGACACACGAGCGTGGATATCCGGACGCCTGGAGCGCGAGAGTGGATTTTCGGACGAAATCAGCCTCAAAATGCTCAAAAACTGTCCGATAATCCACTCTCGTTTCCCGACCGTCCGATAATCCACGCTCACGCACCACTCACGTATCTCTCGTCTCTCACTCATCTCTCATGCGAGAGATAACAGAAAAATGAGAGATAATTATGAGAGATAACTGAGCAGCAAAGAGACGAGCAATCATGGTATTGTCTCAATAACGATTGTTCTACCAGCAGAAACATGTTTAAATGAAACAGATGGCAGACATCTCATCTTTCACCTCTCACTTATCTCTAACATGAGAGATAACAGAGAGACGAGAGATAATTATGAGAGACAACTGAGAGACGAAGGAAGTCTATCCATGGCATTCTCCGCAGGACCGAGCGAAGGGACGTGCAGATGAACGAAAACGAGCTGGCCGGTTTGCTCGAGTCTTTAAAGCGCATGGGTTCGGATGACCTTAACGTCGAAGTAAAAGAGAGCGCCACGACGCTTTCCCGCGACGTATGGGAAACGGTCAGCGCTTTCGCAAACACCGCCGGCGGCATCATCGTACTCGGAGTGAGCGAGCGTGCGGGTTTTGTCCCAGTTGCAAACTTTGAGACCGAGAAAGTGCTCAACCAATTCGTGGCGGGCATGGGCGATGCCGGCGGTCGTGGAAAGCTGGCCAATCCGCCCAAATACACCATTGAGCGCGTGGAGCTTCGGGGTACCGTTGTTCTCGTCATCACAATCGAGGAGCTCGACCCGTCGAGCAAGCCTTGCTATGTAATAGAACGGGGCGCCCAGGGCGGCAGCTACAAGCGCATCGATGACAAAGACGTGCCGCTTTCGTCGACCGAGGTTTTGGCGCTGTCGTCATACGAACGGACGAGTCCTAGCGATCGCGATACGGTGCCCGGCACGAGTGTGGGCGATCTCGACGAGTCGCTGGTCGACCGCACGATAGAGCGTGCCTATTCGTTGACGCCTCGAGCGATGCACGGTGCGACGGACAGGAAGACAAAGATGGAGCGTCTGAATTTCCTCGACCCCCAGGGCAATGTTACCAAGGCTGGCCTCCTTGCCGCGGGCGTTTACCCTCAGCAGTTCTATCCCAAGCTCTTTATTGATGTAGCTGTCCATGCGGGAACTCAAAAGGGCGCTGCGGGACCGCTAAGGTTTATGGACCGCACAGTCTGCGAGGGCACCTTGGGCGAGATGATTTCGGATGCTGTCGCGGCTGTCGCCAAAAACCTGCGTCGCACCTCGACCGTTCAAGGCGTCTCGCGTATCGACTCGCTGGAGATTCCCGAGGAAGTCTTGCGTGAGGCGATTGCCAACGCCGTAATCCACCGAGAATACAGAGATCGGTTCTGTGGACAGTCGATCGCTGTTGACGTCTTTGATGACCGTATCGAGGTGACGAACCCTGGCGGTCTTTATGGCGGAAAAACTCGCGAGAATCTGTTTGACGGTAGTTCTCGGTGCCGCAACGCGATGCTCGTGAAGCTCATGTCGCTTGTCCCATTGCCCGACGGTGCGGGCTCTCCTGCCGAGGGCAACGGATCGGGCATCCCGATGATGGTCGATGCCATGCGTGCGCACGGTCTGGCCGAGCCCCTGTTTTGCCCTGGTTTTGACCGGTTTAAGGTTGTCCTCTATCGCTCCAAGGTTGAGCAGGTCGATCATGGTGGGGACCTGATCATGGCGGCCCTCAAGCGCTATGACGAGTTGGGAACGCGCGAGCTGGCAGGGCACACGGGGCTTACCGTCTCTCAAGTTAGGACGCGCGTTAATGCGCTTATTGCTCAGGGCGAGATTGAGCCTACGGCAGCGGTGACGAGCCGCAATCGCAAGTATCGGCTAACGGGGCACGCAAGGTAGCTGCATTAGCGGACGCCCGCCGCTCGAGAGTGGATTTTAGGACGCACGAGAGTGGATTTCCGGATGCCCGCTGCTCGAGAGTGGAAAATCGGACGGAATCGGCCTCAAAACGGTCAAAAACCGTCCAATAATCCACTCTCGATTTCAAACAGTCCGATAATCCTCGCTCGTGTGGTGTCCGCCGCGCCCCCGCGCCGCGCCCGCCGTCCCTCATCTCAGCATTTCACGCACCGCACATCGAAACCTGCGGCAAAGCAGTTACAATAGCCCAATGCGCATCGCGCACGACGATGATATCGGCGCCCGCGACTAGAGGAGAATACATGGCAGAGCAACAGATAACGCCGGGGACCAAGCTTCAGGTGGCATTCGACGTGCCCATGGGCCAAAAAACCGACTTCAACATGCTCGCCACGTACAAAGATGACCTGGACGAGGCGTACTTCCTTATGAGCGCTCCCATGCTCGCCGGCAAGCCGCTGCTCATGGACGAAAACCAAAAGCTGCTGCTGCAGTACAAAGTGGGCGAGGAGACGTTCGTGCTCGCCGGCTATCCCGAGGCAGTCGAGAAAAAGGGCATCCGCACCTACTGGAAAATGCGCAAAGTCGCCGAGCAGCGCAGCTTTGTCAAGCGCCGCGACGAGCGTTTTAAGGTCGCCATGCGCCTGACCTACCAGCGCGACAACGCACCGACCCCCGAGCCCGAGGACGCCATGACCATCGACGTCTCGGCCGGCGGCCTGGCTATCTACCTCAACGATTACCCCGACGTGGGCGAGGCCCTGGCCGTGCAAATGCCCTCGATCCGCCTGCAGGGCGAGCGCCACGAGCTGCCCGAGCAGCTGGGCATCGTGTGCTGGGTGCGCCGCGCGCCCAAGGGTAGCCTGTACCGCAACGTCTGCGGCCTGCAGTTCCGTTATGCCGACGACATGGAGCGCGAGCTCGTCAAAGAATACGTCGGCTACATCCGCGCCAAATATAAGCTCTGATCGCCATGGCACTGCTCAAGCGTAACGACAACAAAGATCAATCTGCCGAGGATTTGGCCGAGGATTTGGGCGAAGGCCAGGCCGAGGGCACGTCGCAGGATGCGTCCGGCTCCAATGCCGAGGACGCACCCGGCGAGGATTCCGTGCCCGAGCAGGCTCCCGCCTCCCGCAAGCGCTTCGGCAAGCCCAACCGCAAGCCCAAGCCCAAACGCAACCTCCGTGGCGTGGTGCGCATCGAGGAGCTGGAGCAGGCGCTGGCCGACCAGGACCTCGACGACATCGACCCCGACGCGGTCGTATCCATGTATATGCCCAAGCGCCGCATGGAGCGCATCGGCGCGGCGCTGCTGCGCATGGACAAGCTGCAAAAGGCCCTCGTGGTGCTGGCGCTTGCCTTTGGTGTGCTGTTCGCCCTGTCGTTTATGCAGGAAAACATGGGCAACTTCACCATCAACCTCAACCGCCTGGAACTGTTCCGCCGCGGCGTGGCCATTGCCGACAACGGCGACTTTAACAACGCCACCGCGCGCCTGGCCGCCGATGCCTTGGACAACGGCACCAATATCGCTGCCGAGGACCTGCCCAACAACCTGGACGACATCGACGGCAGCCACAACGGCAAGAACTACGTGGCGTACACCTTCTATATCCGCAACGCCGGCAAGACCGATCTGGGCTATAGCGCCAAGCTCAAGGTGGTCAGCGCCAGCAAGGGCGTGGATAAGGCCGCGCGCGTGCGGGTGTATCGCGACGGCAAGCCCACCACCTATGCGGCGGCTGCGGCCGATGGCAGCCCCGAGCCCAACACCGAGCCGTTTGCGTCCAAAGACGTGGTGACGACCATCAGCCACAAGAACTTCCGCGTGGGCGATGTGGACAAGTACACCGTGGTCATTTGGCTGGACGGCGACGATCCGGAGTGCGTGGACAAGATCATTGGCGGTGCGGTGGAGTTCGGCTTCGACTTTGATTCGTCCGAGACCGACGACTCGAGCCTGTTCATTAAGTTCGTGCAGGATATTGCCGACACCCTGACCGGCAACGACCCCATTAGCGCGAGCGGCAACGAGGCGCCCGATTACTACAAGGAGCACAACGTGACCTGGAGTAACCGCCGCAACCAAAAGAACTCGCCCGTAGGGGACGGGGATAAGTAGAACGAACAAGCGCCGGGCCGGGATCGATTTCCCGGCCCGGCGCTTTTGCGGGTAGATTGAGACAACGGACCGAATTGGCGTTTGGGCGGCGGTGTATGTTGTCAGTCGCATGACCTCGCTGCCGTATTTCTAAATGTGGCTGCCGCTTGGTGGTTTGAGATCTTGATCGCCCTAATGAGTGGTGATCTAATTTCGCTTAAGCACATTTAGGATGGAGTGGCGTATGGGCATCACGTTCGACAGATCAGAGTTTAATGCGGATATCACATCAAAGATGGACGATATTCGTGAAAACTATTTGGATGATGGCGTAGGGGATGATGTCGCCTTCGCCTATACCGTTGCGGCCGTTTTTGAAGGCGAAGATATTCTTTCCGATGAGAATAGCTTTATCTATACCGATGGGGCCAATGACCACGGTGTTGAACTTTACATTGCGCGCGATGATGGCTACACGTTCTATCAATGCAAATCGTGCAATTTGGATAATTATCCAGAGGGAAAAGTGTTTGACGCAACACCTGTTAATGAGTTGCAAGAAGCTGTTGAGTTTATTACTTCGGATAATGATGCTGGTTCGAACGCCGGTGTGAGGAAACTGAAGCAGGGATATCAATTCAAAAAGGCTAATTGCACCTTAACTGCCGTGCTTGCGCTTGAGGGTAGACTCAGCGACTCTGCAAGAAAGCGTTTTGAGGAGGTACGTTCTCAAAAAGCCAATGAGGGAATAAATATCTGTCTTTACGAGGAGAATGATATTTATGATTGTTGGCACAGAAATGATGAGGTTGCCAACCGAACCCATATCGAGTTAAAGCTGACTACGCGTGATATTAATGATTGCGTCATATGGCAAAACGGCTGGTTCTGTGCTGTCTTGGATGTCAAACCGTTAATTGACGCTATTGCAAAATACGGATATGACTTGTTTGACATGAATGTTCGATCAACGTTGAAGGGGTCGAACGTGAATGCGGCAATCAAGAAGCAGCTGTCGACTGAAAAGGGTAGAAAGCGTTTCGTCCATCTTAACAATGGAATCGTGATTACCTGCAACAACTATGTGAAGCCAAGTCAAGGGGACAGGAAGCCCTCGATTAAGGTGGCTGATGCCCAAGTAGTGAACGGCTGCCAGACCCTGAGCACTATTTTTGACTTTTACATGGCATCTAACGATAGCGTGAAAGAGAGCATCTGTTCCGATGTGAAGATCATTGCTAAGGTCTTAAATAGCAGTACGGCAAATCAAGATGAGCTGCTCGACGACATCATCGTCGCATCGAATCACCAGAACCCAATGAATGATCGTAATCTAAAGTCCAATTCTGCCGAGCAGCGAAAGCTGCAGTCTTCTTTCTATAAAGACCCACTTAAAAAAGAGATGCGTTACTTCTATATCAGGAAGGACGGAGAGCTCGATTCCTTCCTTCAGTCGAACAAGCGTGAGCCAAAGAAAAGTTACTTCGAGATTAAGGGATCGACGAGAAGGGGCAAGAATCGTTACAGGCATATCGATAACGAAGACCTGGCAAAAATCTGGTGGGCATGGATCGGAAACGCTCCTAAAGCCAATGC
The DNA here is from genome assembly GCA_900556875.1 of uncultured Collinsella sp. Taxonomy (GTDB): domain Bacteria; phylum Actinomycetota; class Coriobacteriia; order Coriobacteriales; family Coriobacteriaceae; genus Collinsella. The sequence continues at coordinate 89,188 of USQQ01000005.1, forward strand.
TGGCGGAGTTAAGTACTTTCGAGACCCGGAGTATTCCTCCGTGTTTGCGAAGAGGCCTTCTCCTGCCCTCTGGGAGCAAATGAAAAAGCCCAACTTTAGCTATAAAGCCGATTTACTTGAAGATGGACAGCCCACTCAATATCAATTGCTATTGGCAATGGCGGTCGGGCGCTATCTTGAATACCGCGTCAAGCCTGTTGGGACGACGAAGCTGAAAAACGAGGCTCTGGCAAGGCTTGAGGAAACTGGTGTTGTCAGCCCGAGGGCGACTCAACAGGAGAAACTCATCGCACTAAATGAAGATAATGACTTTTTGTTTGGTGTTTGGAAGGCTCAGATGGCATTGTCGGTTGCTGAAATTGGATCATTTTTGCTTTGCAATAAATATGGAACCCTCGATTCTGATACATGCAAGCGCCTTCTAGACCTCAATGATGTTTCATTTTGGCTAAAGAAGGGCATGGACAAATCTGTCATCGAAGACTCTGACATTACTGAAGGGCCCAACCGTTTGCTCGTTCCGCTATATGAGCTGGTTAATCAGGGGCTTCGGGGTTTCCTGAAGGACAACAGGAGGCTAATTCTGGGCCAGAGCAGACCAAAGATGTATCTGGGAAGGCGCGAGAATCTTATCGAAATAAAGAAAGAGTGTCTTGAAAGAAACGAACTGTATAGAGAAGACAAGTTTGAATTTAAGCCAAGCGGCTGCTCTTATCTTGAGGCATTTCCAGAGGTTTAGTGGGCGCCGGGTTGGGATTGATTTCCCGGCCCGGCGCTTTTGCTATGCGGAGGCGTTGTCTGCGGAGGTAGCGCCGTTGCCAGCAGCGTCGTCCAGCAAGAACAGCCGCAGCGCGAACTTGATCGCGTAGCCCGGTTTGACCTGGGCCGCGTCTCCCATACGTTCGTCAAGGTCGCCGCAGTAGGCGTAGAGGTCGCGGATCAGATCCGCGCCCGAGAGCGTGAACATATAGCCCGTGTCCGAAAGCGCGTTGGGCGCTGCAGGCAGCCCCGCAGCCGCACAAAAGTTCGCGAGGTCGGGGCCCATGACGGCCTCGTAGTCAATCGCGGCGCCACGGTCCCGTGCGGCCTGCTCCTGCTTGCGGGTGTACGACAATGCTGCCGCCAGTACAAAGCTGGGCGTGGGCGCGTTGACGTCGTCGGTGGTGGCGACGAGCTTACCGGCCGCTTGCGTGACCAGCCAAGCGACTTCGCGCTGACAACGAACGGCTTTGCGTGTCACTGGTTTGATGGATCCGGTGGAAACGCTTCCCTTGGGTTGATTGGCTAAAGCCATGGGGCCCTCCCAACAAATAGCCCGTCTAGCAGGCAAAAATAACACGTGCCACACCAGTATAGCGAGTGGAGAAAGGCTAGGGTTAAGCTCGGCAGAGGACGTATGTATGCATTGACGTGGCGCTGCGGTCGCAAGGCTTAAGAGGGACTTACGGCTTTGCGGGAGAGAGGTCAAATAAGGAAAACGATGTTCACATAGCACCACATATAACCCGAGGTAGACCTATGAATCTGCCGGAGTGTAGGTTGCCGAAAACTCATAAGGAAATCGTAAGAATTATGGTATTCTCAATTCCATGTCTAAAGGATGGGCAAGCAACATCCAACACGAAAGCGCGGGCTCCCCTTCCGGGCTTCTCGAGGGTCATCTGGGATGAATGGGGAAAGAAAGGGGTCCGTATGGATACCAAGGCATTAAAGAAGCAGATGGGCGCCGCCATCGCCATGGTCCTCGTGGCAGCCGTAGCCCTCGGCTCCGCCACCTTCGCATGGTTCGTGACGAACAACAAGGTTGACGCCACCACTACGAATATCGCCGCTCAATCTAATGCTGCGTATATGACCATCGAGAATGGCACTGCTGGTGCAAAAGCTAGTGATAAGACTAGCGTGGTAACTACAATCACTGGTCCGATCAAGCTTTATCCTGCTACATTTGGCGAGCAGTCTGGTTCCACCGAGGGTACGTTTGCGACTGGTTACGGCAAGGATCTCGATAACGCCACCCTTGCCAGCAATTTGACCACTGTTGGAACTCCTGACCAGGCAGACGAAAAGGGATATGCCAAGAAGGAGCAATTCAACATCAGCTCTAAGGGGCAGAACCTTAGCGATCTTAAGGTAGAGAGCGTCGAGGGCTCGACGGATGCAGCTGATGGTCAGCTTTTGAAGACTTCCTTCCGTGTGCTTGTCACTAATGCGGACGCCTCTGCTTGGGTCGTTTATGGTCTTGGGGATAATGGCTACGAAATTAAGCTTTCTTCTGCGGGTAATAAATCCAAGCCGGCTCTCGGCTCTGTGACCGCTGGTGAAGATACGCTCGTTAATGTTTACGTGTTCTACGAGGGCTCCGATACCAATATTCATACGAAGAACCTTCAGGAGAATAAGCTCGATGCGTCACAGAGTGTGAAGATCAACTTCACTGCCACGCCGGATAACAAGTAATCGCAGCTACGATTTATGACTTGCGAGGGGCAGGTTCCCGGCCCGGGACCCTGCCCTTTTCCTTAGCGAAGGGAGGCGACGGGTATGCACGATTCAGTAAAAAGGCTTAAGGTTCAGCTTGTTGGGGCGGCGTTGACCGTCGTCGTCTCGGCGGTCGCGCTTTCTGCAACTACTTATGCATGGTTTGCTGCGAACAATAGAGTTCACGCCAATACGAGCACTATTTCCGCTCAGGCGAACGGGATGGTTCTTCAGATTGCTAAGGGTAATAACGTTACCCATGACGGTTCGGACAAGCAGACCACTGCCAGCTCGGCCGGCCACGAAATAAGCCCTTCATCGACCAACGACGCTCAATCTTGGTTCGTTCCCAAGTCCTGGAAAGGCACCGATGTCTCTGGCTACCAGAAGGCCAATACGGACGCCAGCGGCAAGTACACGCTGACGAGCGGTACCGATTCCTATTATGCCTACGTCGCCGCTGACTACACCCTCTACACCGTGACGAACACTGGTATCGCGGACGTTTATCTGGATGGCACGAATCCTGTCACCATCAGGCCTTCCGGCAACGAAACGGATGAATGGTTCAACAAGATTAAGGGTAGCCTACGCGTCGGCATTGTTATTAATGACGAGCTTAAGGTCGTTTATGCCCCCGTCGAACCTTCGGCTACTGAGCGTGGCAACGATGTCTTATCAACGATTGGTTGGAGCTGCGTTGCATCCGAAGGAACGACGACCCAAGCGCCGTCGTACGCGCATATTGCCGGCACGACCCTAACTGACCAGAGCGGCGGCGATTGGGCCGCTACCGGATCGGGCGGCTCTTATTCCAAACCTGCTGGAGCAAATCCGCGAGCCATCGCGAAGAACGTTGGCTACAACGGCACGAACATGAAGATTGTCATCTGGATGGAAGGCACCGACTCCGACTGCCAAAACTGGTCCGAGCAGGACAAGAACACCGCTGCTCCGACCTTTGACGTAACGGTCAGTTTGGTCGGTATCGTTCCTGACGGTAAGTAATATTGCGTCAGATCCAATTCATCAATTAAGCCTGCCTGAAGGGCCACTTCCAAGGAAGTGGCCCTTTTTCGTATGGTGCTCTCACTGCATCGGCGATAATGTGAGGAACTGTTCTTCCTGGAGGTTCCTTATGGACGGCATCGCTTCTAGTGTTCCGCTGATTGCTCGGCCGAGTTTCGACCGCGCTTGCAGCTTTGTACCGTCCGAATATGTCCAGGCTTGGGAGTGGTTCTTGCGCGAGGAGCAGCGTGGCGGCCTGTGGGACAAGCTCCCGCATCGCACCAATGCCGACAACCCTCAATATCCTTTTCGTCTGACGATTGATTCCGAGCTATTTCCGGTGTCGCGCGATTCGGGCATCTATTGGCCGGGTCGTGGGCGCATCAAGCACCCGGGTGAGAAGGCCTTCGCCCTCTCGGTGCATAACTCTGCCAACGGTCCTTATTCCGATGTTCCTCCGCTCTATCTCGAGGATGGCACTTGGGTGTTTAAGTACTCGTCGCAGAGTGCCTCGGTCGAAAACTGGCGTGACCAGGACTACAACCAAAAGATGATCAACTGCATGGAATGCGGCGTTCCCGTTGGCGTGTTCTTTGCAACGAGCGCCGGCTACAAGGTGCTGGGCCTCGCATTCGTCGAGCGTTACGAACCCGAGAACAGCTGGTTTGTGCTGCACGGCCCCGTCCATAAGGGTGGACCCGACGCCCGTTTCTTCCCTGATATGAGCTACATGAAGGGCGCTCCGGTCGCGGCGGAGTTTTCCGGTGCTCCGGCGAGCGACGACGAAAAGGTCCGCTACGCGCTGCGTCGCGAGCGAATCGGCCAGCAGCGTTTTCGCACTGAACTCTTTGAGGCCTACACTGGTCGATGCGCCGTCTCGGGTTGCAATGTCGACGAGGCGCTCGAAGCTGCACATATCGAGAACTACTCGGGTCCCAAGTCGCAAGTCGTCAGCAACGGCATTCTGCTGCGCCGCGATCTGCACTCACTGTTCGACGCCCATCTGATTTCGTTTGAGCTCGTGCGCGGTGACTATCAGCTTTGCGGGTCGTACCTTCTGCAGCATACGGACTATGCGACATTTGCGGGCTCGGTGTTGCACGAGCCAGACGAACATCGTTTGCGCCCCAACGCCCGTTTCCTTGAGGCTCATCGCGCCGAGTTCGATTTCTCGGAATCGCGGCGTCGGGCGGAAGCTGTTGCTCCGTATTAGGCGGGTGCGGCCTGTCGCAGTCCAATCATGTCGATTGATCGGATCGCGCCGATCCGCATCGAGTGCTGCGCGATCCTGCCATCCTTTCCTCAACAGTTAAAACGGGAAAGGGGAGACCATGGGATGGCGAAGTGATATCGCGCGAGGTGTGTACGGAAACCTACCGCGAGCGTTAATGGACCGGAGCCTGTTTCCGCTCATCGAGGCCACCTGCAGCCAAATCTGCCTGCCCTGCCCTCGCTGTGGCGCAGACCTCCCATGCCTAGACATCAGCTTCATCGACGCCCGCGACAAACACGCTACCGACCCGCGGGCTCGAACGGGCCTGCGTCTTCCAGTCTATCCTCAACAATGCCCAGCCTGCGGTTGCGCCATTACCTATGACGAGACGGAGCCGTAGCTTCGATGGCTCAATTGCCAGTCCACAAAATCAAGTGGTTTGTCATGCGGTGCGCTATGCCCGCAGCGCTCCAATGGGGAACACGTAGACATCGTGCTCGGCATCGTAACGGCAGAAGGGCGAGGTTGCGGTGATGACGGCGCAGAACTCCGGCTGGGGGTTGCGCGCTGCAGGGTTCAGAGCGACCTTGCGGCGCAGACGCTCGATGTTGCGGATTCCGTCGCTTACCTTGGATTCGCCGAGCTTGATTTCTATCGCCGCCCAGCGGCCATCGTTCAGCTCGATGATGGCGTCAACCTCGAGCCCGTCGGAGTCGCCGTAGTAGTGGAGCGAGCCTGGGTGCGAGCCGGGCAGGCATGTGGTGTAGACGCTTAGATCATGAATGCACAGAGACTCAAAAAGCAGGCCAAATGTTTGGCCGTCTGCAAGGAGCCTCTCGGGGTTCATTCCGAGTGCGGCAGCGGGAATGGAGGGGTCGACGAAATAACGTTTTGGCTTGGTACGCAGGCGAGACTTGGCGCGGACGGGCGCATCCCAGCCGGGCAGATTTACGATCGCATACATGCTCTCCAACATGTCGAGGTAAAACGCCACGGTTGAAGTTGCCGGCTGGGCATCGCTGTCGCCCAACGAGGCGTCTGCCGCAATGGTGTTGAGCGTGGCAGATGTCGCAACGTTGCGCGCGAGCGAGGACACGATGTGTCGCGCCGTAGACCCCACGCCACCTTTTTGCGGAACGCTGACTTCGTACATGGCGTCGAGATACTGGTTAACGACCTCTGCGGCCATCTGGGGGCTCGCCCCGACAAGCGCCGGCCATCCCCCGCAACAAATTGCGTCGGCCAGCATCGAGAGCGAACCTGTATAGGCGGAAGGTTCGAATGATCCATCGAATAGGTTTTTCAGCGAAACGGACCCCGTCGAAAGTCCGCGTTCCCAAAGCGTCATGGTGCTCATGTCGAGACGCGCTATGCGACCGGCGCCGCTGTGGGTGACAGAATTCTTAGCCGGCGTTGACGATCCAGTGAGGATAAAGAGGCCCTTCTCGCCGCCGGATGCATCTACGGCGCGGCGCGTGGCATCCCATGTTGCGGGGGTCTCCTGCCATTCGTCGATGACGTGCGGCTTATTGCCCTGAAGGGCGAGCGAAGGATCGGCTTCGACTAGCGACTTTACGTTTGGGTCGTCAAGATGGATGACACTCTCGCCGAATGCAAGCGCTGTCCATGATTTGCCACACCATTTGGTGCCCCGAATCTCGACAGCCCCAAATATCTGGAGCAGAGTTTGCAACCGTTCGTCCAAAAGGCGAGGACGGTAGGATTTGGGCTGCTCCGAACCATAAGAAATCATGATTAGATAAACCTCGCTACCTGGGCATACTCGATTTTCGAGGATAATCATACTCGATTTTCGAGGATTTTCGCACTCGATTTTCGAGAATTTTCACACTCGATTTTCGAGGAAATCTGGACTCGATTTTCGAGGATTTCCGCACTCGATTTTCGAGCTTTGCCCTACAGATAAATCCCCTCGCATAGGGTCTTGTGGAACTGGGTGTGGTGGTCGCGTGCCCAGGTGAAGAGCGCCTGGTCAAAGTTGTCCTGACTGTCGGGGATGCCGTAGACGCCGGCGACTTCCACGCGCACGAACTCCAGCGCGGGCAGCTTGTTGATGGCCGTGAGCGCAAACGGCGACGTGGGCTCCTCGAACAGGTAATGGCTGCCTTGCAGCGCGCCGCAGGCGGTGCATGTGCTGGCGAGCGATACGGTCTTGGTGGTGCGCGACGTTGTGGGCTTGTAGCCGCAGCGCTCGCGCAGGTAGTCGCGGATCTCGGCCGGCACGCAGCCCAGCGCGGGGACGATGGCTATGGCGTTGGCGCTGGCAGTGTCGATCGCGATGTGGCCCGTGTCGTCCATGGCGGGCGCAGCGCTGGGCGCAGCCTTGCTGCTCGAGTTCTCGGCCGCCCGATACGGAATGCCAAAGGCCGCGACCGTCGTCTGCTCGTGGCACTTCCAGCATTCGCGCTTGCCCAGCACCAGGTAGATGTAGGGCGCGCTGGGGTCGGAGCGATCCACGCCGGGCAGCCACGCGGCAAAGGGCTCGGGGTTGACGCCATCGGGCACGTACCAGATCTTCTTGGCCCGGTCCCACTTGGCGCCCAGGGCCTTGGCTTCGTCTTTGTGCGAAAAGGGAACATCGAGCTCGGTGCGCATGGCGGCTCCTTTGTGCGGCTTGCGGTGCATGTGCTCCAAGGATACCCCAGCGGCGAGTGTGTGGTCGCTAAACGAGCACTTCGACCGCCCGAGAAGTCGCGGAGCATTTTGGCGAGTGCGTGCCGTCAAGCAAATGGGCAAGCAAATGGTCAGCTTTTGGTCAGTTGAGCGGCAACCTTGCCAAAAGCTTGACGGATTTGCATTTAGACGTCGACGAATGAACACTTTGGTTGCGCCGCGGCAAAAAACTGCTGGTCGTTTGCCGAAAACTCGCCAGGGTCGCGAGTCGCCGCCGACGCGCGTGCTATCTTCGCGCCATGGGGTACTTTATCGTTTCACATAACGCTGCGCTGGCGCTCTTGGCGCACATCCCGAACCCGCGCTTTGGGGACTCGGAACCAGAGGTCGTGTCGATTGCGGGCGCCTGCGCGCTCTGTGACCAGGAGGCTCAGGAGTTTATCGATCGCTACGACCTGGGGATTGACGTGCTGGATCTGATGGTGCCGACGCGCGCCGACCGCCGGCGGACCAAGCACGTCGCGACGCACCTGTGCACCAACGAGCTCCCGGCGGGTTCGTTTATCTCACTGGGCCACTGGATGGGCGACCTGGATGCATACGTGTGCTCTCCCGAGCTGGCGTATTTACAGGCCGCGCACGATGGCGATGCGGCGGAGGCCATCTACGCCGGCTATGCCATGACATCGGACTACCGGCTGGACAACCTTGCTCCCGGCGGGGTGACCAGCAGGGATGCGGGCATGCGCGATGGAAAGCTCACGACCAAGGAGCACATTGCGGCGTACCTTGACCGGGCGTCAAAGGTGAGAGGCGCCGCCAAGGCGAAGGCGTTGCTTCCGTACGTGGAAGAGGGCTCACGGTCTCCAAGGGAGTCGGGGCTTTGCATGTTTATGTCGCTGCCCGCGCATTACGGCGGGCTTGCGCTGGGCAAGACCGAGCTGAACAAGAAGTACTTCATTCGCGACGGCTACAACGATGGGCGCAACCGCAAACTGCGCGTGTTGGAGCGCACGCCCGACATAACGCTTACGGCGAAAGCGGAGGTGGGCCTGGATAAAGTAAGGGCTGGCTTGCTGCCCGAGGTGCTTACCGCGCTGGTCGATTACGACAGCGACGCCATCCATGATGGAAGCGAGAAAATCCACAAGGATGCCGAGCGCCGCAACGAGCTGCAGATGCTCAATGGGGTCGCGTACTTTACGGTGACGACTGACCAGGCGAGCGACTACGAAAAGCTCGTTCGCCTGTGCGAACGCGTCCGGCGCAAGCTGCATCGTCGCAAGCGTCCCATATTTTACAAGCCCATGACCGAGGAAGCGCGATATTTGGCACAGGCGCGCGTCGAGACAAAGCGGTTTAAGCTCTGGCAGACCGTTATTGAGGCACGTCAGCATTGGTAAGTGGGCCTTTGGCGGCGGAGGGGGTGCTGCCGTATTGAAGGTGAATGGTTTCCCGCGAAGTGAACGAGTGTTTTTGAACCCCCGAAGCATCCACACTTTTTGGCGCCAAAACCGCAGGATTCTAACGACAAAACCGCAGGAAATGAGCCGCAAAAAGTGTCGATGCTTCGGGGGTCCGTTTTGGCTCGTTCACTTCGCGGGAAACCATTCACCCTCGATTTGCGGGGGTCACCCGGATATGGCTGCGAGGCCCATTCGGGCCTGATCGGGGCGCCCGCTGGGGTTGTTTGGGCGGCTTTGGGCTTGGTTGGGGTGGTTGCTGGCGTTGTCGAAGCGGTTTTGGGTGCCGCGACGCCCTCTTGGCTTGGCGGCGTAAAACAAAACAGCTCAGAGGTGAAGCCTCTGAGCTGCGAACATTTGGTGGGCGTTAGAAGATTTGAACTTCTGACCTCTTCCGTGTCAGGGAAGCGCTCTCCCCCTGAGCTAAACGCCCGATCAAGGGTGCGCGAGTGCGCAGGGAATAATATAACGGAGCTCCCACCCGGTGGCAAGAACTATTTTAAAAAACTGGTGATTTGTGGCCCCATCGGAGCCCGCCGCAGCGCGAACAGCACGCGAAAAGTCCCGTTTGTACCCCCGATGAACTGCACGTTCGCGTAAAATAACTCCATTATGGGCAAATGGTGCCCACGCAGTTTACAACGCGGCAAATGAGGGAGGGGCATGTCGGACGCGCAGTCGCTGCGAAAACAGTTCAATCGCATGCTCGCCACGTTGCTGGTGGCGCTTGCTGCTGCCGGAGCTGTAACGTATGCCTGGTACATCTACAACGCCAACCGCCATATCACCGACGTCAAGATGGCCGCGGGCACGGGCGTGACCTTCCTTATCTCCAACGAGTACGACGGCGAGTACAAGACCAACGCCGGTCTAAGCTTTGCGGGCCTGCTCGATCCCGTCTCGACCGATAACGTGCTCAACGGCTTCCAAAAGGTAACGGGTTTTACCGGCGGAACCACCCAGGACTCGCTGTTTGCCAGCATGTTTGGCGCGGCCGAGCATTCCGACTACTACAAAACATCCCTGTACCTGGCCACCAACTCGGCCGCGACCGACGTGTACCTGTCGGGCATCGACTTTACCGAGCAGGACCCGGCAAACCCCATCTCCACCGCCCTGCGTGTGGGACTGGTTACCTATGCTCCAGGGCAGGGTGACACCGTGACGGGCCAGTACATCTTTGAGGTCTCGGGCGAGCACAATCCCCAGGCGCGCTACAACACGCTCGACGGCAAGGATGCCGGCGAGAACGAGCAGAACCACCTGGTGCTCGACAGCACCCGCTCCGATGGCGCCACGGTCCATTTTGACCAGCTGACCAGCGCAAACTTCTGCGATTACAACGAAGACACCGGTATCGTGGGCCTCAAGGAGGCCACGACCAAGATCTGCAGCTTGCCCGCCGCTGCCAAGGGAGCCAACCGTAGCACGCCCGTGCGTGTGGATGTATACGTGTGGCTCGAAGGCTGCGACCCCGATTGCACCAACAATCTGGCCACCACCAGCTTGCAATCGCTGGCGCTGCGCTTTGCCGGCAAGCGTTCGTAGGGGGCCGGGGCATGAGTACATCGAACATCAAAGACATCCTGAGCTCGCGTCGTCGCATGGTTGCCGCGGCCGCATGGATGCTCGTGCTGGTGGCTGCCCTGAGCGCCGCCACCTACGCGTGGTTTAGCAACTCGCGTTACACCAACGTGACGCCTGTGGCACACACGGTAAGCGACGAGGGCTCCGACCTGCAGATTGGACTTTCGGCCAGCGGACCATGGGACACAACGGCAACGCTTGCCGCCGCCGACAAAACGCTCTATCCCATCTCGACGGCCGATCTTTCCCGCTTTTGGCGCGGCACGTTCCAAAACGCCGCGGGCATCACAACCGACTACGCCGACTGCACCGCGCGGCTGGACGACTATGCCCTCACTGGCACGCTGTACCTTAAGGGCAGCGATAGCGCGCTCAACGTGTACCTGTACCAGGGCCAGATGAGCGTGACGAGCGACCCGCAACTGCTAGCCGCGCTGCGCCTGGGTCTGGTCATCACGACCCAGTCGGGCACGCAAACGCATATCTTTACCTGCGACGACCTAGGCAATACCGCAGGCGCCACCAGCAGGCGAACCACCGCGCAAGATGGCGTGGTCGTAGCGGCGGGCGCCTCGGGCTGGACCTACACCGCCGACCCCGCGCGTGCCATAAGTGCCTACAGCATGGACGGCACCGGCGACACGCCCACGGCGCGCGCAGGCGCCACGCCCATCTGCACGCTGGCCGCCAACGAGGTGGCAAGCGTTCGCTACGTTGTGTACATGGAAGGCTGCGACGTCAATTGCATCGACGAGGCCCAGGCCCGCGATGTGGTGCTGCAGCTGGCCTTTGCCGCGGCCAAGGCATAAGGGGGCGAGCGACATGGAAGATCAGAAGCGCATACCAGCAGATAACCGCAAGGCCAAAACTGCGAGCGCGGACCCCGCGGTCTCCTCCAGCGCGTCCGTCGAGCGCCAGGTCCTCGAGGGCACTGCCGCCCGCCGTCACGTCCGTCGCGCACGTGCCTACATCGCACTCGTTATGGTGGCGCTCGCCGCCACTTTGGGCGTCGCGACCTACGCCTGGTTTACCAACAACATGAAGGTCAACACCAACTCGGTGAGCGTGCACAGCGACACGTCCAAGCTGGTGCTAGAGCTGGGCGATGCCGATCACGGCAGCTGGACGCAGCAGGGCGACGTTTCCCTGACTTCCGGCGTAAATGGTGCCGTGACGCTCTACCCGGTCTCGACCTTTGACCTCAACGGTTTTGCTGCCTGCGCGCAAAACAACTCGGCCGGCGATGCCACGGCGTTTGAGCAGGCAAAAGACAACGGATCCGCGTTCTACCACGGCTGGATCGACCTGCGCCCCACCATTACCGGAACGGGAGCCAGCAAAGTAAAGGGTAAGGTCAACCTGTATCTGGCCGAATCCCTGGTCCCGCAGGGCGCCAACGCCGAGCTGCTGCGCGCGGCCCGCGTGGGCATTAAGATCTCGAGCGGCAACCAGGTGCTTGCCGCCAACATCTTTGAGCTCGACAGCTCCGACGGCGGCCATCGCGACGAGCATCCCGCGACCGCGCCTGCGGGCCTGGCGGGCTACACCGAGGGCATGCTGCTGGGCTGGCAAAACGGTCAGCTCGCTTGCGGTGCCAACGTGACGCAGGACCCGGCCGCCTTTACGCTGGACACGAGCGAGACGGCCACACGCCCGCAAAGTACGCTTGCCACGCTGGGGCTGGGCCAGACCTATCGCCTCGACATCTATTACTACATCGAGGGCACCGACCCCGATAGCGCCGACTACCTGCATCAAGACCCGGGCACCCTGCACCTGGCCCTCTTTGCGACCTTGGACGGTGAGTAGCCATGACGCGTAAGCAACCCGCCGCCAACTGCACGCCCGCCACCGGCAAGCCCGCCGGCGCGCAAGCCCCCACCGACACCGACCTGCGCCGCAAGCTCACCACCACCGTGGTGCTGGTCCTGTTTGCCCTGGTGGCGATAGCCATGGCAACCTTTGCCTGGTTTTCCATCGCCGATAGCGCCAAGACCCGCATGCTCATGATCGACGCCAACGCCGACGGTTCGCTGCGCTTTGACCTGGACGAGCATGCCGCGTTCGACGAATACGTCCACAGCCTGGGCTTCGACCAGATCTCGGCGCGCATCGCCAGCGAAAAGGGCGTGGACATCGACGCATCCAAGCTCAAACCCGTCACCACGAGCGACTACCAGACCTTCACCTTCGAGGATGGCTCCACCGCCGATCCCGCCACCGGCGCCTACCTGGAGTTCACGCTGCACTTTATGAGCAGCACGGACTTGCGCGTTCGCCTGACCGGGCAGGACGGCGACGGCGGCGTGTCCGGCACGCGGTTTAGCTCCGACACGCAGGGCATGGCCAGCGCCATGCGCATGAGCTTTACCGCCGATGGCCACACCTGGGTCTACAACCCCAACGGAGGCGGGGGCTCGTCTGGTTCGGCCACCGTCTTTGGGCTCGACTCGGATACGGCGAGCGCGGCCAGCGACATGTTCGACCTAATAAAAGATACGGACAAGCCGGTAACCGTTCGCATATGGCTCGAGGGAACGGACCCAAATTGCACTAATATGCTAAAGGGAGCTAACTATTCGGTTTCGATGCGCTTTGAGGGCATCGAAGAACAGTAGATATGCACAGCGGCCACCGGGCCGCGCACGACCTAGACAGACACGGTAGTAAGGGACATCATGCAATCTGTTAAAAAAGCCGCATCCATCGCACTGAGCGTCGTCATGTGGATCATCATCCTGGTGGCGGCCCTGTACGCGTTCACCACGCTCGCCACGCGCGAGGACGGCAGCGTCTCGGACATCGCCGGCTTCACCCCGCTCGCCGTGCAGTCCGACTCCATGGCGCCCACGTTTAACAAGGGCGACCTCATCATCATCCAAAAGTGCGACACCTCCAAGCTCGAGGTGGGCGACATCGTGACGTTCCACACCATCATCGACAACGAGTACGCGCTCAACACGCACCGCATCGCCGCGATCGACGAGGTCAACGGCATGCGCAGCTTTACCACCAAGGGCGACAACAACGACGTGGCCGATACACATATCATCAGCGACGGTGACATCGTGGGTAAGTACGTGTTTGCGCTGCCGCAGATGGGCAAGGTCATGGACTTCCTGTCCAGCTCCATGGGCTTCCTCATCGTGATCGTGCTGCCCATGCTGCTGTTCTTTATCTACCAGGTGTATCACCTTATCGTGGTGGGCATGAACCTTAAGCGCGCCATGGCCGAGGAAGACCGCCTGGCCGCCGCGGCTGCCATCGTGGATGCCGAGGGCAAGGGTGACACCGCCACCGTTGCCGCCGATAACGCCGCCGAGCAGCTCGCCCAGGCCGAGGCCAAGCTCGAGGAAGCCCGTCGTTTAAAGGCCGAGGCCGAGGCGGCGATGAACGCGACCAAGCAGGAGGGTACCGACGGTGAGTGAGTTTCTGGGATTTGCCTGGGAGCTGCTGGCAAAGGTCGTCTATAACGTCGTTGCCGTCGTGAGCTCTATCCTCAACCTGCTGGTGTTTGGCTGGGTTGAGTACTTCAACATCTTTATGACCTACTTCACCACGTTTGACCTGGTGGGCAAGATCGGCGCGGTCATTCTGTTCGCCATGCTCATCGCGGTCCCCGTGCTGATCGTGGCCATTCTGGTCCACCGCTACCGCATCAACCGCCGCCTGCATCGCGACGACACGTCCAACAAGGCGCTCTATCGCGAGATCGGCCGCCTGAACAAGCAGGTGCTCGACCTGATGGACGAGAAGAACAAGCTGCTGGCGCTCAAGGTCAATGCCATGGGCGGTACCAAGCAGATTCCGTACGTGGGCGCCTCGGCTCTTGCCGACGATCACCTGCCGACGGTGGGCAACGTGGTGGGCGCCGCTGCGGGCGCCGGTGCGCCTGCGGGCGAGGGCGCCGCGGCGACGGCCGTCATGTCGGGCAACGCGTCGCTCGCGCTCGATGGCGAGGGTGTCAAGGACGCCGCAGCCGCCATGGCCAAGGCCACCGTCGAGGCCAAGACCCTTGCCGAGGAAAAAGAGATCGCCCAGGCCAACCGCTTTCCCAAGCTGTCCCTGGTGGACCTTAAGTACCGCGACTGGGAGTCGCCGGCCTACGACGATGCCATCTCGCTCGAGGACTTTGTCGACAGCTTCCGCGCGTTTGCATGCAGCCAGATGAAGCTTTACTACACGCCCGAAATCATCCGCCGCTTTGTGGCCGGCATGGCCGCCTCCAAGCTGCTGATCCTGGAGGGCATCTCGGGTACCGGTAAGACGTCGCTGCCCTACAGCTTTAGCCGCTACCTGGACAATCCCGCGACCATCGTGTCGGTACAGCCGAGTTTTCGCGACCGCACTGAGGTGCTGGGCTACTTTAACGAGTTTTCCAAGCGCTTTAACGAGACCGAGTTCCTGCGCGCCGTGTACGAGGCAGGCCTTCGCCAGGACCCGTCCATGATCGTGCTCGACGAGATGAACCTCGCCCGCGTGGAGTACTACTTTGCCGAGATCCTGTCGGTGCTCGAGATGCCCAGCCACGACGAGTGGGTGCTCGACCTGGTGCCCACCCAGTGGGCCGCCGACCCCAAGGCCCTGCACGACGGCAAGCTCACCATCCCCGATAGCCTGTGGTTCATTGGCACGGCCAACAACGACGACTCCACCTTTACCATCACGGACAAGGTGTACGACCGCGCGATCCCCATCGAGCTCAACGAGCGTGCCGACGCGTTTGAGTGCGCGCCGCACGAGCGCGTGCACGTGACGGCCGACCACCTGCAGTATCTGTTCCAAAAGGCCAAGGTCGAGTACGTGATCGACGACGAGCTGCTCCAGAAGATGCACAAGCTGGACCAGTACCTGCAGACCCGCTTTAAGCTGGCCTTTGGCAACCGTATCATCAAGCAGATGTACGACTTTATCCCCGTGTACGTGGCGTGCGGCGGCACCGAGCTGGGCGGCATGGACTACATCATCGCCCGCAAGGTGCTTAAGAAGTTTGAGTCCATGAACGTGAGCTTTGTGCGTGACGAGATGAAGGGCCTGATCGAGTACATCGAGAAGACCTTTGGCGAGGGCGGCCTGCCCGATTCCGTCATGTACCTGCAGCGGATTCAGAATTTCTACTAATGTCGTAAGCGCGGGGCGATGTGGTGTCGCCCCGCTCCTTTCCCGATCGATCCAATCTATGGAGTAACCCATGTCCGAGACCATTCAGGACCTCTATACCAGCTTCTCTGAGCAGATGGAGCCCATCCAGGAGGACAGCCGCTACTTCCGCTATCTGTTTGAGATGGCGCAGGCATCGGGCACCACGATCGAGCAGCAGCGCGAGGAGCTCGTCAAGGTGGTGGACGAGGAATGGATCAGCATGATCGAGGACTCGCTCGACGCCATCAACACCATTATCGAAAAGCCGCGCCGCTTTATCACCACCGAGGAAGAGGTGGTGCCGGTCTCGCTCGCCAAAAAGATCAGCGCCGACAGCGTCCGTCATCTGAGCCAGAACACGCAGTTCCTGGCGCCGAGCGACGATGGCGGCGTCCACCCCACGCGCATCCTCAACGTCAATACCGTTGAGACCTACGACCTGTACGAGAACCGCTTTATCTACCATCTGATTCAGCGTCTGCTGACGTTTGTGGATAAGCGCACCGACGTGATCTTTTGGTCGACGGGCAACGAGATCCGCAACCGCTTTAAGATGCACAGCAAGATCGACGATGCGTACGAGGAGATCGAGTACAACGTCGAGATGACGGTCAAAAACCGCCAGAGCTTTGCCGAGAACGACGCCGACAACATGGACGTCTTTATGCGCATCGACCGCGTGCGCCGTCTGGTCATGGCGCTGCGCGGCGCGTCGTTCTGCCAGATCATGAACGGCTGCAGTGCGGTTCGCAGCCCCATTCAGCGCACCAACCTCATCATGAAAGACCCCAACTACCGCAAGTGCTACCAGCTGTGGCAGTTTATGGAGCGCTACGACAAGGTGGGTTACAACATCGACGTGCAGCAGCAGGCGCTGGCGTTCGACGACGAGTACATGGTGCAGATGTACACCAACCTCATCAACAACTACACCGTCTTTAAGAGCCTGACCGACGACGAGCGCAACCTGCAGGAGCTTGAGAGCGTGCAACACGCGCCGGTGGCGCCCAAGTTTATTAAAGAGATCAAGGAGGTGCAGGTCGATAGCCCCGACCTGCCCGATGTTGAGGTTCGTCGTGTGTTTGTGGAGGAGGTCACGCAGGCCCAGCTCGATGCCGAGCAGGCGCTGGCCGAGGCCCGCGAGCAGATTGAGGAGCTCCAGGGGCAGCTGAAGTCCTGGAAAGTGCAGGCGCACGCGCTGACCGATGAGCGCGACGATCTGGTAGATGAACTGGACGAGGCTAAGACACGCGAGCTGGCGTTGACGCAGCGCGCACAGATTGCCGAGGCCGATGTCGAGGAACTGCGCGCCTCGCTGGAGGATGTCGAGGCCGGTAAAAAAGCTGCCGAGGATGCCGCTGCAGAAGCACGTGAGACCGCGGCGGCTCAGCTTGAGCGGATGCGCGCCGAGGCCGATGCCGAGGTCTCAGTCGCCCGCGCCGACGCGGACGCCAAGGTTGCTGCCGCCGAGCAGGCGGCTTCCGAGCAGGTCGCGCAGGTTAAGAGCGATGCTACTGCGGCCCTGGCCGCCAAGACGGCGGCCGACGCTGCCGAGCTGCAGGCCACCAAGGACACTGCTGCGGCCGAGCTCGCCGCCGTGCGCGAGGCCTCTGCCAAGGAGATGGCCGAGCTGCATGCCAAGTTGGACGCCGCCAAGCTGCAGATCGAGGAAGTGCAGCTGACGGCCGAACGCGATGCTCGCGCCGCGCAGGAGGCGGCCGACGCCTCGGCAGCCGCAGCGGAGCAGGCGCTCGCCGACACCGTTGCCGCGGCTGAGGCGAAGGTCTCCGCCGCCCAGCAGGCCGCCGATGCCGCAATCGATGCTGCCCGCGTTGCTGCCGACTCTGCCGTTGAGCAGGCTGCGGTGGATGCCAACGAAAAGGTCGCCGCCGCTGCCGCCGAGCGCGACACCGCCACGCGTGCCGCCGAGGAGGCCCGTGCCGACGCCGATGCACGCATTGCCGCGGCCGAGCTCGAGGCGGGGGAGCGCATCGAGCAGGAGGTCGCCGCCGTCCGTGCCGCTTGCGAGCGCGAGGTCGAAGCTGCTCGCGCGGAGATGCAGCAGCGCCTGGACGCGCTGGCGCAAGAGCTGGAGCGGGCCGAGCGCAACCGTGAGCGTGCCGAGCGCCGCGCCGAGGGCAACAGCCTGTCGCGCTATCTGCTGGCTCGCTTGCGCGGCGAGGCTGGCGAGGGTGTGGCCACCGCGCCTGACGAGGATGGCGCTTCTGCGGCGGATGCCACCGAGGCCGAGGTCGCTGCCGACCCCGAGACTTCCGCAAAGGACGACGGCAAGTGATGAAGCACGTGCTCCGCGTGATCAACGTGTTAGCGACCGTGGTGATCCTCGTCGCCTTTGTGGTGCTGCTGCGCACGGTGTTCACGCCCGCCGGCGAGATCCCCACCATCATGGGCTACGGCTTTATGCGTACGCTGACCGGCTCGATGGAGCCGGCGATTCCCGTGCACTCGTTTATCGTCGTCGATACCGACAACAGCCAGGCCTACCAGGTGGGCGATATCATCACCTTCCATTCGTCCGATGACGTGCTGGAGGGTTCGCTCAACACGCACCGCATCGTATCCGTGGAGGCCGCGTCCGACGGCTCGCCGGTCTACCGCACCAAGGGTGACGCCAATCCGGTCGAGGACGCCGCACCCGTGCCCGCCGCCGACGTGGTGGGCCGCGTGGTCTTTGTCTCGGCAGGCCTGGGCGTTGTGGTGTCGCTGCTCACCAATCCGCTGCTGTTCTTTCCGTTTATCGTGGTGCCGCTGATCGTGCTGCTGGTGCTCGAAATTCGCCATATGGTCAAGACCACGCAAGAGGTGGCGCGCGCTGAAGACGAGGCTGCCTTGCGCGCGGCCGTGGAGCAGATTCGCGAAAAGCGCCGCCGCGAGCAGGAGAGCCAGGACGGCGCCAAGGAGCAGGTCGACGGTGAGGATGCCCAGGGAAGCGCGGAGGCCGACCCCGGCGCCCCAGACGATTCCAACCGCTCGGCATAGCTCTTCGGTGCCTTTCGTCCCTGCAATTTGGATGCTCGTAGATGTTCCGAATCGCCCGCATTTCCGTATCAATATTCGTGCTACAGTTTGAGCGCTTTGTTGCCAATTGATTTCTGGGGAGTGGAATGGAACAGGAGCGCACAGCGCAGCGTGCACGTGAAAGGGCTTCGGTGCCGATGACGGCGGCGGCCGATTTTGTCGTGCCCGAGGGAACTGACGAGCTGAGCCGCAGCACCCGCCGCGCATGGCGCGACCGCCTCAACGATGCCCAGACGCGCAAGATGGCCCTGGGCACGCTCGCCGCGTTTGCCGGCGGTACGTTTTGGGGTTTTTCTGGCACCAGTGCCAGCTACCTCTTTGACGTGTGCCATATCGAGACATTTTGGCTGATGAGCGTGCGCCAAGTTATCGCTGGCCTGCTCTTTATGTTCGTCGTGCTCAGAAAAGATCGCGACCGCCTGGTCAGGCTGTGGACCACCCCTGCCGATCGCAAGCAGCTCATCCTATTTACGATCTTTGGCCTGCTGTTCAACCAGCTTTGCTATCTGTCAGCCGTGCGCCTGACCAACGCGGGCACCGCGACCGTCTTCCAGTGCCTGCAGCTGGTGGTCGTCATGGGGTATGCCTGCGTCACCGCGCATCGACTGCCGCGCACGCGCGAGGCTCTTGGCATTTTGCTCGCATTGGGCGGAACGTTTTTGATCGCCACGGGCGGCGACCCCAGTACGCTCAGCATCTCGCCGATGGGCCTGCTCGCGGGCCTTTTGTGCGCAGTGGGCGGTGCCTGCATAGCAATCATCCCTGCCGGAATCCTCAACAAATACGGTAGCCCGGTCGTCACGGGCTCGGCCATGCTTTCGGCGGGAATCGTGATGAGTATCTTTACCCAGCCGTGGGCGCATATGCCGGCGCTCGGCCCCTCGGGTGTCGGCGCGCTCGCGATATTTATTGTGGTGGGGTCGTTCTTCGCCTATATGTTCTACATGCAGGGCGTTAAGGAGATTGGCTCGGTGCGCGCGAGCCTCCTTGGAACCATGGAGCCGGTTTCGGCCACCATCACCAGCGCCCTTATGCTGGGAACGGTGTTTTTGCCCACCGACCTGGCGGGCTTTGCCATGATTATCGCGATGGTGTTTTTGACGGTGTAGCTGGCGCCGCCGCCAGGACGGAAAAGGTGTTGTGCCG
Organism: uncultured Collinsella sp.; assembly: GCA_900556875.1. Classification (GTDB taxonomy): domain Bacteria; phylum Actinomycetota; class Coriobacteriia; order Coriobacteriales; family Coriobacteriaceae; genus Collinsella. The sequence goes on from USQQ01000005.1 coordinate 108,901, forward strand.
CATTTTCGCCAATTGATGTCCGTGTCTGGAGTTTAGCTGTCGATGCTCAAAATGCCATAAACTAGTAACGTTATGGACTTTTTCATTGCGACTCAATTGCGAGGATTTCTTTATGGCTGGTAATCACTTTAAGGGCAGCGATAGCGGCCGTCCTGCAGTTCCGCCGCGTCCGAACGGGGCTGGTAAGGCCGGCACGCCGGGCGGCGCTGGACAGGGCGGTTCCGGTAAGCGCGTGTCCCCGGGCGAGACGGCGATGTTTACCGCTCTGTACGAGCAGTCTCAAAAGGCAAAAAAGACCGGCCGTGCAAGAGGGAATGTCTTTGCGGGCGGTGCAACCTCCGCGTCGCAGCCGAGCGGGGCTCCTTCGGTACCTGCGAACAACGCAGGTGCTGCCAACGCCGCAAATGCCGCCGGCAACGTTAATGCCGGCAAGGCCGCCAACAATACTCCCTCTGCCGGTGGCGCGGGGCTTACGGGTAACCTTGGTACGATTTACACCGGTGCCTCCGAGACTGGCACGTTCGCCCGCCTGGATGATAGCGGTGCCGAGTTTGCGGGCTCGGGTTCCAAGGAAGATTATTACGATTTTGGCTTGAACTACGGTAGCGACGCTTCGTCGAGTTCGACCTCTGACGGTCTGGTCCGTCATCGCCATCGCAAGGGCGAGCGCAAAAAGCGTCACACCGGCGCCATTGTTGCCGCTGTGGTCGCGGTGCTTCTCGTTGCGCTTGGCGCAAGCGGCTTTATGCTGCTTAACTCGGCAAAGACCGTAAAGAGCGAAGCGAAGGAGGCTGTCGAGATCGTCGGTGGCCTTAAGGACAAGGTCACGTCGGGCGATTTTTCGACGCTGCCTGACGACGCGAAGAAGATCGATGAGCTCTGCGACAGCATGAAGGCGGAGACCTCGAGCCCGCTGTGGACGGCGGCTTCGTTTATTCCGGTGTATGGCGGCGACATCAATGCGGCCCGCACCATGATCGACGCCCTGTCCGATGTCTCGAGCAACGCGCTGGTTCCCATGGCCGACAACCTTTCGCAGGCCACGCCCGGCAAGTTGTTTCAGGACGGCATGATTAACGTGTCCGCGCTGCAGGCCGTTGCCGATTCGCTTTCCGATAGCTCAAAGGTGTTCAAGAGCGCCAACGAGAAGGTCCAGGGCATTGGCGATACTCATATTTCCCAGGTGACCGAGCTGGTCGATAAGGCCAAGGACGGCTTTGCCACCCTCAACGGCGCGGTTGACGCGGCGGAGAAGGTCGCCCCCGTCCTTCCCCAGATGCTCGGCGCCAACGGCCAGACGCGCAACTACCTTGTGTACGCCATGAACAACGTCGAGATTCGTGCCTGCGGCGGCTTTGGCGGTTCGCAGGGCCTGATTTCGGTCACCGACGGCCAGATGTCGATTGGCGAGTTTGTTCCCCGCATTGGACTCAGCGAGGATGAGGCAGTCGAGAGCGTCGACGAAGAGGATGAGGCGCTGTTCGGCAACCACAGTAACCTGTACAACTCGGGCAATACCTATTCGCCTGATTGGCCCCGCAACTCGCAGCGTGTCGCAGCCCTGTGGAAATCTCAATATGGCCAGGACGTTGACGGCGTCGTGGGTATCGACCCGGTGTTCCTGCAGTATCTGCTGGGCCTGGTCGGTAACGTGTCGCTGCCCGACGGAACGGTTGTCGACGGCACCAACGCCGCAAAGGTCCTCATGCACGATGTGTACTGGAACTATCCGGTCGAGGAGTCGGACGGTATCTTTGCGGCTGTTGCCAGCGCCGCCTTCGACAAGATCCTTGGCGGTATCGGCGATGTCGATGTTACGAAGCTTGTCAGCGCCGTTGAGCGCGGTGCCGAAGAGGGCCGCCTGATCGCGTGGATGAAAAACGATGACGAGCAGAACGCTATCAAGGAGATGAACATCGACGCCTCGCTGCCCGATCCGGATGACCCGAGTGAAGATCCCGTTGCTGGTGTCTACTTTAACAACCTGAGCTTCTCCAAGCTCGACTGGTACCTGAATGCCGATACGCAGATTGGCCAGGGCATCAAGAACGGTGACGGCACATGCTCGTATCGCATCACCGTTACCCTGACGAACATCATGACGCAGGAGGAGGCCGGCAAGCTGCCCGACTACGTCGCGGCGAGCGCGCCTGATGCCGCGCGCGACGACGAACGTCTGAATGTCTCGTTGTTTGCCCCGACGGGCGGCAACATTACTGGCCTGACCGTCGAGGGCACCCAGTTTGGTCTTGGCGCCGCTACGTGGCATGGAATCCCCTTCTATTCGGGCACCGTTGACCTGCATGCTGGCGAGACGACGACGATCACATATACGCTGACCACGTCAGCCGAGGCGGGGGACAAGCCGCTTACGCTGCGTCAGACTCCTACATGCCAGGCGGCTCGCGACAGCGCGTCGGCGTAGGGTTTTTCTGGTAGCGCAGATAATCGAGTACCATTTTGGGGCGGACAGGCAATCTGTTCGCCCCTATTTTGTAAGGAGAGCGCATGAAGTACTTTGGCACCGACGGCTTTCGCGGTGAGGCTAACGTTGGGCTGACGGTAGAGCACGCTTATAAGATTGGCCGTTTTGTGGGCTGGTATTACGGCGCCAACCGCGAGCGCAAGGCGCGCGTCATCGTGGGTAAGGACACGCGTCGCTCGAGTTATATGTTCGAGGCGGCGCTGGTGAGTGGCCTGGTCGCGAGCGGTGCGGACGCCTATATGCTGCACGTGATCCCCACACCGGGTGTAGCGCATCAGACCGTGGAAGGCTGCTTCGATTGCGGCATCATGATCAGCGCGAGCCACAACCCGTTTTGCGATAACGGCATTAAGCTCGTCAATAGCGACGGTTTTAAGATGGACGAGGACGTACTGGAGCTCATCGAGGACTATATCGATGGCAAGAGCGAGGTGCCGCTGGCTACGGGCAACCACATTGGCGCCACGGTGGACTACATGCAGGGCCGCAACCGCTACATTGCCTCGCTCATTGCAAGTGCGAACTTTTCGCTGCAGGGCGTTAAGATCGGTCTCGACTGCGCCAACGGCTCGGCGTCCTCGGTGGCCAAGCCGGTGTTCGACGCGCTGGGCGCCGACGTGCGTGTGATCAATGCCGCGCCCGACGGCTTTAACATCAACGTCGACTGCGGCTCCACGCATATGGAGCGCCTACAGCGCCATGTGGTGGAGCAGGGCCTGGACGTGGGCTTTGCCTACGACGGCGATGCCGACCGCTGCCTGGCCGTGGACGAGCGCGGCCGCGTGGTCGATGGCGACCAGATCCTGTACGTGTGCGGCGTGTATCTGAACAAGCACGGTCGCCTTTCGGGCGGTACCGTGGTGCCGACGATCGCCAGCAACTTTGGCCTGATCAAGTCGCTGGAGCTTGCCGGCCTGAGTGCCGTGACCAGCGGCGTGGGCGACCGTCACGTGTACGCCAAGATGCGCGAGGGCGGCTACAGCCTGGGCGGCGAGCAGACGGGCCATACGATCTTTGGCGATATCGAGCGCACGGGCGACGGCATTATGACCTCGCTGCGCGTGATGGAAGTGATTCGTGCCGAGCGCGAGACGCTCTCGCAGCTCACGGCTCCGTGCAAGCTGCTGCCGCAAGCGCAGGTTGCCGTGCGCGTAGCGGATAAGGACGCCGCGCTGGGCAACATGGGCGTGCAGGCCGCCATCGCCGAGGCCGAGGCCGCGCTGGTGGGCGAGGGCCGCGTGCTCGTCCGCAAGAGCGGAACCGAGTCGGTGATTCGCGTGCTGGCCGAAGCCCCCGACCAGGCAGCTGCCGACGCAGCCATGAAGCGCATCGCAAGTGCTTTGGAAGCTCTGTAAGGTAGCCATCGGGGACGTTCTTAAACGACTAGGTGGAAAAGGGGCGCCGCGGATAGATCCTGCGGCGCCCCCTTCGTGTTGGTGTGTTGCTTAAGCTTTACAGCTCGTAGAGCGTGGTGAACTTGTCCTGCAGGTAGCTGCAGTAGTAGCGGGCATCGAATGCCATGCCGCAGGCGCCCTTGATGAGCTCCGGCGCGTCCTTGGCGCGGCCCCACTGCCAAATGTGCTCGCCCAGCCAAGCGCGGACGGGTGCCAAATCGCCGCTCGCACAGGCGCCGTTGAGGTCGACACCGTCGCGGCACATGGCCGGCACAAACATGGCATCGTAGGCGCTACCCAGCGCATACGTGGGGAAGTAGCCAAACGAGCCGCCGCTCCAGTGCGTATCCTGCAGGCAGCCGCGCGTGTCGTCGGGAACGGAAATGCCCAGGTACTCGTCCATAAAGCGGTTCCAAAGCGCAGGGATGTCCTTGGCCGTGGCCTCGCCGGCAAACAGCATGCGCTCAATCTGGTAGCGCACCATAATATGCAGCGGGTAGGTGAGCTCGTCGGCCTCGGTGCGGATCAGCGACGGCTGCGCGATGTTCACGGCGCGGTAGAGCGTGTCCTCGTCCACGTCGCCATAGACCTCGGGCGCGTGACGGCGCAGCACCTCGAGCAGCGGTCCCATAAAGGCGCGGCTGCGACCTACGGTGTTCTCAAAGAAGCGGCTCTGGCTCTCGTGGATGCCCATGGAGGTGCCGCCCTCCAGGCACGTGCGCGCATAGGCGGGATTGACGCCCAGCTCGTACATGGCGTGTCCCGCCTCGTGGATGATGCTGTAGACGTTGGAGATGCAATCGTCCTCGTAGATGTGCGTCGCGATGCGCGCGTCGCCCACCGAGAAACCCTCGCTAAACGGGTGCTCGGTAAAGGCGAGCGTGGTGTCGTCCAAGTCTAGGCCGACGAGCTTTATAAGGTCGAAGCTCATGGCGCGCTGGGCAGACTCGGGCACGCGGGCATGCAAGAAGTCAGCGGCGGGCTGCTGGCCGCGCTCGCCGATGGCGTGCACGAGCGGCACGACCGTGGCCTTGACCTCGTCGCAAAACGCATCAAAGCTCTGGGCGGAAAGGCCGCGCTCGTACTGGTCGAGCCAAACATCGTAGGGGTCGCGTTTGGGGTCCATGAGCTCGGCCTGATGCTTAAGCTGGCCGACGATTCTGTCCACATAGGGCTCAAAGCTTGCCCAGTCATTGGCCGTCTTGGCCTTGTGCCACACGGCGTCGGCCTCGCAGGTGAGCCTGGTCCAGGCCTCGGCCTCCTCGGTGGGAATGACGCTCGCCTCGCGCTGGTCGCGGCCGAGCACGCGAATCTCGTCGAGCAGTTGCGGGTCGTCGATTTTTCCGCCTGCGACCGTCTCACGCGCGAGAGAGCGCACGAGCTCAACAGACTTTTTGCTGGTCAGCAGCTTGTGATGCTCGCCGGCAAGCGTGCCCATAGCATCGGCGCGCGCTGCGGCGCCGTTGGCGGGGGCAATCGTCGCTCCATCGAACTCGGCAATCTTGAGCAGGTACTCGCGAGTCCACAGCTTGCCCTCGAGTTTGCGGAACTTTTTGACGGCCTTGTCGACTTTAGCAGCCTTGACGCCCTTGGCAGCCTTTGCCACGGCGGCCTTGGCCTTCTTATCGAGTCTCTTTCCCATACCGTATCCTTAATCTCGCAGGCCGAGCGCCGCAGGCGGGTGCACGGCCAGTTTGCACAGCTACCTGCCTTGTACCGGTTGATTTCCGATCTCAGCCGAACACATTGAGCTGACGGCACGCTCCCGCAGTTAACCGAACGCCCCCGCGGCCCCTCTCGGGCCCCGGGGGCGCCATTTTCCCAGTTGAAGGAATGGTGGAGATGTGTTTCGATGGGTCCGGTGGCCATGCTCCGCCCGCCGCCCGGCAC
>USQQ01000006.1 GCA_900556875.1 uncultured Collinsella sp.
TCTCGGAAGGCACGTGCAGACCTTTCGTCATGGCCTCCTACCTTTCTTTCGGGCCTTTCGGCCGAATCTCTCAGCACCCTTCCGTAACGGGTGCTGCTTGCTGACAGCTCTAGTTATATCCAAATTCCAACCGCAATTCCACCTCGCCCCCGAACGGTCAACAAAGTTCGATGAACGGTATATCGAATATGATTCTCCCATAATGCACTTCGGCGTTCTAAAGTAGCTTTTCTAAGGTAAATGCTCTTTTTTCTTAAAAATCATTCGCAATTACAACTCCAATCTTTCGATTAAGAATTGCATATCTAAAACGGTTTTATGTATATAAATGACGCTTGTTCGTGTTTCTGTCTGTATTCGATGATATTCAGCTACCTATCATTCTTATTCACACATACTCACCAGTTGAGTGAGGATATAGACCGTTTTTCACAACGCGAAGGGCGTCAGCTCTATGGCTTGTCAGCGTAAGAAGTAGGTAAAGATACCGTTCACGCGATACGTCCGTGCCATAGGCCGACTAAATTGAGACAATAGTGAATAGTGTTAGGCAACCGTCCCCCACGGGGACTGAACGGACAGATGCATATGCCGAGCAAAATCGAAAAAAAGCAAGCCGCTGCAAAGCTGCGTAAGCCGCCGCGCGACTTCTCGTACACGCAGAACCGAGAGCTCAGCTGGCTGCGCTTTGACAACCGTGTGCTTGACGAAGCCTTCGACGAGACCGTTCCGCTGTTCGAGCGGCTAAAGTTCGTGTCGATTTTCGAGTCTAACCTCGATGAGTTTCTCATGGTGCGCGTGGGCGGCCTGTCCGATCTGGCAGAGCTCAAAAAACAGCCTGTCGACAACAAGAGCAATATGACCGCCTCCGAACAAGTCGATGCTGTCATGGCCGAAATGCCCGGTCTCCTTACCCGATGGGAGTCCATCTTTAAGAGCATCGAGGGCAAGCTCGACACCCTGGGCGTTCACCGCGCCCGCATCGATTCGCTTACGCCCGAGGAGCGCACCTTTGTCACCCGTTACTTCCAGGCCTACGTGTCGCCGGTCATCTCACCGCTGGTGATTGACCCGCGCCACCCCTTCCCCAACCTGCGCAACGGCGCACTCTACCTGGCCTGCGGCCTGGACGGCGTCACCGACGAGGAGAGTCTGCTGGGCCTTATCGAGATTCCCACCTCGATGAACCGCGTGGTCGAGATCCCCTCGCCCACCGGCACCTACTCCTACATCTTGCTCGAGGACGTCATCCTCGCCTGCCTGGACAGCTGCTTTGGCTCCTATAAGCCGCTCGACCGCGCGCTCATCCGCGTCACCCGCAACGCCGACATCGACCCGGACGGCGAGGGCGTCGAGGAGGAAGAGGATTACCGTCAGCACATGAAGCGCATCCTCAAGAAACGCTTGCGCCTGCAGCCGGTGGTGCTCGCGGTCTCGGGGTCGCTCGAGAAGGCGACGCTCAAGACCATCCGCAAGGCGCTCGAGCTTTCGCGCCGCTCTGTCTTTACCTGCGATATCCCGCTCGACCTAGGCTACGTCTTTGGCATTGAGGGCAAGATTCCCGAGCACCTGCGCAACGAGCTGCTCTTTACACCGTTTAAGCCGCAGCCCAACCCCACCATCGATATGACCCGCTCCATCCGCGAGCAGGTACTTCAGCACGACAAGCTGCTCTTTTATCCCTATGAGGCCATGAACCCCTTCCTGGATCTGGTGCACGAGGCCGCCTACGACCCCGAGTGCATCTCACTGCGCATCACGCTCTACCGCGTGGCCAAGCAGAGCCGCCTGTGCGAGTCACTGATCGATGCCGCCGAGAACGGCAAAGAGGTCACGGTGCTCATGGAGCTCCGCGCGCGCTTTGACGAGCAGAACAACATCGAGTGGGCCGAGCGCCTGGAAGAGGCCGGCTGCACCGTCATCTACGGCTCCGAGGGCTTTAAGTGCCACTCCAAGATCTGCCAGCTCACCTATCGCGAGGGCATGGCGCTAACGCGCCTGACGCTGCTGGGCACCGGCAACTTTAACGAGAAGACGGCCAAACTCTACAGCGACTTTATGCTCATGACCGCTCACCCCGGCATCGGCGAGGACGCCAACCTGTTCTTCCGCAACCTGTCGTTGGGCAACCTGCGCGGCGATTACCGCTTCCTGGGTGTGGCGCCCGTCGGACTGAAACCGCTCATCATGCGCGGGCTTGACCGCGAGATCCAGCGCGCCCTCGCCGGCGAGCCCGCCCGCGTGTTCTTTAAACTCAACTCGCTCACCGACCGCGAGGTCATCGACAAGATCGCCGAGGCATCGTGCGCAGGAGTCCGCGTGGACATGATCATCCGCGGCATCTCGTGCCTCAAGCCGGGCGTTCCTGGCAAGACCGAGAACGTGCATGTCCGTTCTATCGTCGGACGCTTTTTGGAGCATGCGCGCGTTTACGCCTTTGGCGTGGACTCGGACATGATCTATCTGAGCTCGGCCGACATGATGACACGCAACACCGAGCACCGCGTGGAGATCGCCTTCCCCGTGCTCGACCCCACCTGCCGCGCCCTGGTGCACGAGTACATGAGCATGCAGCTGCGCGACAACGTGAAGGCCCGCAGCCTCACGAGCGACGGCACCTGGGTCCCCGTGGAGCGCGCAGAGGGTGAGAAACCCTTCAACTCGCAGGAAGCCCTGCTGGAGCGTGCCTACCGCAACGCCGAGGCCGCGCCCGAGCCCGTCATTGAGGCAAAGCCCGCCCCTGCTCCTAAGCCGCAGCCGGCCACACCCGAGGTTCAGAAGGTCCAGGCGACCGTCATTGAGCCCGAGCCCGCACCTGCACCTCAGCCCGAGCCGCAGGCAGCTAAGCCCGCACCCGAGACGAGCGCCCGTCGCGATAAGCCCGCCGGCAAGACCAAGGCCATCGAGCGCCATCGCCCCGGTCGTGTGCGCATGGGCCTGGGCCTGATCGGCCTGGGTCTTAAGACGCTCATTACCGGCAAGACGAAATAGTCGTTTGTAGAAGCAGTTTGTAGAAGCGCCCCGCATTTGAGGAAAGCCTCGGATGCGGGGCGCTTTTCCCTGCTACCATGGTGCGAGCAACAACACGAATGACAGGCAGGGATATGAAGCTCACTATAGAATCGATGACCTACGGCGCCGACGGGCTGGCGCACGCCGACAACGGCAAAGCCGTCTTTGTGCAGGGTGCCGTGGCAGGCGACACCGTCGAGGCCGAGGTCGTACAGGACGGCAAGTCGTTCATGCGCGCCCGCACCACCGAGATTCTGGAGCCGAGCCCCGATCGCATTCAGCCCCCCTGCCCCTACGTGGGCATCTGCGGCGGCTGCTCGTGGGGCAATCTCTCACGCACGGCACAGCTCGCCGCCAAGGAGCAAAACCTGCGCTCCACGCTCGAGCGCATCGGCAAGTTCGCTCCTGAGCAGGTCGATGAGTTGGTGCAGCCCATCTGCCACACCAAGGACGACTGGGGCTACCGCAATAAAATCGAGCTCGAACCGACCGTCGTCAACGGTCGCGTGCGCCTTGGCATGCACGGTGTCGACCCCAGCAAAATCGTGACCGTCGATGCGTGTCCGCTGTTCGATAAACGTTTTCCCAAGGCGCTCAAATCGGTCGTCGGCGCACTCAACTATCTAAGCGGCAGCCATGACTTAGGGCTCGAACGCGTGGGCATTCGCGCATCGCGCCGCACCAAGGCGCTCGAGGTTGCACTCTGGACGCCCACGGGCTCTTTTCCGCGCTCGCAAGTCTCCCGCGTGCTGGCGGTCGCCGCTCATCCCACGAGCATCGTGCGTGTGATGAGCAAGGGCGAAAAGAAGGCCCGCCGTGTCTCCAAGGTCGAAATGCTCGCCGGAGAGGGCTCATGGACCGAGAATATCGCCGAGGGTCAGATGCGCTTGTCTGCCCCGTCTTTTTTCCAAGTCAACACCAAGGGTGCTGAGATTTTGATCGAGCTTGTCATGGAAGCGCTCGACCCGCAAGAAGACGAGCTTGCCGTGGACCTGTACTGCGGCGCCGGAACCTTTACCCTGCCGCTCGCCCGCCGCTGCGACTTCGTCGCCGCCGTCGAGGCCTACGGCCCGGCCGTGCGCGACCTGCGCCGTAACCTGGAAATCAACAAGCTTGATAACGTCGACGTCATTGGCGGAGACGCGGTGCGCGAGTTCCCCGACCAGGATGCCGACGTCTTGGTGGTCGACCCGCCGCGCGCAGGCCTCGCCCCCGAGGCGATCGACCTTATCGCCAGCACGAGCGCTCGCGATGTCGCCTACGTGAGCTGCGACCCCGCCACCCTGGCACGCGACCTTAAGCGCTTTGTCGAGGAAGGTACCTTCTCCCCCGTCAAGATCACGCCGGTCGATCTGTTCCCGCAAACCTTCCACTGCGAAACCGTCGTCCACCTCAAGCGCAACTAGACTGTTTGCCCCAGACCACGCCCGATGATTTTTCTGGCACGGGGATAAAAATAGATTTGCTCCGAATGATTATTTAATCCCCGTCCCGAAATTTCAGCGCCGCCCGAGAAAGCTAAACGCCTTCTGGCAGGTTGTCCCGGGCCGAGGGCGGCCACCTTGATCGCCCTCGGCCCTCACCCACCTCAACTGCCCCTCAATTACATAGAGCTGATTGAGGAGGGCGCAGGCTAGCGGGTGCCTTCCTCATCGTCGTTGGGCCGGTAGGTGATGAACTCGATAACAAAGGCCAGGACGGCAGAGACGAGCGAGGCGATGATCGCGAAGATCATGTGGGAGATCCCGGCGCCACCAGGGGTCCCGTCGATAAAGTTGAGCAGGTTGAAGACGCCGAGGCCGCCCGAGATGTACATGAGAGCGCCAGTCATTCCCACGATGGCGCCGCCCACGGCGGAGCTCAGGCATGCCACGACGAACGCGCGCTTGTTGGGGAGGGCGATGCCGTAGATGCCCGGCTCGGTGACGCCGAAGAAGAAGGCGGAGATCATCGCGGGAAGGGCGATGCCGCGGAAGCGCTCGTCCTTGTTTCTGAGGTACATGGCAAAGATGACCGCTCCGAGCGCGAACCCGTGGCCGATGGTGGCGGCGAGCACGCTGTCGTGGCCGAGGGTGTTCAGATTCATGATGGAGATGGGGATGAGGCTCCAGTGGAAGCCAAAGATGACGAGGCACATCCACAGTCCGCCAACCAGGGCGCTGCCCAGGACGGAACCAACCACGGGGAGCTGGAAGATGAACGAGAATGCCGCGCTCAGCAGGTTGGTGATGAGGGTGGCCACCGGGCCGATGATGAGGTAGCCCAAGACGATGGAGACCGTCATCGTGGCGAGCGGGACAAGGAACATCTTGAGCGCAGCCGGCATCCAGCTCTTGAGCCAGCGCTCAAGGATAGAGCCGAACCACACCATGAGAAGGACGGGGATCACCGAGCTCACGTAGCCGGACACGGGCATGATGATGGGGAGCCCGAGGGCGGTGGCGTACCACGAGAACGTGCCGGCCACGCCGAGGTCGATGCTGCCGAGCGCCTCGCCCGAGGTCAGGGCGACCATCGTCGGGTAGAGGAGCGCCACGCCGATTGCCACGCCGGTGAACTCGTTCATGCGGAACTTGCGTGCGGCACTGAACGCCAGGGCGACGGGAAGGAAGTAGAAGAAGCCGTCAGCCACGGTGTAGAGCAGCGTGTAGAGGCCGTCGTTTGCAAAGGCCGGGACGAAGTAGGTGATGAGGGCAAGCAGTCCCTTCATGATGCCTGCGGCGGCAAGCGGTCCCAGGATGGGCTGGAAGATGCCAGAGATGAGGTCGATGACGACGGAGGCAACGGTCTTATCGCCCTGGGGCTCGTCGTCGGCGCTTGCGCCGCCCGAGAAGTTGCCGGCCTCCAGGACCGCGTCGTAGACGTCCTCGACGATGTTACCCACGACCACCTGGTACTGGCCGTTGGCCTGGATGACCTGGATGACGCCCTTGAGGGCCTCGATCTTGGCAGTGTTGGCGCGGGACTCGTCCTTGAGTTTGAAGCGCACGCGCGTGATGCAGTGCGCGACGCTGGCGACGTTCTCTGTGCCGCCTACGTTCTCGAGTATGGATCTGGCCAGATCGTCGTATTTTTCAGCCATTATTTTCTCCTTAGTGATATTGCCCGGGCGGCTAGCCCAGGTCGCCTCCGTTGGTGGCGATGGCCTGTTGATACCAGTAGAAGCTCTTCTTGCGCCTGCGCTCGAGCGTGCCGTTGCCCAGGTTGTCGCGGTCCACGTAGATGAAGCCGTAGCGCTTCTCCATCTCGCCGGAGCCCGCGCTCACGAGGTCGATCGGCCCCCAGGTGGTGTAGCCGAGCATCTCGACGCCGTCCTGCTCGATGGCGTCACGCATGGCCTCGATGTGCTCGCGCAGGTAGGCGATGCGGTAGTCGTCCTCGATCGTGCCGTCGGGAAGCACCTCGTCATAGGCGCCGAGGCCGTTCTCCACCACAAAGAGCGGCTTCTGGTAGCGGTCCCAGAGGTCGTTGATCGTGATGCGGAATCCCAGCGGGTCGATGACCCAGCCCCAGTCGCTCGTGCGCACGTAGGGGTTCTCCACGCCGGCGAAGGCGTTGCCCTCGGCGACGCCGCCCACGGAGTCGGGGTCGCCCGCGGTGCAGCGCGAGGAGTAGTAGCTAAACGAGATGAAGTCGACGGTGTTCTCCGCAAGGATGCGCTCGTCCTCGGCGGTCATGCCCACGTCGATGCCCTCGCGCTCGAGCATCTTGAGCGCGTAGCCGGGGTAGCGACCGCGCGCCTGCACGTCCACGAAGAAGAGGTCCTCCTGGTTCTTGACCTGCGCCGCGCGAACGTCCTCGGGACGACAGGAGTAGGGGTAGTAGCTTCCCGCGGCGAGCATGCAGCCCACCTTGTTCTCCGGATCGACCTCGTGGGCGATCTTGGTGGCCCAGGCGCTCGCCACGAGCTCGTTGTGCGCGGCGCGGTACTCGGCCTCGCGGGCATTCTCCCCGGGCTCGAGGACGATGCCGGCACCCATGAAGGGACGGTGCAAGATCATGTTCATCTCGTTGAACGTGATCCACCAGCGCACGAGGCCGCGGTAGCGGTTGAAGAGCACCGTCACAAGCCGCTTGTAGAGCTCGATAAGGGTGCGGTTTCGCCAGGCGCCGTACTTCTTGACGAGGTGGATGGGGCAGTCGAAGTGCGTGATGGTCACGAGGGGCTCGATCCCGTGCTCGCGGCAGCAGCGGAACACGTCCTCGTAGAAAGCGAGCCCGGCCTCGTTGGGCTCCTCCTCGTCGCCATTGGGGAAGATGCGGCTCCAGGCGATGGAGAGGCGAAAGACCTTAAAGCCCATCTCCGCGAAGAGGGCTATGTCCTCGCGGTAGTGGTGGTAGAAGTCGATGCCCGTCTGGGCCGGGTAGTAGTACCCGGGCTCGAAGTCGAGCATGCGCCTCAGGCCGCGGCTTACGTCGTTGCGCTCCGGCCCGTGTGGGATGACGTCGACGTTGGCAAGGCCGCGGCCGCCCTCGTCATAACCTCCCTCGCATTGGTTGGCGGCGGTGGCTCCTCCCCAAAGGAACCCTTTTGGAAATGGCATGGTGCCTCCTTCTCTCTGGCGCCCCCATCTCTGCGGGGGACGCTTTATAACGTCCTTGCGGCCTCGCGCGCCTGGCCCGTGGCCCTTTCCCTGATGCGCGCGGGCCGCCTGTGAAGGGGTGACTAGCTGACGGCTTGTCCTGCGGCGGCGCGACGTGCCTCCCGGCCTCCAAGCAGGGAGGGGACCTGTGCCAGGCACACGCCGGCGAGGATGATGGCGACGCCCAGCCACTCGACGACGCCGAGCGGCTCGCCGAGGACGATCATGGCGATGAGCAGGCCGGCGGGGAGTTCCGCGGCGGCCATGACAGTGGAGAGACCCGCGGGCAGGTGCGGAGAGCCCATGCCGAAGAGCAGGACCGGGCAGAGCATGCCAAAGAAGCCGGCGATGACGGCAAAGGGCAGGATGCCCTGGGCGAGGACGCCCGAGACGACGTAGTCCGGACACACCGTGAGCGACATGACCACGGAGCCCGCGCATACGATGACGCCACGCTGCTCGGACGAGCAGGGGGCCTCGACCTTGCCGGAGAGGGTGACAAAGAGGGAGCAGGACACGGCCGCCCCCAGCGCGCAGAGCAGGGCCACGGGGTCGTACCCGGTGATGCCGGTCTTGTAGACGCCGCTGGCGAACACCGTTCCGAAGACGATGACCAGGGCGGAGGCCACTTGGAGGAGCCTCGGCGGCCGGCGCGTCATGACGGTCTGCCACACGAGCCCCAGCCACGTGAACTGGAAGAGGAGCGTGAGTGCCACCGGGGCGGGCAGCACGCTCATGGCGTAGCAGTAGAGGATTGAGGTGAGGCAGGTGAGGGCTCCCAGGCCCATGAGCTTGAGGGCGAGCTTCCAGCCCACGCGCCGCCAGCGGTGCCCGAGTGCGTGCCCTGCGAGCGTGGCGAGGGCGAAGAAGAGGCAGCCGAACCACGCCTGGCTCGCCACCACCTGCGCTGAGGTGAAGCCCGCGGCGTAGGCGAGCTTGTAGGTCGTGGCCATCGCGCCGTAGCAGGCGCCGCCCGCAAAGACCTGGAGCGCCGCCTTGACCTGCCCCGCGCCCGCGGCTCCCGCCTCGGCGGTCTGTTGCTTGATTGTGTTTGTTTCTGCCATTTGGCTCCCTTCCGTCTGCTGTCTTGCAGATGCACGTCTCGTGCGTCTGTTCCCTGCAGTCGGAAGGTGGGCTCGTGCGGTCTTCTGGCGGTGCATGTGGTACCTGCTGCCAAGACGAAAAAAGCCACGCAACCGACTGCTCGGTTGCGTGGCAAAAAGGTGGCTAGCGCCCAGAAAAGTCCACGCGTTTTTAGACTGGGACAAAGTACTACAACAGGTGAGATTCCGTCAAGAAAAACCGAAGAAAAAAGTGAGCCTCTGCCCGCCGTACCTGTAGCGGTCGTTTCCCCGAACGGGGCGGTGCTGTTGGGGGCTGTCTCGATCTGTAACAGTAAGACCCGGTTTTGGTCCGTAGATGTTACAGATTTAGACGTTTTGTCGGGGCGGTTTCCGTTTGTCTTGATCTGTAACAGTTAGGGGTCAAAAGTGGGTCTAGATGTTACAGATTGAGATTGTTGAGGATGGGTGAGGGTAGCTAATTCGGACGGGGCTATTTTAGCTACCCTGCAAGTGGGGTAGCTAAAATAGCCCCGTCCCTTTTTAAACAATGGAAAATCGAGCGTGGCAAGCGGAGGTCTTCGGGGTATAAGACGGCTAATTGTATGCCGTTTTTTGAAAGGAACCCTTATGCCCAGCGTTGCCGTTCTTGCCGCCGATGGCTTTGAAACGATTGAATGCCTGACCATGGTCGATGTCATGCGTCGCGGCGGCGTGCGCGCCACGCTCGTCTCGATCATGCCCACGCGCGAGGTCGTAAGCTCGCTGCAGATTCCCGTAACCTGCGACGTACTCTTTGACGAGATTAACTTTAACGAGTATGACTGCGTCGTGCTGCCCGGCGGTCTGCCCGGCGCCACCAACCTGCGCGCCGACCAGCGCGTCTGCGACGTGGTCTGCGAGTTCGCCGCGACCAAGCACGTCGCCGCCATCTGCGCCGCCCCGTTTATCCTGGGTGAGCTCGACCTGCTCGAGGGGCGCCACGCCACGTGCTTCCCTGGCTTTGAGAAAAGCTTCCCCAAAGGCGCCTATACCGGCGAGAAGGTTACGCAAGACGGCAACATCATCACCGCCAGCGGCATGGCCCAGTCGCTCCCCTTTGCGCTTGAGCTGCTGCGCACGCTCGCCGGCGACAAGGCCGTCGAGAAGGTCGCCGAGGGCATTCAGCTATGATTTTGGCTTCGCAATCACCGCGCCGCATCGAGTTGATGCGCGAGGCGGGCTATGACATTCGCATCATTCCTGCCGATATCGACGAAACGCCGTTTGATGGCGAGGCCCCGCTTACGCTCGTTGAACGCTTAGCACGCGCCAAAGCCGCCGCCGTTGCCGCCGAGCATGCCGAGCCCAATGAGCTGACGGTCGCGGCCGACACCATCGTCACCTTTGACGGCAAGATTCTGGGCAAGCCGGCAACCGAGGACGAGGCGCGTACCATGCTCCGTGAGCTTTCGGGCCGCACGCACCAGGTCGCAACCGGCGTCTGCATCGTTAAGGCAGGCGATACGGCCGCCCCACATGCCGCCGAGAGCCTGTCCTTTGTCGATGTGACCGACGTGACGTTCTACGAGCTCACCGACGAGCAGATCGAGCACTACGTCGCCTCGGGTGAGCCCATGGACAAGGCCGGCGCCTACGGCATTCAGGGCACAGGAGGACGCATGCTCGTGCATGATATATCGGGCGACTTCTATAACGTGGTGGGCCTACCCATCGCTCGCGTCGCGCGCGCGATTCAAAAGCTCTCGTAATTGCATCTGGCGCTGGGTATCCCCCAGCGCCTACAATTTTGGCGTACCGTACGGATCCCGACCGGGCACATGGCGCGGCGGAAAACCGATAGGAGTTAAACATGGATACACTGCTCGAGGCCATTGACGTCTGCGATGTCGATGGCTTTTGCTATGGCAACTATACGGACGAGGAGGCCGGCACCGGTTGCACCGTAATCGTGGCACCCGAGGGCGCCACCGGCGGCGTTGACGTTCGCGGCGGTGCTCCAGCATCGCGCGAAACCGACCTGCTGCGACCCGAGAACACCGTCGACAAGGTCCACGCCGTCTGCCTTTCGGGCGGATCGGCCTTTGGTCTGGAGGCCGCAAGCGGCGTCGCCCGCGAGCTCGAGAGCCGCGGCATCGGCCTTCCCGTCGGCCCCACGCAGGTGCCTATCGTGTGCTCCAGCTGCATCTTCGACCTCGCCTTTGGCGATCCCACCGTGCGCCCCGACATAGAAGCCGGCATCGCCGCCGTGCGCGAGGCACTCGACAACACCCCCACCACACTCGAGCAGGGCAATGTGGGTGCCGGCACCGGTGCTACCGTAGGAAAGCTCATGGGCCCCGCCACCTGCATGAAGGCCGGCCTTGGCGCTGCCGCCGTGGCGCTCGGTCCCGTTAAGGTAGGCGCCGTGGTTTCGGTCAACGCCTGCGGCAACGTTGTCGACCCCCTCACCGGCGAGTGGGTCGCCGGCATGCGCGCCTCAGCCGATAGCGACCAGATCGTCGACATGGAACTCGCAGCCTTTGCCGCCGCCGGATCCATGCAGATGCCGCTCGACCGCACCAACACCACCATCAGCTGCATCGTCACCAACGTGGAACTCACTAAGGCACAAGCCACCAAGGTCTCCCAGATGGCAGCAGATGCCTACGCGCACGCCATTCGCCCGACACATACCACCAACGACGGCGACACCATCTACACCCTCGCCAGTGGCAAACTAGGCGCCCAGGCAAGCGCCGCCGTTCCCCTAGACCTGCTGGGCATGCTCGCCGTAAGGGCCCTGCAAACCGCCATCGTAAACGGAGCCAAAAACGCCAAAACCTCCCACGGCATACCCGGCGCCGCAAAGTAAACTAGCTCGTCCGGTTGCCCGGTGGGGTTTGGTTATGTTTGCTGCTCTACAGTCCTGGCTCGCACGAAGAGCACATTAAGTGCTCTTCGGCTCGTGCGGAACTCGCGACAAACATAACCAAATCCCACCGGGCAACCTACCAACCAGATTCTTTTCAGCCCAGGCCCCTGTGTACCGCGCGCCGAAGATCTTCAAATTCAAATAACCTGACAATCGATTCTTATAGCAGAGGCCCCTTGGCCTTTAGTTTGCTACAAGTTCCGCACGAGCCGGAAAGCACTCAATGTGCTTTCCGTGCGAGCAGGACTGTTCGCAGTAGCAAACTAAAGGCCAAGGGGCCCTGTCAACCTATCAGCAGCGATTACTCAGCAGTTAGTTGAATTTGAAGATCTTTGAGGCAAGACGGTATAGGCCGAGTGTGGTTTTGTCTCCGGCACGACCGCGGAGGTTAGTGAAGAAGCCGACCACACCGTAACGTGCACGACGATACATACGCTCGTCATAGGCCTTCAAATCATTCCACAGCGTCTTCAGACGCTCATCGGCACAATCCTCGTCGGAAAGCTTGGTGAGCACCGAGCAGATCGCCATCATCATGGTGAAGTAGCCCATCATGTACGAACGCAGACGCGACGACTCGACATCGCTGTACAGGTGGTACGACTCCATCATGATACGCGTAACACGGAACTGCTGGTCCAGACGCTTGACCATCGTGGCCTCGTTGACACTCTGGCCCTCGCGACCGATAAAGTAGCGATAGAGGTCGATGTCGGCGTAGTACATGGTCTTGCAACGCGGCAGCGGCACGTAGGCGTAGATGTTGTCCACATAGAACGTGTGCGGCGGCATGGGCAGGTTGGACTCGCGCAGCACATCCGTGCGATAGCACAGGCTGTGCATGAGCAGATTCTGGTCCAAACGGAAATGGCCGATCTGGTCCCAGGTAAAGATCTTTTTTCGAGGCAGGGCAAACTTGTAACCAATGGCCGTATGCGTACCCTCGTAAACCTTCTCGTACACGTAGTTCGAGATAAACAGGTCAACGCGCTGGTCGCGCTCTTCAAAGCCGCGCAGAATCGACAGCATGGTCGAAAGGGCAGCGCCGTCAAGCCAGTCGTCCGAGTCGACGACCTTGTAGTAGGTGCCCTGCGCCTCGCGCAGACCCGAAAGGACGGCAATACCGTGGCCGCCATTCTCCTGGTGCACCGCGCGGATGATTCCAGGATAACGGGCCTCCCACTCGTCGGCCTTGGCGGCCGTCTCATCCTTGGAGCCGTCGTCCACCACGATAATCTCGATATCGGTGGCATAATTGCTCCCCTCCAAGATGGAGGTGATGCAATGGTCCATGTCCTTAGCGGCGTTATACGAGGGAATACCGAATGTTATGACTTTATGCATGGCAGGCGATAATCTCATCCGAAAGATCGAGGGCGGAATTGGTCACGGCATCCATATCGTAGTAACGATACTCGGCCAGACGACCCACCGGGTGGAAGTTTGTCAGGTTCTGGACGCGCTCAAGATAGCGCTCATAGAGCTCACGGTTCTCGGGCTCAAGAATGGCGTAATACGGCGTCTCGCCCGAGCCGGGCGTATAGGCCTTGGAGTACTCCTTCATGATGGTGGTCTTGCCGGGCAGGACCTGACCAGTCATGTTCTTGAACTCGGTAATGCGCGTGTAGTCCTCGCTCGTGGTGTAGTTGACGGTGCCCACGGGCTGGAACTGATCCATATCGAGCGTCTCGAACTTCATGTCGAGCGTACGGTACGGAAGAGCGCCCAGGTCGAGGTTGAACAGCTCATCGAGCGGACCGGTATAAACGATCTCGCCGCCGTAGACCTTGCCACCGATCTTGACGGTGGTCTCGTCGATCTCAAAGAGATCGCGGGCGTCCACGTCGCAGAACACGTCGATCAGGTCGTGGTCGAGCATATGCTCGAACAACGCCGTGTAGCCGTCCTGCGGCATACCCTGGAAGGGAGCCTGCGGGAAGTAGCGGTCATCATCGCCCACAAAGATGGGAACGCGGCCGGTGATCGAGGGGTCGATCTGATCGGGCGTCTGGCCCCACTGCTTCATGGTGTAATGCAAAAAGACGTTCTCGTAGACGTAATCGGCGACCTCGGCAAGATCCGGGTCGTTCTTCTTACGCAGCTCCATGATGGGCACCTTGACATCCTTGCCAAAGGTCTCCACGAGCTTCTGATACAGCTCCTCGCCGCGCTCATCACCAAAGGCGAGCTTGAGACTCGCATGGTTGAAGGGCACGGGCATAAGGGTGCCGTTGATGTTGGCGAGCACCTTGTGCTGATAATCCGTCCACTTGGTAAAGCGCGACAGGAAATTGTGCACGCGCTCGTTAAAGGTGTGATAGATATGCGGACCGTACTCGTGGATCAGGATTCCGGCCTCGTCAGTGCAGTCATAGGCATTGCCCGCAATGTGGCTACGGCGCTCCAAAACGGCAACACGATAGCCGATGGTCTCGGCAAGACGGCGGGCGCAAACGGCACCGGCATATCCAGCACCGACGACAATCATGTCGTACGCGCCGGCGTTAAAGCCTTCAGGCAGGCCTGAGGTAATCTGCATCGATACTCCTTGTCAAAAGCCACGGGCTCGTTAACTGGGCTTTTCTCGAACATTCTTCGAGACATATTTATCAGAGCGATTATAGCGCTAATGCGTCCTATAATGAGCTTGCCACACAAGGAAAGCTCAAGCACCGCGGCGTACAAATTTGAAAGGTAAACCCGCTAGCAGCGGGTTTATTCGTGAACAGCCGGGCGCCTGGAGCTTAGTGAAACGCTTGTAAGGAGTAACATGAGCGATTTCCTTAACCGTATGAAGTCTGCCGCCAAGGCCGACCTTAAGACGATCGTCCTGCCCGAGGGCGAGGATCCGCGCACCATCGTCGCGGCCACCAAGATCATCGAGGAGGGCCTGGCAAAAATCGTCATCCTGGGCAACCCCGACGAGATCAACGTTCCCGGCGCCACCGTCATCGATCCGCGCAATGCCGAGAAGCACGAGGAGTACGCGCAGAAGTTTGCCGAGCTCCGCGCCAAGAAGGGCGTCACCATCGAGCAGGCTCGCGCCCAGGTGATGGACGCCACCTACTTTGGCACCATGATGGTCAAGATGGGTGACGCCGACGGCCTGGTCTCCGGCGCCTGCCACTCCACCGCCGACACCCTGCGCCCCGCGCTGCAGATCCTTAAGACCGCCCCGGGTACCAAGCTGGTCTCGGCCTTCTTCGTGATGTGCACCGACACCCCGCAGTTCGGCACCGACGGTACGCTGATCTTCGCCGACTGCGGCCTCAACATCAACCCGTCCTCCGACGAGCTATCCGAGATCGCCATCGCCTCCGCTCACTCCTGGTCCACCTTTATGGGCAGCGTCGAGCCGCACGTGGCCATGCTCTCCTACTCCACCATGGGCTCCGCCGGCGGCGAGGTCGCCAAGAAGGTCCAGGAGGCCGTTAAGTTCTGCAAGGAGAAGGCTCCCGAGCTCGCCATCGATGGCGACCTGCAGCTCGACGCCGCCATCGTTCCCACCGTCGCCCAGCTCAAGGCCCCCGGCTCCTCCGTTGCCGGCAAGGCCAACGTGCTTGTGTTCCCCGATCTCGAGGCCGGCAACATCGGCTACAAGCTGGTCCAGCGCTTCGCCGGCGCCGACGCTTACGGCCCCATCCTGCAGGGCATCGCCAAGCCGGTTAACGACCTTTCGCGCGGCTGCTCTGCCGACGACATCGTGGGTGTCGTAGCCATCACCGCCGTCCAGGCTCAGATGGCTGAGTAGCGGACGCACTCGCCCGAAGGCCGTACGGGCTAACCCCTGAAAACGTCCTCGACCAATGAAACGCCCCCGTTCTGCTCCTTCGGAGCTACGAACGGGGGCGTTTCTGGTCTGCGGAATGTTTTCAGGGGTTAGCCCGTACGGCCTTCTACTGCTACGAAGCATTCAGAGCATCTGGAGTGGACGGCGGCTTGGCTACGAGCTGGGGCTGAGGATCTGAATGGATGGGTGTCGTTGCTGGGAGCGCAGGCGTTACTGGTGATGATCACTTTGGGACTGGAATTTCCGCCTGCTAGCAAAAAGGCCTCCTGAGCTGCTGCTCAGGAGGCCTTTCGTTCAATCGCAAGCGAACGCACTAGTTATTCGCGGTCAGACGCTCGACGTCGTGGGCGATCATGTATTCCTCGTCGGTGGGGATGACCATGACCGTGACGGCGGAACCGGCGGCGCTGATGACCTGCGGACCGTTGCCCACGGCCTCGCGGTTCTTGTTGTTGTCGATGCGCACGCCCAGCCACTCGAAGCAGTCGCAGAAGGCCTTGCGGATCGACCAGTCATTCTCGCCGATGCCGGCGGTAAAGGTAATGGTGTCGACGCCCGCCATGGAAGCGATCATGGAGCCGGCCTGCTGCATGGCCTTGTAGGCGAACATATCGAAGGCGAGCAGGCAGCGCTCGTCGCCCTCGGAGGCGCGCGTACGGATGTCACGGGCGTCGTTGGAGATGCCCGAGATGGCAAGCAGACCAGACTGCTTGTTCATCATGTCATCGACTTCCTGGTAGCTGTAGCCGCCCTCGCGCTGCAGGTAGCACACGGTAGCCGGGTCAATGGAACCACAACGGGTGCCCATCATCAGGCCGTCGAGCGGCGTGAGGCCCATCGTGGTATCGCGGCATACACCGTCCTCGATGGCGGCAAGCGAGGCGCCGTTGCCCAAATGGCACGAGAGCAGGCGGTGGCAGCGCGAGCCCAGGATCTCCTTGGCCATCATCCACTCATAGCGGTGACTCGTGCCGTGGGCACCGTACTTGCGCACGTGGTACTTGTCGCACACGTCCTTGGGCAGCGCGTAGGTGTAGGCGACCTCGGGCATGGTCATGTGGAACGAGGTGTCGAAGACGGCCACGTTGGGCAGCTCCGGATACTTCTCGCGGCAATATTCGATTGCCGCGGCCTCGCCGTAATTGTGCAGCGGGGCGAGCGGAGCAACCTCGAGGATCTTAGCCATGACCTCATCGTCGACGACCGCGGAATCATCGAAGTGCCAGCCACCCTGAACGATACGGTGGCCGATGCCATCGATCGTAAAGTCGGTCTTCTCGAGCTCCTCGAGCACGCGCGCAATGGCGCAGCGATGATCGGGAAAAGGAATCTCCTCGGTCTGCTTGGCACCACCGTTCTCGGAGTGGCCAAAGATGCCCATGTCCGAGCCGATACGCTCGCAGTTGCCCTTGGCGAAAACCTCGCGGGTATCGGTATCCAAAAGCTGATATTTAAGGCTCGAGCTGCCGGCGTTGACAACAAGTACGTTCATGAGACTCCTTTGCAGTGCGATACGGTCGGCGCAGACCCCTTAAGGCGGCCGCATGTTAATAAGAAGTTATCACAACTTGATAAATAGCTATCAGGCATATCGCTCAACGAGACGAAAGAGGGGCTGAACGGCGCTCGGTCGTCCAGCCCCTCCCCTCTTGCAATTACTTGCCGTTGACGATGCGCTCGACGTCGGAAGCGATCATGAACTCCTCGTCCGTGGGGATGACGAAAATCTTGACCTTGGAATCCTTGGCAGACAGGCACCAAGCGCCGTCACCACGCAGGGCGTTGCGGGCATGATCCATCTTGACGCCCATAAAGGCCAGGCGGTCGGCAACGCCGGCGCGGACGGCCGGAGCGTGCTCGCCGATGCCGGCGGTAAAGACCAGGGTGTCCATACCGCACATAGAAGTGGCCATCTCGGCAGCCTTGGCGGCAATCTTGTAGACGAACATATCGAAGGCGAGCTGAGCCTCGGGGTCGCCAGCGGCAGCGAGCTCCTCGACATTGCGGCAATCGTTGGTCTTGCCACCGGTCACAGCCAAAAGGCCGGACTTCTTGTTCATCATCTCGTCAACCTCGTCGAAGGTGTAGCCGCCCTCGCGCTGCAGGTAGCACACGGTAGCCGGGTCGATGGAGCCACAGCGGGTGCCCATCATGACGCCGTCAAGCGGGGTGAGACCCATGGTGGTGTCCATGCACTTGCCGTCCTCGATGGCGCACAGGGAGGCACCGGAACCGATGTGGCACACGACGACCTTGCGGGCCCCGCCGTTGGTCATCTCGGCGACCTTCTTGGAGATGTAGCGGTAGCTGGTGCCGTGGGCGCCGTACTTACGAATGTGCAGCTTGTCGCAAACATCCTTGGGCAGAGCGTAAGTCTTGGCGACCTCGGGCATGTTGAAGTGGAAAGCGGTGTCATAGACCGTGACGTTGGGCAGGTCGGGATACTGCTCCAGGCAGTACTCGATAACGTTGGCCTCGGGGTTATTGTGCAGCGGGGCGAGCGGAGCAACCTCGCGGATCTTGGCGAGGACGTCCTCGTCGACGAGGGAGGAATCACCGAAGTACCAACCGCCCTGAACGATACGGTGGCCGATACCCTCGATCTTGACGCCGTTGGCCTCGAGGTCCTTCAGGACGACCTCGATGGCGACCTTGTGGTCGGGGAACTCGATGTTCTCGGTCACCTTCTTGGAGCCGTTGGCAGCGTGGGTGAAAGTGCCGCCGGTAAAGCAGACGCGCTCGCAGGAGCCCTTTGCGGACACCTTGTGGGACTTGGTATCGATGACCTGATACTTAAGGGTCGAAGATCCTGCGTTGACGACCAGAACGTTCATGTGTCTCCCTACTAACAGGCGGTGTGGCGCCGCCAGGTTACATACGTTTCAATAATAAACCCAAACGCCCTCGCGCTCGGGTTTATTGCGTTGATATATAAGTTATCGGTGTCTAAATACCCATGTCCTTTGGCTTGTAAGACGAAAGAGCGCGGGGATATACACCAAAGAAGAGACTCCGAGTGCGACAAGCAATATGACTCGAATGCCCGCGATGCTGCTCAACGCAGCATTGAACAGATAGAAAAGGATGGCGCCCACCGCCACCATCTGGCTTTGAACCGAAATCAGTGAACAGCGCATCGAAGAATCGGCTGCTTTTTGAAAAATTGAGTATTTAATTGGAGCAAATAACGAGTACGCAACCGTCTGCAGCACATAGAACACGGGCAGCAAATTAGCCGGAGTAAGGGGAATCAAAAACAAAGCTGTCAGGAAAAGGCGCACGATGCCGCAAATACGCGCAAAGCGGCCCTTGTCGACATGAGCAATCGCACAGGGCACAATAAGTCCCATGGAGGCCGAGGCAAGGAGCTGGACCGCAATGGTCACACCCGAAGCGACGGCATTCATTCCGCGACCCGCAAGCAGCAGTGAGAAAAAGTCTTCCAGGGCGACAAAAGCAAATGCCTGAGAACAGTCCATGATGAACGCTGAACGAAGAATGCCATTACCCGCAATAGCGGTACCGATCATCTTCGGGCTAATCCCATGTTCAGGTGTCGTCGCAGTGCCCCCTCTTCGCATTTCAGGAATGCAGACAACGACAACCAACGTCAACACCATTGCGATGATATCTGCCGAAAGACCAATGAGATATGCACCGACGGACGAAATGAAACCGCCCACGCAAGCGGAGATGGCATAAGAGGCATAGAAAACAAATCGCTCAACGACATTAAGTCTTACGAGCTGGTCCTGAGAGACGCTGTCAATGTAAATCGCTTCGATGGATCCGCTCACACACGCAACGGCAAAACCCTTGAGAGCGAACGCACCGATTAAAAGCAGGGGAGAACGGACGAGAAGCAGGGCGGCGTAGTATCCAAGCATTCCCACGACGCCAACGAGACCGCTTGTCTTTCGTCCAAACCTATCAGCAATATAGCCAGTGGGAACTTCAAGGATGAACTTGCTCACTTGATATGCAATCATCATGCTAGAAATCGATACCATCGAAAGTCCGACGAACTCAAGGTAGACAGTTAGAAAATACAAGATGGTGCTGAAGTTCGACAGAAAAACGAACGTCATATAAAGCAAAACCGTACGGTTTTTCATGCTCCAGCCTCCAAGAGTCAGCAATCTAAATCGGAATCTTGGAAAAGCATGAGGGCAAAGCTGTCAGCTATGTGTTACAAGGCGTCAATAATCACTTGATGCCTCGAAGCCAATTAATCTCACGAAGCAAGATGACGCAATAGGTGCAGAAAAACCGTCTGGTGTCGATCAGTCCAGGCATTTTGTCGATAGCAAAAGTAGATGGGCAAGGCTACATCACGCGAACCTTCAATTGAGCACTCACTCACTTCTGATCCATCCGACGCAAGAGAGGACCCAGAAAAACTCAATATCAATCCCCCGGCTTGAAGAAACTCAGCCTGCGCCTTGTTTCCGTATTCGACATCACGGAAGCGGAAATTAACCAGCTGGGCTTCGGGACATTGATTGATTGCATTGAGACAGGGTGACAAATTAATGGGAACAGCGAGCCTGCCGCCCAGTAACTCGCGAATGGTCATGGCGCCCACAGATTGATGACCCGCTGGGCATGAAAGAACCTTGAGCTCCTTTTCACCCAAATATTTTGAAGAAAGGACGCTGTCCCGTGGTTCCTCGAATGAGATAGCCGCATCCGAAATGCCAAGCACAAGTGATTCAAAGCATGTGGCCGTTGGCTGATGCCACACATCAAGGTGAATCTGAGGGTGCGAGCGTTCAAACGAGTCATACCAGCTTTCGGCAAAAAGGCGCCCCCGCCCATGAAGGCAGGGGGCGTAAAGACGAAAGTGGCCATCGGGCGAAACGCCGTCGCCCCTCGATTGAGCGTACTTTTTGAGATCGTCGACTTGTGCCAGGATCACGCGCGCACGACGCGCAAATTCTCTGCCCGCCGGAGACAAAACAGCCTCCCCCGCCGATCGGTCGAGCAAAACAATCTGATACTCAGATTCCAGCTTTTTGATTGCCGACGAAACGGCCTGCGGACTCACATGAACGGCGCGAGCTGCTTTGCGCACGCCGCCATAGTTCGCTACCGCTTGAAGGTATTCGAGTTGAGAAAGCTGCATAGATTACTCCAAAGGCAGCCAAGTCGACGGGCCAAGCGCCCTCAGATGAGGTTCTCGCCCAGGTTTTTGCCGCCGAGGACGTGCATGTGGAAGTGCATGACGGTCTGGCCGGCGTTGACGCCCTTGTTGGAGATGACGCGGAAACCGTCCTCCAGACCCTTGGCCTTGGCGACCTCCTGGATGGCGTGAGCTATGGCGCCCATGGTCTCGGCGGGTACGTTGTCGGCGATGTCGCTGTAGTGCTTCTTAGGGATCACGAGCGTGTGGACCGGCGCCTGCGGGTTGAGGTCGTCGAAGGCGATGACCTGGTCGTCCTCATAGACAACGGTCGAGGGGATCTCGTGGTTGGCAATTTTACAGAAGATGCAATCGCACATAGCTGGTTCCTTTCTTACAGACCAAGGTAATTATATTTGGTCGAGATGCTTAGAACGAAAGGTTATCATCGGTGTTGGCGGCCTCGCCGTCGGCGAGCACGTCGTTGCCGTCGACGTCCTTAAGGAGCACCGAGACCTTCTGCTCGGCATCGGACAGGCGGGTGCGCAGGCTTTTGAGGAGCTCGACGCCGCGGGTGTAGCTCTCGAGCGACTCCTCAAGCTCCATATCGCCCGACTCCAGGCTGCGGATGATGAGCTCCAGCTCCTGCGAGGCCTGCTTGTACGTAAGCTGCTCGACCGGGGTCTTCTCTGCCATATCTGTTTCCTTTCCTAAGGGTCTATCACTGCGAAACGCGGTCTACTCGACCGTATCGACCGTTGCTGCCACGTTGCCGTCTGCCATGCGCACGCGAATGGCGTCGCCAGGCTTAAAGGTCTTGGCACTCGTAGCCACACCATCATCGCTGTACGCGATGGAATAGCCGCGAGCAAGCACTTTGAGCGGCGACAGGGCATCGAGCGACGCTGCCGCACGGCTCAGGTCGGACGCTGGCTTGCTGAGCATCGTGCGCCCTTGATGCTCTAGGCGGGAACTCGCAAGCGTGAGCGCATGGCGCTTACCATCGAGCCCCGAGGTGCTTGTAATCAGACGCTCGGGCAAGCGCTCAAAGTTGGAGCGGAATGTCCCGACCGAGCGTACTATGGCGCCCGACAGGCGATCGGCAGTCAGCGCAAGCTCCGATTCGCGACGCTCGACCATAAATGTGGGGTCGTTGAGGCACGGGCGACACGCAGCGGCATCGAGCGCATCACCCAAGCGAGCCGTATAGGTATCCCAGGCACGGCGACCGCGCTGATCGAGCATCTCCAGGTCGACCTGGGCCGACCCAATCATCGATGCCATCGCGGCACCCAGACGCTGATGGCGCGCCTCGAGCACATCGGCCAACTCCGTCATAGCCGGCGCCACCGATTCTGCCGCCGCCGTGGGCGTGGAGGCGCGTCGGTCGCTCACCATGTCGCAAATCGAGGTATCGGGCTCATGCCCAATGCCCGTCACCACAGGCACGGGACAGGCTGCCACCGCACGGGCAAGCTCCTCGTCGTTAAAGGTCATGAGGTCCTCAAAGGAGCCGCCGCCGCGCACCAGCAAAATACAGTCGGGCGCCGGCGCAATGGAAGCGGCGCGGCGCAGGCCCTCAATGAGCTCGGCCGGCGCACCCTCGCCTTGAACCTTGGCGCCCACGCAGACGAGCTCGACGAGCGGGTTGCGACGACGCAATGTGCGCTTGACGTCGTCGATTACGGCACCCGAAAGCGAGGTGACAACCGCCACGCGGGAGCAAAACACCGGAATGCGGCGCTTGCGCGCTTCGTCCATCAGGCCCTCGCGGCGTAGCTTTTCGGCCAGTTGCGCCACTTGTTGACGCAGCAGACCCTCCCCCGCCAGCGAGAACGAGCGGGCAACGAAGCTCATGCGACCCGTAGGCTTGTAGAGATTGAAGCTGCCCTTAAAGCTCACCTGCATGCCGTCACGCAGATCGAAGGTACGCTTGAGATAGGCACCCTTCCAGATGATGCAGTCGACGGCGGCCGAGTCGTCTTTAATCTGGAAGTAGCAGTGGCCGCTTCGGGCATTGGGGCCACGGAAGCCCGTGACCTCGCCCAGAACGCTCAGCTGCGGAATGGCATCGAGCGCACCGGCGGCGATCTCTACCGCCTGGCTCACGCTGAGCTCCTTACGCTCTTGCTCGTCCGAACCGTCGAACTCGGCGGAAACGGCATTGCCGGTCAGATTCCAGCCTGCCACGCAGCCTCCTTTCGTTATCGTGCACAAGGGCTCCGGCCCTGCGCAAATTCAAGTCCAACACATAGTACAGCGCCGCGGGGACACAAATCTCCGCGGCGCCTGTCAAGCCAATTTGTTATCGGTTGGAGTTTCTGTTGTAGCGAGCCATAAGATAGAGCAGCTGAATGATCGAAGTGAGCGCTGCAGCCACATAGGTAAGCGCGGCTGCCGTCAGGACCTTCTTGGCACCGTTGACCTGCTTGGAACTCATACCCGACTGCTCGATGTACGCCACGGCGCGGCGGCTGGCATCGATCTCGACCGGCAGTGTAACCAACTGGAACAACACACTAAACGAGAAGAAGACCAACGCGAGGGTTGTGAGCCCGGCAATGTTCATAAACAGGCCCAAGAGCAACACGATCGTCCAGGTGTTCTGGGTAAAGTTGACGACCGGGACCAGAGCAGTGCGTACCTTCATCATGGCATAACCACTTTGACGCTGGGCGGCATGGCCCGCCTCGTGGCAGGCCACGGCAACGCTTGCGACCGATCCGCCCGAGCGGTTGGCTTCCGAGAGATACAGGTTGTTATCCTGCGGGTTGTAATGGTCGGTGAGCTCACCGGCGACACCCTTGATACCCACGGCGCTACAACCGTTGGCATCGAGCATGCGGCGAGCGACCGTGGCACCCGTATCGCCGTCCGAGTGAACCTTGGACCAGGTTTTGTACGTCGAGTTGATATAGCTCTGCGCGGCAAGACCGAGCACTGTACAAACAAGGACAACCAGCAGGTACAGCGGGTCGATGCCAAAGCCGTATCCATAGTAATAGGGCATGCAAATTCCTCCGAATCGAGTTACACGTTGGAGGCATTCTACCCACTCGGATGACGAGCAAATCAGCATCTATGTTTTGGCACCGTCAGCGAAAACGGCCGAGAGCGAGCAAGGTGACGTGAAAGAGAAGCGACGCGTACTTTGGTACGCGAGCCACGATTGAGCGTCAGATTGCCGCTCTCGGCCGTTTGCAGCGTCGAGCTGTTACGCGGTTTGGAAAAACCGCGTAACTATATAGCTATAACAACTCAATCTTTCCGTCCTTCACGGTGAGTCCCATATTGCCGGAAAGCAAATCGTCCAAGCGCGAGCCCACAAGCTCAAAGCGCCAACCTTCGCGCAGGCGGCTCTGCTCGGGATGCTCAATGTAGTCGGCCAGGTCATCGCGCGAGGCAATGACTGAGGTCGCCACACCCGAGCGCTCGGCAACCAGGCGAATAAGCGCATACATAAGGTCGGTCACGCTCTCCAGCTCCGGCGAAATCTGGCGATGTCCGCGCACCATAAGCGGCAGGCGATCGTGCGGACAGCTCGCACCGCGTTTGATGGCCATGAGTGCGCCGTCCACGTCGCGCTCCCCCAGCTGATCGGTACCGCGAATGCTGCGGAACTCCTCAACACGCGCGGGGTTGCGCTTAACCAGGGCCAGCAGCGTATCGTCGGACATGACCCACTTGCGCGGGATGTTGCGCCGCTCGGCGCGGTCCTCACGCCAGGCGGCAAGCTCGCGCGCAATGCCCAGCTGATGGCGGCTGCACGAGTTGATGCGCTTGACCTTGCGGAATGCCTCATGGCGGTCGGCGCGGTAGTGCGACTCGTCGGCTAGCGGGCGCAACTCGTCGAGTACCCAGTCCACACGGCCCAACTCGCGCAGGCGGCTCATCATCTCGGTATAGGCAACAATCAGGTACTTGACGTCATCGATCGCGTACTCAATCTGCTTATCGGTCAGCGGGCGGCGCGACCAGTCGGTCAGCGACTCGGTCTTAGGCAATGAGACACCGCAGAACGTCTGCACGAGCGCACCGTAGGAAATCTGCTGGCGC
Source organism: uncultured Collinsella sp. (assembly GCA_900556875.1). GTDB lineage: Bacteria > Actinomycetota > Coriobacteriia > Coriobacteriales > Coriobacteriaceae > Collinsella. The sequence goes on from USQQ01000006.1 coordinate 24,539, forward strand.
TCGCCCAAAAAGGCGGCGGCGACCTGCGTATCAAAAATCGGACGCGGCAGCGCGCCCACGGTGTGGAGCATGACCTCCATATCCTGCGAGCAGGCGTGGAAGACCTTGGTCACGCTCTCGTCGGCCATAAGCTCGGCCAGCGGCGATAGGTCGTCGATCACTAGAGGATCGACCGCGACGCTCTCGGCAGGAGTGGCAATCTGAACCAGGCACAGGCGCGGATGGAATGTGCGCTCGCGCAAAAACTCGGTATCGACGGCAATCGCGTCGAACTCGCGGGCGCGCTGACAAAAGTCGAGCAGAGCCTGATGTGTGGAAATGTACATATCAACCCATCGAATAAGGTTAGGCCCGAAAAACACGGGTAGGATATCGGCATTGCCCTACAACTATACTCGGTTAGTCACAGAACGGGAACGTAAGTATGCGCTGCCTTATCATCCACAACCCGGCATCGGGCCCCAGCTCAGATGAAATCTACGCGTTCACGCACGCCCTCGCGCAGGGCGGCGACGAGGTCGTGATGCGTTTTATCGGCGATGGCATGGAACCCGAGGACGCCGTGGCAGACGTGCGCGAGTTTGATCGCGTGGTGATTTCGGGCGGCGACGGCACCGTCTCCAACGTGCTCGACCAAATGCGCGGATGCGGCGTCCCCACGCTCGTCTTCCCCTCCGGCACGGCCTGCCTGTTCTTCAACAACATTGGCAATGCCCCCGAGGCCGCGGCGCTCGCCAAGGCCTGCCGCGTCGGCCGTACCGTCAAGGCGGATATGGGTGAGCTCTTTTGGCTCGACGAGAACGGCAACGAAAAGCGCCACGGCTTCATCATCATCGCCGGCTCGGGCTACGACGCCGAGATCATGATGAAGGCCGCCCCCACCAAAAACGACATCGGCGAGATCGCCTACTTCCTATCCGCGCTCGCTACGCCCAACCCCACGGTGGCGCACTTTACGATTGAACATGACGGCATTGTCGAGGAGCTCGATGGCATCTGCTGCATGGCCGGCAACACCTCGGTCATCCAAAACGACATCAACCTGTTCCCCGACTGTCGCATGAACGACGGCATGGTCGACATCGCGGTCATCGAGCCCGTAAAAACCGTGCAGCTGCTCCCGACCGTGATCACCGCCGCGCTCGACCCCGCCGGCAAGGTGCTCGGCCGTCCGCAGTTTAAGATCATCCAGACCAAAGAAGCCAAGATCACCTGCACCCCGTCGCTGGGCATGCAGTTCGATGGCGAAATCATCTCCAGCAACTCGGGCGTCTTTGGAGCCCGCGCACTTCCGCAATGCCTCGACCTCATCGTCGACGAATTCTCCCCACTCGGAAAATAGGAGGACCCCATGAACGACAATCCCCTGCTCGGCTTTATCGTCATCGTTTTGGCCATGCTCATCGGCTATGCGATTAACGTTATCCACCGCCGGAAGAAGTAATTCCACATTGGTATGATATTCATCCAATCATCGTCTCCCCCGTTGTTTATGCATTTGCCAAACAGCGGGGGATTTTTCTTTGCGCCCCGTGCAAGGTGCTTTATTCAGGTAGAGTAATTGCAGGGTGCCTTTATTTAAGTAAAGCTACATAATGAGTATTCTTATCCGTTCATCGCATATTTTAAGACGCTCATCGAGTATTTCATCGAAATAGATGAATACTCTTTAGACTTCCTATAGGCTAATAGATGTATTTATTAGCTGAGATTCCACATAGCTTTGCGGGGTCTCAACAGTTGGGAGGGATTATGAGGTTTACTCATCCCGTCAACACGCTCAAGAAGCTTGGCTGTGGCCTCGCATTCGGAGCTGCGGCCATTATGGCCATGCCGACCTCGGCGCTCGCTTGCACCCAGATCTACATGGGCAGCAAACTCACGGCGGACGGCAACACGTACTACGGCCGCGCAGAGGACTTTAGCCCGCGCTATATCAAGCACTTTGGCATTGAGCCTGCGCACAAGGACGGCAGCGAGTATAGCTCGCTCGAATCCGGCTTTGAGTACAAGTCCAAGGGCGCGACCTACCGCTACACCTTCGTTCGCGACAACCCCTCTCAGTGGGAAGATCGCTATGACGCTTATTCCGAGGCTGGCATCAACGAGAAGGGCGTCTCCTGCTCTGCCACGCTGAGCACCTCCTACAACGAGAAGGCTGAGGAGGCCGACCCCATTACCGAGGAGACCGGCATCGGTGAGTACAATTACGCCAGCGTCATCCTGGGCGAGAGTGCCACGGCCCGCGAGGGCGTCGAGCTCCTCGGTAGCCTAGTCGACGAGCAGGGCATCTGCACCAACGACCAGGTCATCATCGCCGACAACAACGAGACCTGGCTGTTCGCCGGACTTTCTGGCCATCAGTGGATTGCCATGAAGCTCACCGACGACATCGCCTCGGTCAACCCCAACATCGGCAACCTTAACTACAAGGTCAACCTCGACGACACCGAGAACTGCCTCCACTCCAAGGACATTCAGACCATGCCCGAAGAAAAGGGCTTTGCCAAGTACTTCGAGGACGGCCAGTTCGACGTTGCCCAGACCTACGGTGAGGAAATTAGCGATAAGGCCATGCATTCTTGGTCTCGCTATATCCAGGGCCGCGATTATTTCATGGCTCCGCTTGCCGAGGGCACCGACTACGAGATCGTTAAGGACGAGCGTGAAGACGCTCGCGCCACGACCGGCGCCCTGGTCCACGAGATGCAGCCGCTGTTCTTCCAGCCCGGCAAGTCCGACTGGAACACCTTTGAGATGATCCGCAGCTTTGCCACTCGTGGCGAGAATGTCGCCGGCCTCAACGCCAACACCGACGGTGCCTATGCCATCGGCTCCAACCGCAACACCGAGATCCACACCTTCCAGATCCGTCAGGGCATGGACCCCGAGATCGCGACCATCCAGTGGGAGATGCTCTCCAACGCCGAGTTCTCCGTCGCTATTCCCTTCTACTCCGCACTGCTCACCGAGGTCAGCCCCTACTTCAGCGATCAGGATGTCTCCTTCGATCACTGTGAAGAGGAAGACGTCGTGAACAACGAGGAGCCCAAGAACTCCATCAATTACGTCCTCATGGACATCAACACGCTCGCCGAGGAGAACCGCGACAACTGCGCCACCGGCGTCCGCGCCTATCTCGACGCTCTGCAGAAGGAGCTCATCGAGCAGAACCTGACCGTCGACGAGGCCATGCAGGCTGCCGAGGGCACCGAGGCCCGCACCGCCCTGGCCAACAAGGCTGGCAAGGCCGCGACCAAGAACACCTACGTCAAGTGCAAGGCCATGCTCGAGGAGATGCGCGATTACCTCAAGAAGGGCGACTTCTCCGAGAAGTTCGTCCCGAGTGACTACGATGCCGACAACGACTGCCTGGTCGAGTCCATCACCTACGCCGACGAGGCCCTCTCCGATGAGGACGTTGCCGAGCCCGAGGTTAAGGAAGAGGCAACCGAGGAGAAGTCCGAGGGCAACAACATGGCCGCCATGGCTGTTGGTGCCGTCGTCATCATCGGTGTCTGCGGCTTCGTGCTCTATCGTCGCAAGAAGGCCTAAGACCCTCACGTTCTAAAGGAGGGCGAGACAGCGTGAGCGGCCTTGCCCTCCTAGCCCGTCATCTGACCGGCGGGAAACGCCGCTGAAATCTTTTCGAAAAAAGATTTCCTGCAAACACTTTGCTGTGTTATAGTGCAGCGCAACAGCAACTAGGTGCGACCGCGCCACGGCATCACGAAAGGAGCCACCGACATGAAGAACACGATGACGTCTCTCAACAACTGGTGGTGGCGTGATGCGAATACGATCGGTCGACAGTGAGTCCCTCACGCCTGTTTTTGCGCTCTAGGTGATTGGAAGGCCTCCGGTTTCGACCGGGGGCCTTTTTCCATCTCGAGCCCGATCGCATTCGCATCACGCGCCTCCGCTTTCTTCTCTTGCACTTCCCCTCCGAAAGGATTTTCACCATGTCTCAGAACACCACCACCGCCCAGCCCCGCACCGTCCAGACCGCCGACCGCGGTAAGCTCGATATCCGTGCCCTTGTCCTGCTCGCCATCCTCCTTGCCGCCGGCTTCATTCTCAACTTCACCGTCGGCAAGGCCATCTCGGGCATCTCGGGCGGCATGATTAGCCCCGAGTTCATCATCTCGGCCTTCTGCCTCACCATCCTGGTCGTTCGCCCCAACATTGGTCAGGCGCTCGTCATCGGCCTTATCTCGGCCGCCGTGATCCAGATCACCACCACCTCGCCGTTTGTCGATTTTGCCGCCGAGGGCATCGCCGCCATGCTCATGGCCCTCATTGTCAACGCCGCCGCCAAGGGCGGCCAGGTTAAGCCTGCCGTCGCCATCGTCGCAACGTTCGTGACCACCTTTGTCTCGGGCGTCATCTTCATGGTCATCAAGATGGCCATGCTCGGCGTGGTTGGCGAGCTCGCCGCCGCCATGTTGCCCGTCGTCGCCATGACCGCCGTGTTTAACGCCATTCTGGTCGGCGCCCTCTACCTGCCCATCCAGAAGGCCCTTAGGCTCAACTAACCCGCTCGGCTTTACGAGCCACCCCATCTTGGCGTTCATTCGTCGCTCGCGTACCCAAGTACGCTTCGCTCCTCTTTCGCGCCAACCTGGGGCCCCTCGTAAAGCCGTCTCCGTGCTCCACCATCAAAGACTGTCCCAGACAACTAGCTCTTGGGGACGTTCTTAAACGACTAGTCATGTAAGAACGTCCCCGATGACTCTGAAAGGTATCCATGGAAACGATCATCAACGTCGACGATGCCTCGTTCTCCTATGGCACGCAGACCGAGCAGGTGCTTAAGCATATCTCGCTCGGCGTGAACAGGGGAGATTTTATTGGCATTATCGGTCCTTCGGGCGCCGGCAAATCTACACTTGCCGCCTGTCTGTCGGGAGCCGTACCCCACCATTACACCGGCACGTTCTTTGGCTCCGTCACTGTCGACGGCAACGACACCTGTGAAGTTACGCTCACCGATGTGTCGCAGATCGTCGGCAGCGTGCTGCAGGACATCGACACGCAAATGGTCGCCTCGGTCGTCGAGGACGAGATGCTGTTTGGCCTGGAGAACTTTGGCGTTCCCCACGACCAGATCGAGCAACGTGTGAGCGAGACGCTCGAGACCGTCGGCATCAGCGACCTGCGCGACCGCGAGATCGCCACGCTTTCGGGCGGCCAAAAGCAAAAGGTTGCCATCGCCGCCATCCTCGCCATGCGTCCGCGCGTGCTCGTGCTCGACGAACCCACCGCGGCGCTCGACCCCGCCAGCTCCACGCTGGTCTTCGAGACCCTGCGTGAGGCCAACCGCGCACTCGGCATCACCATCGTCGTCGTTGAGCAAAAAGTCGCCCTGCTTTCGGAGTATTGCAACCGCGTACTCGTGCTCAATCATGGCGAAATCGCGCTACAGGGCGAGCCGCACGAGGTCTTCGCACACGCCGATGAGCTCCGCGCCATCGGCGTCGATTGCCCGCGTGTCACGCGCATTTTCAACAGCCTCGAGGTCGATGGCCTGGCCAGCGGCACTCCCTGTTTGGATGTTGATGAGGCCGAGCGCCTGATTACGGGCATCGTCGACCCCGCACACGCAAGCAGTGACATTCAGGCACCCGCCGGCTCACCGCACGCACCGTCGTTGCGCCCGCACGCCAAGGACGCCGAGCCCGTGCTCACCTTCGATCACGTTGAGTTTGCCTATCCCAATGGCGGCGCCGCCGTCCACGACCTCAACCTGACCCTCTATCCCGGCGAGCTCGTGGGCATCGTCGGCCAAAACGGCGCCGGCAAGACCACGCTCACCAAGCTGCTCACAGGCCTGCTTAAGCCCGCCTCGGGCAGCGTGCGTGTCACGGGACTGGATACCGCAGCCGCTCCCACGAGCCGCATCGCCCGCGAAGTCGCAACCCTCTTCCAAAACCCCGACCGCCAGATCTGCAAGGACACTGTGCTCGACGAGGTCGCCTTTGGCCTGGAGCTTGCCGGCATCGACCGTGCCGAGGCGCTGCGTCGCGCCCAGCTCGTCATCGACCGCTTTGGCTTGCCGGCCGACGAGGCGCCCTTCTCGCTCTCGCGCGGTCAGCGCCAGATGGTGGCACTCGCCTCCGTCGTGGTCGTAGAGCCCAAAATCGTGGTGCTCGACGAGCCCACGAGCGGCCTTGACTACCGTGAGTGCATGACCGTCATGGAAACCGTGCGCACCATGGCCGAGCGCGGCTGCGCCGTCATCATGGTCTGCCACGACATGGAAGTCGTATCCGACTTTGCCGAGCACATCGTGGTGATGGCCGACGGCCGCATCCTCGAGCGCGGCTGCACGCACGAGCTGTTCTCGAACTGCGAGCTCATGCAGCAAGCCTACGTTGAGCCACCTCAGGTCATAGAGCTTTCTCGTCGTCTGGCATCCTCCGTCTCTCCCGCCTTTGCACAGGTGAGCGAGGTCACCGATATCGTTCGCATTACCGAGGAGATGGTCCACCGTGGTTAACGTCATCGACTATATGCCGGGCGATACACTGCTGCACCGCTTGAACCCGGTCGTCAAACTGGGCCTTGCCGCCGCCATCATCATCGGCATCTTCCTGTCCGATACCTACGTGGCGCTGTTGGGCTTTTTGGCGCTCACCCTTGCACTGGGCGCCTACGCCGGCGTCGTCGACCGTCTGCTCTCACTACTCAAGCTGCTGATTCCGCTCGCGCTTATCATGCTGGTGCTTCAGTTGGCCTTCATGCGCGACGGCAACATAGTGTGGGGCTTTATCACCGACACGGGCCTCATTACCGGATCGAAGGCCTGTCTACGCCTGTTGGGCGTGGCGCTGCCACTCATCCTCATGCTTATGGTGACCAAGCTCAACGACCTTGCCAACGCCTGCGTCGAGGTGCTGCACGTGCCGTATCGCTATGCTTTCACCTTTACCACGGCGCTACGCTTTGTGCCGGTGTTTGGTCAGGAAATGAACGCCATCATGGAGGCGCAGACTGCACGCGGCGTCGAATACGACACCAAGAATCCCGTCAAGAAACTCAAGCTCATGCTGCCGCTGTGCGTGCCTCTGCTTATCTCGAGCGTGGGCAAGACCGATGCCACCGCGCTTGCCGCCGAGCAGCGCGGCTTCTACCTGCGCACGCGCGCCAGCTCGTACAAGCGCTACCCCATCAAGGGCCTGGACATCGCCGTACTCATCATCAGCATCGCCCTCATCGCCATCGGCTTCCTGCTCTAGCAATCGCTGCAGCAACCGGCAAATGCAAAAGGCCTCGGCTCGCACCAAACGAGCCGAGGCCTTACTGTTTTCCCAGATAAAACCTACCAAAATAAACCTGTCCTATTTTTGGCAGGCGGAGAACTAGAGGCGGTAGGGGGCGCCGCTGCGGATGATGGACTCGCGCACCAGGACATCCATCGCATCGAGGGTGATCTCGGGCATCTCGCGATACTTCTGCAACACCGAAAGCTCCGTGCAGGCCAGGATGACGCGGTCGCAGCCGCTACGGGCGAACTCCCACATCACGCGGTCGAACTTATCCATATCGGGCTCGCGCCCGGCCTTCACGTCGTCGTAGATGAGCGACATCACGTCGACCTGACGCTTTTCGCTGGGATAGACGACCTCAACGCCCGCGGTCTCGCATTCGCGCCCATAGACGCCTGCGCCCACGGTACCGTCGGTGCCCATGATGCCGATCTTGCGCACCGGCTCGGCCGGCATGCTCAGGTTTGGATCGAACTCGCACTCCCCCATCACCGCACCCGCCAGGGCATAGCGCACCGATTCGCGCGGCATGTGGATAATCGGCACCTTCGTAAACGACTGGATCTGGTCGTAGAAGTAGTGTGACGTGTTGCAGGGAATCGCTATGTGCGCGCAGCCCAGCGACTCGAGTGACTGGGCGCACTCCTTCATGGTCGCCAGCAGCTCGGTATGCTCACCGGTCTTGATGGCCAGCGTGCGGTCGGGCATGGTCGACTTGGAAAGCACCACCATGTCGATATGCTCCTGGTCGCACGTAGCCGCCGTATGGCGTACTACCTGGTCGTAGTAATACGACGTGGCCTCGGCGCCCATGCCACCGATAACTCCCAGCTTTTCCATCGCCGCCTCCTTGGTGACGCCCACGCAATTGCGCGTATCATACCCGCGCCCGCCCGATACATACCGGACGGGCGCCACGCTCGTCTACTTGTAATACGTCTTGAACAGCTTATAGTGACGCAGCTTGGTATGCCACATGCGCAACCAGCGGTTAAAGACAAAGTCTCCCTTCATAAACGAGGGATCGGCGCCCTTGCCCTCCTTGGCAAGACGATGCACCTTCGCGCGCAGCTCGGGAGCCCTGACGTACCTGTCGACGACACCCATGGGAACGACCATCCACAGCGCCTCGTCCTGCGCCGTCACAAATTCCGGCTCAAACGGGCGGTTATGGACGTACTCATCCACCACATACTTGGCAACGTTAAAGCCGCTGTTGGTTACGTAGTAGTTGCTGCGGCCCTGACGGGTGTTGAAGTCGAAGAACTTAAACGAGCCATCGCGCTCGTCATACTTGACGTCAAAGTTGGAATAGCCCACAAAGTGAAGGTCCTCGAGCAGCTTGCGCACGCCACTCATAAGCTCATCATTGGGCTCGGTGATGATGCAGGCGTGATTACCGACGCCATGGGGCTGATGCTCCTCGAGCAGCACGTGACCCAGGCACATCATGCGAACCTTGCCGTTGCGATCAGAATAGCTGGTAAGCACACGCATGTACTCGTCGTTGCCGGGCACGCGGTCCTGCAAAATCAGGTCATCGGTGTAGCCACTGGCATAGGAATCGCGGATAACCTGCTCTAGCTCGGCGCGATCGGCAATCTCATAAGCCTTCTTCTGACCCTCGAACTCATGCTGCCACCACATGATGCCGTCGGAAGGCTTCAGGATCATCGGGTAGGGGAAGTCAATCTGGTCGAGCACCTCGGCAGGCGCCTCTCCTTGCGTGTTGAGCATCTGCGCAGTAAAGGTAAACGTATGCGGATAGGGCACACCGTGCTTCTCGCACAGCTCGTAGAAGATCTCCTTCTTCTGGCACTGCTCAAGCATGCTATAGGGCGCGTAAGGCGCAACGATGTTATCCGCCAGCTCGTTGGCATCCTTGGCCTGGGCCACCAGGGCAACATAGTTATCGCCGCAGCCCATCAGGACAATCGTCTTGTCGGCATGTGCCCGAGCGATACCGTTGACGGTCCTAAGCATCACGGGCATGGTGTCGATATCCACGTTAGGCGTGTAGTCGATAATCTGGCTGCGATACGCAGGACCCGTCTGATACTTGCCAAAGACCAGGCTCTTGACCTGATACTCCTCGTAGAAGGCGCGCGCCACCGAATACGCGTTGATGTCGCCACCGAGCAGCACGGGAATAAACTCGCGCTCTGTAAACTGCAATGCCATGGAAACTTCCTATCATGAACTGCCCACATGACGGGCGGTCTTTGTGCAACTGATTAATTCTAGCGTGCCGAGCCGCCGGCACCCAAAGCTCCACCGTATCTATGGCAAACGAGGCGAAACGGCCTGGCAACTCCCCCGACACCCATGCCGGGCATTGACGTCGCCAAGTCTCATTTCTTGCCGCCGATTGCATCTTTCCCCACGTGAGGCGACTTTTGATAAACAAAAACCCTCTCGGACAGGGTTCCGTAACGTTAAAGTTGAACTCTATGGTTTCTCAACAATTCACTATAACTGCAGGTCAAAGCCAAAGCCTCAAGTTCAACTTGACCCTTTAGAACCTTTAAGGTTCAAGTTGAGGTCGAAAGCAGTAGTAGAATACACCTCGACCAATAACCTACGATTGATTGCAGAGGGACTGGATGCAGCATTCGAACCATCGCACCGCAGCGCTCATCGCGTCGAAGCCGGCTCGTATCATCACGAGCGCCGCGCTCGCCGTCGCGCTGACGGCCACGCCGATGCTCTCCCCCGTCGCGGCCTATGCCGCCTCGCAGGCAACGCAGGATCAGCTTTCCGCCGCCCAGAAAAAAATCGAGGACGCTACGAGCGCCTACAACGACGCCCGAACCAAGCTCGAGGATCTGCAAAAGCAGATTGACTCCAATGAGGCAAGCATCGAGGAAATCGAGGCTAAGCTTCCCGAGCAGCAGGCCAAGGCAAGCTCCGCCATGCGCGATCTGTACAAGTATCAGAAGGGCACCAATCCCATCGTGAGCTTCCTGGTCAATGCGCAGAGCCTGGGTGAGTTCATCACGACCTGCAAATACACCAACCAGATCACGAGCTCGAGCGTCAACGAGATCGAAGAGCTCAATAATATGCAAACCGAACTCGAGCAGAACAAGGCCGAGCTCCAGCAGGCCAAGTCACAGCTTGAGGCAGAGCAGAAAAACGCCGAGGATGCGCTGGCGCAGGCCCAGCAGCTCCGCAGCGAGGCACAGGCAAAAGCCGAGCAGGAAAATGCCGCCGAGCTTGCCAAGCTTGAGGCCGATAAGGCCGCTGCCGCCGAGAAGCTCTCGGGCGAGGGCGTAAGCGGCGGCAATTCCAGCAGCCAGGCCACCAACACCACCATAGACACCACGGTGAACAACTCCAATACCGGTAGTTCCGATTACGATTCGTTCATTAATGAGTGGACGAGCCGCATCGACAATTATCTTGCCGGCTCCCCCATGGCAGGCCAGGGCTATAACTTTGCCGTCGCCGCCTGGAATACCGGTGTCGACCCCCGTTGGTCCCCCGCCATCGCCTGTATCGAGAGCACCAAGGGTGCTTATTGCGCCAATTCTTACAACGCCTGGGGCTGGAGCGCCCGTGGCGGCGGTTGGCGCAGCTTTGGCAGCTGGAGCGAGGGCATCTCCGCTCACGTTGCCTATCTGGGTGCCAACTACGGCTCCACCCTTACTCCGGCAGCGGCCAAAAAGTACTGCCCGCCCACGTGGCAGGACTGGTATAACAAAGTCGCCGCTCAGATGAACCGCATCTAAGCGCAACTGCAAAGGGCCCCAATGGGGCCCTTTTCTTTGGCCTTGCTAGACCAGAATTGGCATGCAGGCATAAGTGAGTGTTGGAAAAGTCGCTTGAGACTGAAACCCCTTCCGAAGGCAAGGTGATCCCACCACAACGTTATGGCGCGAGTGTGTCAACGGGAGCAACGATGATGCCATCGGGCGTTGTATGAACCGGCATGCCGAACCCAATGATGATGAGTTTTGCCACAGGCGGCCTCTCGCCACGCTCGACCAGCTTTCGCTCCAGCCGAAGCAGATTTGCGGATGCCTCGGGGATTTGAGGGCTTCCAAGCTTCACCTCCACGGCAATCCAAGTTCCATCGCGCCTGTGGATAACTGCGTCAACCTCGAGATCGTCGGCATCGTGGTAATGGGACACCAACGAGTCATTTGCGGCGGCGTAAACCTTGAGGTCATGCAGGACGAAGGATTCGAAAAGCAACCCCAGTGTCTTCGGGTCAGATGCCAACGACTCCGGATTTGCTCCGAGCAGCGCAACGGCAAGCGAAGGATCGGCGAGATGCCTCTTCGCCCCCTGCCGCAGCTTCACCGGAGACCTGAGCGCTGGATGCCAAGCGGGGATGTCGTCGACGATATTGATTCGTCTCAGGGCGTCCATGTATCTGGAGACCGAGTTCTTCGAAACGCCGGTACCGATATCTTTGTCAATAGACTTTGAGCCAGCAAGCGTCGACTCATTCCGCGCTAGCGATGCCAAAAGAGACCTGACCTTGACCGGATCGCGCTTAACGCCATCAGTTCTAGAAACATCCGATTCGCATACGCCATCAACATAGGCAGCGGCTATCTGCATGGCATCGTCAGTCGTTTTCCCCATCGCCTGAGGCCAACCGCCACGACACAGCAAATCGGCGATTCCGGCGATGCCGGAGATTGACCCGACAGCCTGCTTGGCAGGGTAACCGGAAAGAAGCGTTCCAATCGAAACCGCGCCAGAAGAAACGCCAAGCTCGAACATCGTCATGGTGTCCATTCGCAACCTAACTATTCGCCCAACGCCGCTATGCATCGGCCGCATCGAATCCCGAGGCGTTGCCGAACCCGTAAGAATAAACTGACCGGATTCTCCCCTCCTTGCATCGCACTCGAAACGCACGGCATCCCACAGCTTCGGCTCTTCCTGCCATTCATCGATGAGCCTGGGAGATCGCCCTGCTAATGCTTGCGCCGGATCGATCCGTGCCAGCTGGAGAGCGGAAAAATTTCCAGCCGGATCGGAAAGAGACAAGGATGAATTAGCAAAACGACTAGCCGAAGTAGTCTTTCCGCACCACTTTGGACCCTGAATGAGGACCGCACCGAAGATATTGAGATTACGGCTGATTGCCTTATCGATGCATCTATCTACATACCTATCCACACGGCCTCCTTCTTGACTTACCCATATTAGGTATTTTACCAGCTATGTGGTGATGATTGACGGAAATTTGTGGTGAGGATTGACGGCGAATTATGGTGACAATTGACGGCGCTTCGAAGCACGGAGCAATTAAACCGTCACAACACCTATGGCGATGGGCACTCGCCCCGCCCACGAGGCAGGACTGGTACAACAAGGTTGCAACCAGATGAACCGCATTTAAGCGCTACTGCAAAGGGCCCCAATCGGGGCCCGTTTCTTATAGCGGTACATTGCATTAAGCGACTATGCCGGTTGCGTTGCCGACGGCAATAATCACGATCATGATGACGCACATAATTCCCAGCGCCTTAAGCCACAGCGTGACAAACTCACGGCCCCGATAACGATCAAGCACGGGAAAGCGGCGCCGAAGCCTGCGGCGGTCGAGCACGCCAAACGAGATGAGCACCACCATGCCATCGACCATAAGAAAATACTCAAGGGCCAAAAACCACGTTGGATAGCTGCGGTTGGCTCCCGTGGGCTGGAATACGGCAAAATGGCTTCCAACCAGTAGCAGCAAGGTTGCCGCATAGATCATGCCGTTCCATATACGCCCAATGGGTTCCGGGATCCGTGAAAGCAGGCTCTTGCGGCGAGGAGCCACCGAAGAGACTTCCTTGGGCCGCCGCCCGAAAGACGGCGCCATTTGCGGAGCAGCCTGCGCCATTGAAGGCGCCGTCGTGCTATTCGAGCCAGGCTCAGGCAGACACAGCCCGTATGCCGCGCGCGCAGCGTGTCCGAGCGCCTCGGCACTTCCAAAGCGCTTGGCCGGATCGAGCGCCATGGCCATGCAAATGACATCAGCCAGCGCCACGGGGACGTCGCACGCCTCGCATTGCTCGCGCATGTTCTGACCCGGCTTAGGGTCAGCCCCCGTCAGACAAAAGAACAGAAGCGCGCCGAGCGCATAGACATCGCTGCGCACGCTCGTCTGCCCAAAACCATATTGCTCGGGTGGCGCATAGGGTCGCGTTCCAAACTTAACCGTGTCGGCATCGGCCCCGTCACGCCACACCCGCGCGATTCCCAGGTCGATAATCACCAGCGACGAGAAGGTCATGCCGGCATCGGCTGCATACCTCACGCCCGATACGATGATGTTCGAGGGTTTAAGGTCGCGGTGGATTACCGGTACCCCCGGCTCCCCCGCAGCCGCAAAACCAGCATGTAGCTCGCCTACCGCTTCACACAAAACGGGATACAGCCCGCGGGCATAATCGGGCGTCGCCCCCAAGCGTCCCACCAACGCCTCGAGTGTCTCGCCTTCGACATACTCCATCACCACGTCGAGCTCGTCGCCCACACGGCGGCAATCGACGATTCGCGGTAAGTGCTCAAAACGACGACCGGCGCGCTGGGCCGCAAACAGGCGCTCATAAGCTCCGCCAATCTGCACCGAAGCATCGATGCGCTTGCGGACAAAGGGGCCAAGAGACCCGCCACCAGAGCCCTCAAAAAAGACGAGTTCGGTCGTCTCGACATCCGAGAGCTTGAGCACGCGCTCCACACGATAGCTGTCATCGCGGTCGAGCGACGCCAAATGCTCGACAAGCGAAGCAGTCAGCTCATCATCGGAATATGTTGGGCTCTGAGTATCCATAGCGTCCATCATAACGCGGGACGCGGACACCCCATGTTGTCCGCACCCCGTTCGTTTGCATGGTTGTTCTGGTGACACAACCGGCTCAGCCATCGGCCACTAACTCACCGTTTCCTCGCCAAAGCGATACAGCTCTTCATTGACCTTTTGGAGGCTACAGCCACGGTCGATGCAAAAGATAATGATTGCATCGCGACGGTCCTTGCAGTTGAGGACGCTCACTCCGGCAGCCGTCAGGGCGCGGTTGGTCTCTTTCATCGACAGCGCCATTGCAAAGGCAATCTGCAGCACCTTATTGCGGCTCGGATTGCGCGAACCGGTAAAGATCTGATAGCCAAAGGTCTCGTTGAGGTCGGCCATACGCACCACGCGCGAACGCTCGAGCCCCTTCTCTTGCAGCAACTGCTTTAAGTAATCCGAAAGCGACGGGGCGGCAAAGTCGTGTTCCTTGATATAGCCATCGATACTCGGCGCATCGAGGAGCTCGTTGAGCAACTCGTCCGTCAGCTTTTTATCGGGCACGCGGCCTCACCTCCCATACGGCGCAACGGTAGCGACATGTTAGGCCAGCACCCAGCTTGCAGCGGCAGACTTATCAAACACGTTGGCAAAATAGAGAGCCTTCTTGATGTCACCATCAAAGTAGATATTGCCCGCCACGGAGCCACCGGCGGCAAGGGTACCAGACTGCAGCTCATCGGAACCCTCGCTGTAATAACCCTGGTTCTGCTGCGCACCGTTGGCGTCCTCGCCCTTCCAGTCGTAGATATTGTAATCTGCGCCCTCATCGCCATTGTTGACGTACGTGACGTGAATGCCCGTCATGGTCGAACCGTCATAATTTGTAAGGCCGGGCTGGACGGAATCGACAACGACGGAAAGACCGGCAGCCGTGGTCACGGTCGTGCCGACGGCCAGGTCGGTCGTTGGCTGTTCCTCCTTTTTCGACTCCTCCTTCTTATCTGCGTCGCCGGCGTCCTCGGTAACGGTCGCCTTATCGCTGCCACAGCCCGCAAGCAGGCCGGCAGTCCCCAAGGCAACGGTGGCGAACGCGCCAAGCGCAGCGCGACGGCTCAGCAGCACTTCGTTTTCGAGCTTTTTCATCATGCATCCTTCCATCTATCCGGCTACCGTGCCGGCACACAGCACATCGTAGGAAGGATTGAACTTGAATTCATTAGCTGTGAGCTAAGGTTGCGGTAAACGGCCCATGCAGTTATCCAAACGCCGAGCAAACGCACTTTGCGCGACCGTCCGCTGGCAGTACATCAACCCACCGTGACGGATTCCCCGGTAAAGGCACTGATCATCAACAGGGCAAAGAACACCAGGTAGCTGACACTCAGCGGGTACGCAATGACCAGGAATACGACCCAGCCGACATTGGTTTTGCCGTCGACACGGCGTCGCTCGCGATTGCGGCAGAGCCAAACCGTCACGCCAATGGCCACAATCAACAGCACAAGCGCCGCCGCGGCCAGTCCAGCAAGCGCAAACATCACGCCAATGCTCACAGCAATAACCGGGAGCAGAAGCAAGCCGCACCCGCATCCACCCGGACTATAAACGGCAGTCTGTCGGCGCTTCATCGTCACTCCAACCTCAACATCTTTGAACACTACAATGCAATAGCCTGCTGGACAGGAACAATCTTATCCAGTTCCGGCTCGATGCGTCTCTTCTCCGCCTCGAGATCAAACGCTATCTGAGCGCGCAGCCAATAACCATCCGTCAGGCCAAAGTAGCGGCAAAGGCGAAGGTCGGTGTCGGCCGTCACACGACGCCTTCCCAAGATAATCTGTCCAATGCGTTGAGCCGGAATCCCGGTCTCCTTAGCAAGGCGATATTGAGAAATGCCCATGGGGACAAGAAATTCCTCTTTGAGAAGCTCACCAGGAGTCACCGGCGGCAGCAAATCGAACGCAGTCTCATCACTTGTGATAATCGACGATTTCGACATTCCAAGCCATCCCCTGTCTCCACTCAAAACAGACCCGATAGCGCTCATTGACACGGATACTATATTGACCGGCGCGATCGCCCTTCAACGCTTCAAGACGATTGCCTGGCGGAACGCGAAGATCATCAAGCGAAGCGCAGATCTGCAGTTGGCGAATCTTCCTCAAGGCGACCCGCTCAAAAGGAATGAACTTCCTAATCCGCGCACCCATTGCAAAGCGTTCAGTGTCTTCATCTTTATATGATGCAATCATAGTATCGCCTTACGTTAATAACGTCAAACGTTTCTATAGACTTACATCTCTATTATACCGTACATCTGTTCGTGTTTTCTAGAACAGGTATTCTTCGACACTTAAGCAAGCAAAAGCAATCGTTTGTAGACATCGAGGCCCTTGAGTAGGATTTCCTCGTCAAAGAGCATGGTATCGGTATGCAGAGCGCTCGTGGCATAGGCGGGACAGCCATCCGAATCGATCGGATTATCTTGTCCCTCCGGCACGCCCGTACCCAGGAGGAAGAACACGCCTGGCAGATGGCGCTGATAGAAAGCGAAGTCCTCGGCAATCAGCAAAGGCTCATCCACGAGTTGCAGCTCGGACAAGACAGGCGCAATGTGGGCGAACAGCTCGGGATCGTTATCGACCGGCGGATAGCCCTCGGCAAAATCGAGGTCATATGTGCAGCCCGTTGCGACGCAGGCATCGTCCAGCACGCGGCGCACGCCCTCGCGCGCGCGGTCGAACATGTCGTCCGTAAACACACGTAGGCTGCCGGCAACATGGGCCTCCCCCGCCACCGCATTGCAGACGGTGCCGGCCTGCAGCAGGCCGAACTTACCAATGCAGGGCTCGTCGACACCCAACTCGTCCATGAGCTCGCGCTCGGAAACCAAGAACTTGGCAGCCGCCAGCGCCGCATCGTGCGACTCCTCGACCGGAACGCCATAGGTCTTAGCGATATGGATGCTCGTGCCATGGATATGAATGTGTGTCTCACTCGAACGCGCCAGCAACGGACCGGAGCAGCTCGCCAACGTGCCGGCGGGCAGATCGGGCCACACGTGGAAGCCGAAGATGCGATCCACCCCGTAGCGCTCGAACACGCCGCTCTCGCACACCGTCTTGGCACCACCAGTCGTCTCCTCGGCCGGCTGAAACACAAAGAGCACATTGCGCTTAATGGCGCCCGGCTGCTCACGGATCGTACGGTCGACAAAGGTTGCCGCCGAAAGCGCCATGGCCATGTGTCCATCGTGCCCGCAAGCATGCATCTTGCCGGGATGGGTCGAAGCGAACGCTGCCCCCGTTGCCTCGGCAATGGGCAGCGCATCCATATCGGCGCGAATCGCCGTGGCATGCGCGGCGCCAACGCCAGCGTCGAAGAAAGCGCAGACGCAGCCGGGGCACGGATGGGTCACATCGCAGGTGAGCGGTGCCAACACGCCCTCGATATAGGCGATCGTCTGCGGAAGATCGAAGTCGAGCTCCGGGATCCTGTGCAAGTCGCGGCGGTAGCGACGGAGTTCTTGGAGCTCGGCCATATTGGTTCCTTTCGTAGGTGCGCGTCGGCTGCTATCTATTGTGCCGCAAGATTGCTACACCCTTATTTCCAGCATATCCCTGCATTTTTTAAACGTTATATACGAATACTCTTGTTTGGTAAAGTGCAACGTGGTAGGGTCGTTACCACTTGATAGAGGCGCGGGCACGAAGAGCCGCGGGCGAGCCGGCAGGCTTTGACCCCGCGGGGAGGCGAAACCCGCCGAACTGGGTTTTTCGGGCACGAACAGCCTGGTGGGCCTGCGGGAAACACCCGCAGGACTGTCTGCAGCAATGCGGGAGCGCTATCCGGACATTGGGTCCACGCTATGCGGATTCGATGCGCAGGTAGCGCCGTCTGGATAGCGAGGTTTACGGGACATGTCATTGACTCCCAACGAGGCATATGCGGCCAAGCAGCCGTTTGTGGACAAGGAGACGCTCGAGCATATCGTCGAGCAGTTCCCCACGCCGTTTCATCTATACGACGAGGCGGGCATCCGCCGCAACATGCAAGAAGTGCGCGACGCCTTTGCATGGAACCCGGGCTTTAAGGAATACTTTGCCGTCAAGGCCAACCCCAACCCGGCACTCATCTCCATTCTCAACGAATACGGCTGCGGCTGCGATTGCTCGAGCTATACCGAGCTCATGATCGCCCGCTCGCTGGGCATCACCGGACACGACATCATGTTCTCGTCCAACGACACACCGGCGGCGGACTTTGAGCTCGCCGACAAGCTGGGTGCCATCGTCAACTTTGACGACATCAGCCACATCGAGTTCTTTGAGCGCGTTGCGGGACCCATCCCCAAGACGGTCAGCTGCCGCTTTAATCCGGGCGGCCTATTCCAGCTCTCCAACGGCATCATGGATAACCCCGGCGACTCCAAATACGGCATGACCACCGAGCAGCTCTTCGAGGCCTTCCGCATGCTCAAGGCCAAGGGCGCCGAGGACTTTGGCATCCACGCATTCCTTGCCAGCAACACCGTCACCAACGACTACTACCCCAAGCTTGCGCGCATCCTCTTTGAGCTTGCCGTGCGCCTGGAGCGTGAAACGGGCGCACATGTCGCCTTTATCAATCTGTCCGGCGGTGTGGGTATCCCCTACCTGCCCGAGCAGCAGGCTAACGACATCCGTGCCATCGGCGAGGGCGTACACGCGGCCTACGACGAGATCTTGGTTCCCGCCGGCATGGGCGATGTGGCGATTTGCACCGAGATGGGTCGCTTTATGATGGGCCCCTACGGCTGCCTGGTGACCAAGGCCATCCACGAAAAGCAGATCTACAAGGACTATATCGGCGTGGACGCAAGCGCCGTCGATCTGATCCGTCCTGCCATGTATGGCGCTTACCACCACATTACGGTGATGGGACAGCCGGGTGGCGCCGACAAGACCGCAGCACCCGTTACGGACACCTACGACATCACGGGCAATCTGTGTGAGAACAATGACAAGTTCGCCATTGATCGCGAGTTGCCGCATATCGACATGGGCGACCTGCTCGTGATCCACGATACCGGCGCGCATGGCTACTCCATGGGCTACAACTACAACGGCCGTCTGCGCTCCGCCGAGGTGCTGCTGCGCCCCGATGGCTCGGCCGACCTCATCCGCCGTGCTGAGCGCCCGGGCGATTACTTTGCCACGCTCGACGTGCTGCCTAGCGGCCGAGAGCTGCTGGCCAAGTCGCGCGCCGAAAGCGCCCGCCGTCGCGCCCAGGACGAGCGTCTGGCCGTCGCCGCTCAGTGGAACAAACGCATCCAGATCGCGGAAGCGAAGGAGAAGAACATGGATATCCGCAACCTCGAGGGTTCGATCGTCGCCCTCGTCACGCCGTTTAAAAAGGACGGAAGCGTCGACTTTGACGCGCTCGAGCGCCTTATCGATTTCCACCTGCAAAACGGTACCGACGCCATCCTCACCCTGGGCACCACCGGCGAGAGCGCCACGATGACTGACGATGAGGACAACTCCGTTGTCGCCGCGGTGGTCAAGCAGGTTGCAGGCCGTGTCCCCGTCATCGCCGGCTCGGGCTCCAACTCCACGCAGACCATGCTCACCAAGTCGCTCACCTATCAGGGCCTGGGCGCCGACGGCCTGCTGCTCATTACCCCCTACTACAACAAGTCCAACGAGGAGGGCATCTACCAGCACTTTAAGACCGTTGCCGATGCCGTAGATATCCCCTGCATCCTGTACAACATCCCCGGCCGCTGCGGCTGCGGCATCAGCGAGCGCAACGTAGAGCGCTTGGCCGCGCACCCCAACATCATGGGTATTAAAGAAGCCTCGGGCAACGTCGCCTACGCGGCCAAGATCGCCCACCTGCTGTCCGATGACTTCCGCATGTACTCGGGCGAGGACGCCCTCACCGTGCCGCTCATGAGCCTGGGCGCCTCGGGCACCATCAGTGTGTGGGCCGATGTTCAGCCGCAGCTCGTGCACGACATGTGCCGCGCCTATCTGGACGGCGACGTAGCGCGCGCCCGCGATATCCAGATTGCCGGCCAGCCGCTCATCAATGCCCTCTTTAGCGAGGTCAACCCCATCCCAGTTAAGGAAGCGCTCGCCCAGATGGGTATGATCGAGGCAAACTACCGCATGCCGCTGTGCCCCATGGCCAACGACACGCGAGCCGCACTTACCGATGCTCTGAAGGGAGCTGGTCTGCTTGATTAAGACCGTCATTATGGGAACGGGCCGCATGGGCTCGCTCATCCGCACTACCGCCGAAGGCATTGTCGACGCCGCCGGGCAGCCCGTTTTTGATATCGTGGCCCACATCGGCTTCGACTTGTCCGAGCTCGAGAGCGCCCCGGCAGCCGACGTCATCATCGACTTCTCGAACGTCGTGACCTTCGATGCCGTCGTCGCCTATGTCGAGTGCACGGGCGCGGCGTTGGTCTCGGGCACTACAGGCTACACACCCGAGCAGATGGATCGCCTGCGCGAGCTGGGTCAGAACGCCCGCGTCATGCACTCCGGCAATTACTCCATCGGTATCGCAGCCCTGCGTCATCTGGTAGCACAGGCCACACGCGAGCTGCCCGGCTTTGACTGCGAAATCGTCGAGACGCACCATAACCAAAAGGTCGATGCCCCCAGCGGCACTGCAAAGCTGCTGCTCGACGCCGTAGTCGAGGCCGAGCCCAAGGCAGGCTACCACCCCGTCTATGGCCGCGAGGGCATGTGCGGAGCGCGCGACCCCAAGGAGATCGGCATGCACTCGCTGCGCGGTGGCACTGTCGCCGGCGTGCACGAAGTGAGTTTCTTTGGCCAGGACGAAGAAGTCACGCTCACGCATCGCGCCACAAGCCGTCAGATCTTCGTCAACGGCGCCCTGGCAGCCGCGCAGAAGCTCGTCACCCGCGAGCACGGCTTCTATACGTTCGACCAGGTCATGTTTGCCTAACCAGGTATCAACCGGATCCACCCAAAGGAGAGACAGCAAATGAGCAATGCAGCCGAGATGGATGCCCAGGAGATTATCAACTACATCGCCACAGCGCCCAAAAAGACGCCCGTCAAACTGTACGTGCGCGAGAAGCCCGGCATGAAGGTCCAGTGGGGCAATGCGCACGTCTACGGCGGTCGTCGTGGCAAGACCGTCTTTGGTGACTGGGATGAGCTCAAAGCCATCCTTGATGCCAATGCCGATTCCATCGATTACTACGATGTGGAGAACGATTGCCGCAACTCCGCCGTGCCCATGCTCGACCTTAAGGGCATCAACGCCCGCATCGAGCCGGGCGCGATCATCCGTGACCGCGTCGAGATCGGCGATCGCGCCGTCATCATGATGGGTGCCATCATCAATATCGGCTCCGTCATCGGTGAGGGCTCCATGATCGACATGGGCGCCGTGCTGGGCGGCCGCGCCACAGTGGGCAAGAACTGCCACATCGGCGCTGGAACCGTGTTGGCAGGCGTCGTTGAACCCGCAAGCGCCACGCCCGTCATCATCGAGGACGATGTCATGATCGGCGCCAACGCCGTGGTCCTGGAAGGCGTGCACGTAGGCAAGGGCGCTGTCGTTGCCGCCGGCGCCGTGTGCGTCGAGGACGTCCCCGCTGGTGCCGTCGTGGCCGGCGTCCCCGCCCGCGTCATCAAGATGCGCGACGAGAAGACCGACAGCAAGACCGGACTCGAGGAAGGCTTACGCCGGCTGTAGAAGTTACGCGGTTTTACCAAACCGCGTAACGGCTCGACGCTGCAAACGCCCCTAAGCGGCAATCTGACGTTCAATCGTCGGTCGCGTACCGAAGTACGCTTCCCTCCTCTTTCACGTCACCTTGCTCGCCTAGGGGCGTTTTCGCTGACGTATGCTCAGTCTGCAACTCAATTCAGCTCCAAGCAAAAAGGCCGAAGCCCTCATCCGAGGCTTCGGCCTTTGTTTTTCTGCAGCGTCCAAGCGCAGTTTATCGATTCTCGATGCTGCCGATATTCTTGAGCTCGATGGAGATGAGGCCGTTGGGCTCGTTGACAAACTCGATGTACTCGGAGTTCGAACCCATCTCGGCCGGGAAGCTGATCTCGATACCCGTATCGGTACGAATCTTATGATTGCGCACCGCCGCGCGCTCGACCTGCTTGCGCTCCACGGGAACGCGCTCGGGAACCTTCTCCTCGGTCAGTGCCGCGCGCACACTTTCCTTGATGACCGGTTCGTCCTCAAAGACCTCATCGACGATATCCCAGGGCGGAAGCTCCTCGTCATCCTCGACCTTCTCGGCCACAGCGGCCTTAACCTTGGCGAGCGCCACGGCCGTGTTGGCGCCGTGCTCCTCGGCGACTTCCTCGACCACACGCGTCACGGTGTCGATGACCTCCTTGCCCGATACGCCCGTGTCGCACTGCAGCAGGCCATCGGGGATAAGCATACGGTCCTCGCCGGCAATCTTGCGCTTCTTGTCCACGTAGCCAATCTCCATGGTACTCGCGCGTACGATGGCATAGCTCGGCACCTTTTGCGAGGGGTTCGGCAGAATGGCGTAGTGGCGCGCGATGTCGTTGCGCACCTCTCCCTCCTCGCGGCCCACTTCGTGCATAAAAGCCTGCTTGGAGCCCAGCAGCATCACGGCAAACCAGCGGGCATCCTCATCGTCGTCAAAATCGGCCACGAGCACGTCGGTGGACTCGGCTTTCTCGGCTTTGGTGAGCTCGGAGGAGATAAACTCCGCAATCTGCTGCGACAGGTCCACGAACTCGCGCTCGCCAAAGAAATAGCCCTTGAGCTCGCCGCCAAACGCAGAGTTCTCGGCAAACGTGGCGCGTTTATTGTCGGCCGAGGTACGTGCGCGGCGCAGATGCGTGGTCACGAAGTTGCGCACGGTACGACTCTCGATATCGAGCTCGCGCTGGCTCATAACGTTGACGGCAGAGTCAAAGTCCAGGATATGCAGAATCGCGTGATTGATTTTCATATACGGCATTCCGTTCTAGATCGATTTCGGCACGAACCAGTATAGCGGTCGAGCCCTCCCCGAGCGCATCGAAGATTGGTGCATCGGGGACAGGTTGCTTTGCACCAATGGCTAGCGCAGAAGCTCGGACTGCCAAGCCTCGAGCTGTTCTGTCAGACTCTTACCGGCAGTGGACATGTCGATCTGGGGTCGTTTGGGCAGCAGCGCGCATTTAAGGATTGCCACGATAGTCTGCGAGACAAAGCGTCGCGTATCCTCGTCAAAGCCTTGCGCAGCCTGGAGCATCACGGGCAGGCTCTCGCGCAGATTCCCGGCGATATCCGCAAACCGCTCAGCACCCGTAGCCTCAAACACGGAGAACAACGCATCTACAAAACGCTCGCGCTCGCTAGGCGACACTGCAAGCAGCATCTCGCGAATGGAGCCATCAACGTATCGAGCACCGGCGGACAGGCGCTCACAGTACACGAAGTCGCGACCATCAACCACCCAGCTAAAGGGATTGTGCTGCAGCAGGCTGAACTCGGTGCTCTCAACGATGGCATAGTCCTCCTGTGTCTCGAACATCATGCCAAAGATCGACGACCGAGGTAGCGTCTTGTCGATTCGACCGCAAAGATCGGCAAAGGCGTTGCCGTTCAGAAACTCCTCGACGAAGCCCGGACCATCATGGGAATACACCCGTTCGATTCGCTCGCGGGCGACATCGGAGCACATCGCCGCACCGTACACCGCAAGGTTTCCACCCTTGGAATGACCTCCGCACAAAAGCGGCCCGTCAATCGCATCCGCCGCCTCGTCCACATAACGTACCGCGGATTCCTGGGCCGGCACAGGACACCGAAACGCCATGTTAAAGTCCTCTTTCCAGCCCACAATCGTGCTGTCGGTCCCCCGAAAGGAAAGATAACTAAACCCCGCCGGAAACCGGAACGCCATGGCTGCAAACTGCTCTGTCGCTACCACATCGCTCACGGCACGATAGCCGCAAACGTGCACGCCACGGTAGCGAGGGCTTGCTGCCACGGCCTCCAACAAGGCCCTGCTCCCCTCTGGGTCCCACAAGTCGTCAATCATGTCCCGGTAGCACTCGGCACGCAGCAGCTCGCGTACGTCTAGGCCCTGCCAGTTCGTCAGCTCCGCCATATCACCCGGCAAACGCAAATAAGACAACCACGCAAAGACCAGGCTATCCACCGCGCAGAACGACCGCTCCTCAAACGGATCAAACACCGTCTGGGCATAGGTCAAAAAATTAGGCGAATCCGACATGGCCCTCCCATCAACTATGGTGCATTGGGGTCAGGTTACTTTGCACCAAAAAGGCGCCCGGGCCGTGTGGACCCGGACGCCTTCATTGTAGCTTTTCGCTCTAGCGAGCTTGATTTAGCAGGAGAAGTCGACGCTGTCGATGATGTCCTTGAGGGCCTTGGCGGAGGCGGTGAGCTCATGCTGCTCGTCATCGTTCAGCGGCACGGGGACGCGACAGACGACGCCGTCGCGGCCAACGACCGTCGGCATGGAGATGGCAAGATCGGACAGGCCATACTCGCCCACCATGAGCGAGGAGACGGGCAGAACGGTCTGCTCATCGCGCATGACGGCGGTGCAAATGCGCTTAACGGCCATGGCGACGCCATAGTAGGTGGCGTGCTTCTTCTCGATGATGGTGTAGGCGGAGTTCTTGACGTCCTCGGCGATACGCTTCTCGGCAGCCTCGTGCTCCAGATGACCGTGAAGCTCGCAGAAGGTGTTCAGCGGAACGCCGGCAACCTGAGCGCTGGACCAAGCGACAAACTCGGAGTCGCCGTGCTCACCCATGACATAGGCCTGGACATCGCGCGGGTCAACCTCGACGTGAGCGCCGAGCATCTGCTGCAGACGGCCGGTATCGAGCACGGTGCCGGAGCCGATGACATGGCCCTCGGGCAGGCCGGACATCTTGATGGCGGCATAGGTCAGAACATCAACCGGGTTGGAGACGATGAGCAAAATGCCGTCGAAGCCAGACTTCTTAATCTCGGGGATAATGGACTTAAAGATGTTGACGTTCTTGTTAACCAGATCCAGGCGGGTCTCACCGGGCTTCTGGGCAGCGCCAGCGGTGACGACGATCATGGCGGCGTCGGCGACATCGGAATAATCGCCGGCGTAGATCTTCATCGGCTCGGCAAACGTCATGCCGTGCGCGATATCCAGGGCTTCACCCTCGGCGCGGTTCTTGTCCACGTCGATGAGGACCATCTCGGAGAACAGACCGCTCTGCATCAACGCGAACGCCGACGACGAGCCGACGAAACCGCAGCCGACAATAGCGACCTTCTTCTCGTTAACCATTAGAAACTCCCATCTCTCTCCACAAACAAGCCGCCCGGGAACGACCCGAGCGGCTTGCCGTAATCCCAATACATCCAATCGGGACTTTGATTATGCTCCTATTCGCAGCCAAATATCGACCGTTTACCGAAATTATTTGCAGGATTCGTAAAATAACTGCACGAAATCGGTTTCGAGCTATTGACGAGTCGAAATAGCCTTCTAATACAGGCCCGCCTCGCGAATGGCCTCGACAGCCAAAGCGATCTGGTCGGGCGGCAGGACCAGCGCCATGCGCACGTGCCCCTCGCCCGAAGGACCAAAGCTCGCGCCCGGCGTCACCACAACGCCGGCCTTCTCCATGAGCTCCTCGCAAAACGCCATGGAATCGGTGCGACCACCGGGAAGCTTGGCCCACACAAACATAGAACCATGCGCGTTGGGACGCTCCCAGCCCAGGCCCTCAAGACCGTCGCACAGGGCATCGCGGCGCTCCTGGTACTTCAGACGCTGCGCCTCGACCTCATCGCGCGGACCGTTCAGGCAGGCGATGGCGGCCTTCTGGATCGGGAAGAACATACCGAAGTCGATCTGGCCGCGCAGCTTGGCAAAGGCAGAGACCACATCCTCGCGGCCGACCAAAAAGCCGATACGCGCACCGGTGACGTTAAACGACTTGGAGAGCGAGAAGAACTCAACGCCCACCTCGAGCGCGCCGGGATACTGCAAGAAGCTGCCGCCCGGCTCGCCGTCGAACACGATGTCGGAGTACGCGTTGTCATGGACGATGAGCAGGTCGTGCTCGCGGGCGAAAGCGATGATCTCCTCGTAGACCTCGGGAGTGCCCACCGAGCCGACCGGGTTCGCGGGCAGCGACACGATCATATACTTGGCACGATCGGCCACCTCGGGATCGATACCCGCCACATAGGGCAGGTAATTGTGCTCCGCCACCAGCGGATAGTATTCGAGCTTGGCATCGGCGATCTTGGCACCCGCCTCAAAGACCGGGTAGCACGGATCGGGAACCAGAATGGTGTCGCCCGGATCGAGCAGGGCCAGGCCCAAATGACCCACGCCCTCCTGCGTGCCGTTGCACGACTGCACCATGGACGGCGTAATGCCCGAAACGCCAAAGCGGCGCTCATAGTAATCGCACACGGCCTGCTTGAGTTCGGGCAGGTCGCGCAGGGCATACTTCCACATCTCGGGATCTTGGGCTGCCTGCATGAGCGCCTCGACCACGTGGTCGTACGGCTTAAAGTCGGGCGTGCCCACGCTCATGTTGTAAATGGTCTTGCCCTGAGCCTTCAGCGCGAGAAGCTTGTTGTTGAGCGAGGCGAAGACCTCCGCGCCAAAGCGGTCGAGACGCTGCGATGCCTGCATGGTGCCACCTTTCGATATAAAAAACGCGGCGCTCCGACAAGAGCGCCGCGCGATACGGGCCATCAGATTGCAAAAGTGTAACGCTTGCAACCCCCGTATTGGTTCAATTTAGCCAACCTTAGTCAACTGGATTGAGCGCGTCGATCTGCGCAAGCCACAGACGCGAGCTAGCGTCACTCGGCATACGCCAATCGCCGCGCGGGCTGAGCGTCACCGAGCCCACCTTGGGACCATCGGGCAGGCAGCTGCGCTTAAACTGCTGGGCAAAGAAGCGACGGTAGAACGTACGTAGCCACGTGTGGACGGTCTTGGCGTCGTAGACGCCCTCGAAGCTCTTGAGCGCCATGCGGTAGATCTTGCCAGGCTCAAAGCCAAAACGCAGCAGGTAGTAGAGGAAGTAGTCGTGCAGCTCGTACGGGCCCACCAAATCCTCGGTCTTCTGCGCAATCTCGCCGTCGCCCGTGGGCGGCAGAAGCTCGGGGGACACCGGCGTATCGAGGATATCGAGCAAGACCTCGGCAATGCGCCCGCCAAAGACATCGGCCGCATAGCGCACCAGATGGCGTACGAGCGTCTTGGGAACGCTCGCATTGACGGCATACATACTCATGTGGTCACCGTTGTACGTGGCCCAGCCAAGCGCCAGCTCACTGAGATCGCCCGTGCCGATGACAAAGCCGCCGGCTTGGTTGGCCAAATCCATGAGAATCTGCGTGCGCTCGCGTGCCTGGCTGTTCTCGTAGGTCACGTCCTGGACGGTCGGATCGTGCTCGATGTCCTTAAAATGCTGCTCCACGGCTGCATGGATCGAGACTTCGCGGAAGCTCACGCCTAGGTCGCGAGCGAGCGACTCGGCATTCGACTTAGTGCGATGCGTCGTGCCAAAGCCGGGCATGGACACGGCCGTGATACCGGTGCGCGGTAGGCCCAAGGCGTCGAACGCACGCACGGTCACGAGGAGCGCCAGCGTGGAATCGAGGCCGCCCGAAAGGCCGATGACGGCCGCCTTGGTGCCCGTATGGGCAAGGCGGGTCTTGAGGCCCGCGGTCTGCAAGTCAAGAATGGTCTCGCAGCGCTCGGCCAGGTCGCCGTGATCGGCCGGCACAAAGGGCGCGCGGGGGAAGGCGCGGTCGATGCCGAGCGCATCGCGCAGGACAGGCTCTTCGGCCAGCACGCCCTCAAACGAAAATTCAACGGTCGTGGCCTCCGGCGCATCGTCCGCGCGCGTCCACGTCGTCGAGCGACGGCGCTCGGCAACCAGGCGGTCAAGATCGACGTCGGCGACGGCCATATCGCAAGTGAGGAGCTTCGTCGCGGCGAGCTTCGAACCGTTTTCGTAGACGAGATTCTCCCCCGCAAAGACCATATCGGTCGTGGACTCGCCCTCGCTCGCATCCGCATAGGCATAGGCGCAGTACAGGCGCGCACTCTGATTGGAGATAAGGCTGCGGCGGTAGTCTGCCTTACCGATAATCTCATCCGAGGCCGACGGGTTGAGAATCACCGTCGCACCGTCAAGCGCCATCTCGGTCGAAGGGGGCACCGGCACCCACAGGTCCTCACAGACCTCAACGCCCAGTACCAGGTCCTCAGCGCCTTCATCACAGCAGCGGTAGACAAGCCCCGAACCCAGCGGAACCGGACCCTGACCGGCAAATTCAACCCACACGGGATCCGCAGGCGCCGGAGCAAACCAACGGCGCTCATAGAACTCGCCATAGTTGGGCAGATACTTCTTGGCCGTGAGGCCCAAAAGCTCGCCCGCGCAGCACACAGCGGCGCAGTTGTAGATATTCTCGGCAACTGCAACGGGAAGACCGATGGTAAAGACAATCGGCAGCTCGCGAGTTTCATCGAGAATATGCGCCAGTGCGGTCTCGCAGGCATGCAGTAATGTGCGGTTATGGAACAGATCGGCTGCGGTATAGCCAGTCAGATTAAGCTCGGGCAACACCAACGCACGAACGCCACACTCGGCAGCATCGCGAACAGCCGCCAGCACAACCTCGGCATTGCCCTCGACATCGGCAACGCGAATCTGCGGCGACGCCGCCGCCACACGCAAAAAGCCATCGTTCTTAACTTGACCGTTTAGAAAATCGTTCATGCGAGCTCCAACACATCCGTTTAGCCGCAACGAGCGGCGGCGATAAAGTCCGCCTCCATTGTACTGTCAAGTTCAATCAGCGCTGGTGGGGCAGACTCATGATAAAAATTGAAAAGAGAAGTCAGAATGGCGTTTAGCAGTAGAACGAGATCTCGTCCACAAGGAAAAATGCCTTCCATTTAGAGCAAATCAATTCATGCTGAGCGGCGATAATTTCACAGAGGTCGTCAAGCGTGCTCCGGGGAATCTTCGCTTTGTTATTAGCGACAATGCAACCTCCCCTGCGAGTCAGCCAGATTTTGGCCGAGTTATCTGAAGGCGCTCCCTTGCAAACATGGACATGGATTGGCTCGCCCGCTTCGTTGGACCAAAAGAAGACCCTATAGCCGCCAATAAGAAAAAGGCTAGGCAACTTTAGCTCCTCCGTTTGCGGCGTAGCGATACAGTAGATGGGCGTTATTGCTCAGAAAAGTCTCAAATCCTCGCTTCTCCTCGTCGGTGAAACGCCCTTCCCACATAGTCCAATTGTAAGAAGGTAACTCACAACGAGCGGAGTCGAAGCCCTCTGCCGTCGGTCGTTCAAAATGCACGATAACCTTTTCGATATCGCCATCCGCAATCAGGTCAGAATGAATGACCTCGGTACCGTCTTCGAACGTCATATACGGGTACATCACGTAAACCACCTCGCAATCGTAAATCCAGTTTAGCATCAAGCTATTGCACCAAAGACAGCAAGCCCCCTTGATGAGTTGATGGTATCTGTTAAATGACACGTACGATTCACATCTGGTGGGTACCCTGATGGCTACACGAAACGAAGCAGATTTACATCGGGAGGACCCCGTATGACAACCAAGTACACCGACGCGCCGCGCACGCGTGTCATGACGCCGGCCGCACTCAACAACGGCGTTCACGAGAACCATTCCATCGGCCAGACCATGGCCATTGCGCCCAAGAAAAAACTCTTTGATGACATTTCCATTCCCCAAATCATCGCCGGTGCCGCGGCAGCCGCCACGAGTGTCGCGCTCGCTTCAAAGATTGGCATTGCCGGCTCGGTGATTGGTGCCGCTGTGAGCTCAGTCATCACTGTTGTGTCCTCGCAGGTCTATCGCCACTTTATCTCCGCCAGCGCCGAAGCAATCAAGGGCACGCATGCCGCTGTCGACTACCCTACCGGCGCCTACGAGCCCGTTGAGCCCAATGTCGAGGAGCACCTAGGTGGCGCCGCAACCACGCAGGAGATGCGCCAGGTTGCGGGACGCGCGACCACGGCGCGCGTCGCTCCCAACAGCCTGCGCGCCAAGGCGGCGGCTGAGCGCAGCCAGACGCAAAAGAAGGTCATCGTCTTCTCGATCGCTATCGCCATCGTCGCGGTCATCGCCTGCGCCGGCGCCATCCTTATCACCACTGCCGGTGAGGGTCTGGGCGAGCGTACCGAGCCAATCCTGTCGTCGCGCACGACCGAGAGCGATGCAAATGGCAACACCCAGTCGCAGGATCAGCAGGCACAGACGGACGATACGCAAGACAGTTCTACCTCTGCCAATTCGTCCTCGAACACCCAAAACCAATCGCAGGGCGTCGATTCCTCTGCGAACAACAGCGGCACGCAATCCGGCACGACTGACTCAAGCCAAACGACTGACGGCTCTCAACCGAGCACGGGCGATCAGGCGAATGGCAATACACCGAGTACGGGATCTACCGACAACAGCAACACCAACAGCTCGAGCGGAACCGCGTCCGGCACGGCATCGGACAGCTCGAGCCAAGGCACGACATCGGGCAACTAGGCACTGCATCCCCAGATAGGCAACCTGTACAACGGGCGCGAATCGACAGCGGTTCGCGCCCGTTTGCCTTGGGCGCCGTCATGGCGAGCGCCATGCGATGGTAAGATGCTTTACATGTGTAAAGAGGAGATTTGCCATGAGCAAGACAATAGTTAGGCCCACGCTATCGCTGGGCAACCACATCTATCTGTATCGCCTGCTGCGCGATGCGATTGGGTGTGGCAAGCAAACGTTTATGACACAGGTCGAGGAGGCGCTCACCGCTGGCGACATGACCGCTTATGACCTGGGCTTCGAATCCACGCGCGAGCTGCTCGAAGAGCTTGACGACTGCATTAAGCTGACCGTCTTTAAGGGCGGTCGCCTGTATGCCACCGTCATCGCCAACGAGGCCTGGGATGCCGCACTTGCCAAGGGCGAGGACAAGTCCAAGACCGCCAAGGGCGCTAAGCAGTCCTACAAAAAGAAAAAGCGCAGTGAGAAGGACCTCAAGGCTGTGCGCCCCAAGCACGTTAAGCGTCCCGAACCAGAAGCCGCGGTTGAAGCTGTGCCGGAGCCCGAGCCCGAGACAGAGATCGAAGTCGCTATTGAGGTAGCAGTAGAAACCGAAACCGAAATCGCCGCCACGACCGATCCTGAAGTCATATCCGAGCAGGAAGCCACTGCTGAGCTCAACGAAGCTCCCAAGTCGACAACCGAAGAAGCCGCTAACCAACCCGAGACGTCTGCGTTCCAAAACAGCGATGTCTTTGGCAACGAGGCCGAGGACGATCAGTCCGACGAACCCGCCGATCAAGACGCTACCGAGTCGGCGCCGGAGCCCGAGACACCGCAGCCCGCCATCTCGCTTACGGTCGTCTATGACCCCGAGAACGCAAACGCCGGCATCACCACCATGGCGTCCACGCCCATCGAGGCAAAGCCGAGCGTCGAGAATGAGAACGCGACGCAGGTTGAGGTTGAAACCGCAGTTGCAGACGCGCCCGTCACCGTGAAGCCCGCAGATTCCGAGATCAAGCCGAAAGTAACGCCGGAGCCCGCACCCGTCATCGAATCCATGCCCGCCGCTGCTTGCGACCAAATACCTGCATCCGCACCGGCTTCGGTACCCGCAGCGGCCCCAGCCCCCGCACCTGCAGCGCCCGCCATCCCCAAGGACTTCCCCGTCGATTTCGCAACCGAGGTCTTCTGCCCCGGCCCGCTTCTGCACCAGTTGTCGACCTATCTCCCCTACGGCGCCGACACGCTCGGCATCGTCGGCGAGTACTACTGGATCGCCCGCGAACGCGGCACCATCGAGGCCGCGCGAAACCGCGCAAGCTTCCCCCTGCGCTACACGCAGGCCGGCGAGCGTCGCGAGGTTGCCGTGCGCATCCGCCGCAACACCACCGGCGGTCTCGGAGCCGCCTGGGCCATCGATAAAGTCGAACCTTCTACCAAGTAACAAAAAGGGACGATAACCCTCAAGGTTATCGTCCCTTTCTCAATAGGTCACCTGAGCTCGACTAGTCACGCGTCAGTTTGCGGTGAATACGATGCGGCTGGGCTGCGTCCTCGCCCAGGCGCTCGATACGGTTGGCCTGATAGGCCTCGAAGTTGCCCTCGAACCAATACCAGTTGCCCGGATTCTCGTCGGTGCCCTCCCACGCCAGGATGTGCGTGGCGACGCGGTCCAGGAACATACGGTCGTGGCTAATGACCACCGAGCAGCCCGGGAACTCGAGCAGCGCCGCCTCGAGCGAGGACAGCGTCTCGACGTCGAGGTCGTTCGTGGGCTCGTCGAGGAGCAGCAGGTTGCCGCCCTGCTTGAGCGTAAGCGCCAAGTTCAGACGGTTGCGCTCGCCACCGGAGAGCACGCCAGCGCGCTTCTGCTGGTCCTGGCCCTTAAAGCCAAAGCTCGCCACATACGCGCGGCTCGGAACCTCGGTCTCGCCGACCATCATGTGGTCCAGGCCGTCCGAGACGACCTCCCATAGGTTCTTATCGGGGTCGATGCCGGAACGGTTCTGGTCGACGTAAGAAATCTTGACGGTCTCGCCCACCTCGAGCTCGCCCGAAGTCAGCGGCTCCAAACCCACGATGGTCTTGAAGAGCGTGGTCTTGCCGACACCGTTGGGGCCGATGACGCCCACGATGCCGTTGCGCGGCAGGGTGAACGAAAGGTCGTCGATGAGCACGCGGCCATCGAACTCCTTGTGCAGATGATGGGCCTCGAGCACCTTGTTGCCCAGACGCGGGCCCACGGGGATGCGGATGTCGGTCCAGTCGAGCTTCTGGCTTGCGCGGGCCTCGGCCTCCATCTCCTCGTAGCGAGCCAGACGGGCCTTGTTCTTGGCCTGGCGAGCCTTGGGCGAGCTGCGTACCCACTCGAGCTCGGCCTCCATGCGCTTGGCGAGCTTGGCGTCGCGGTTGCCCTGTGCCTCGATACGCGCGGCCTTGGTCTCCAGATACGTGGAGTAGTTGCCCTTGTAGGGATAGAGGTGACCGCGGTCGACCTCGCAGATCCACTCGGCAACGTTATCCAGGAAGTAGCGATCGTGTGTGACGGCAAGCACCGCGCCCTGGTAGTTGTGCAGGAAGTGCTCGAGCCACAGGATCGACTCGGCGTCCAGGTGGTTCGTGGGCTCGTCGAGCAGCAGCAGGTCGGGAGCCTCGAGCAGCAGCTTGCACAGGGCCACGCGACGGCGCTCGCCGCCAGAGAGCATGTTAACCGGCATGTCAGAATCGGGCAGCTGCAGGGCGTCCATGGCCTGGCCGAGCTTGGAATCGATATCCCAGCCATCGGCGGCATCGATCTCGTCCTGGAGCTTGCCCATCTCGGCCATGAGGGCGTCCATGTCGCAGTCCGGGTCGCACATCTCCTCGCCGATCTTGTTGAAGCGATCGACCTTGGCGATCATATCGCCAAACGCCATGCGCACGTTCTCGATGACGGTCTTGTCGTCATCGAGCGGCGGCTCCTGCTGCAGGATGCCCACGGTGTAGCCGGGGGTAAGCCTTGCATCGCCGTTGGAGACCTCCTCGATACCGGCCATAATTTTGAGCAGGGTCGACTTACCCATGCCGTTGGGACCCACAACGCCGATCTTAGCACCGGGATAGAAGCTCAGGGTCACGTCGTCAAGAATCACCTTGTCGCCATGGGCCTTGCGAGCCTGATACATCTGGTAGATAAACTCTGCCATTTGCCTGTTTTATCCTTTCTACCTGCTGTTTCCCTATTCTTGATTCGCTTTAGTGGAAACAAAATGAGGAAACCAGCTCTGAAACTTAACGAAAAAGGGGCATGGTTGCCCACACCCCCTAATACTACCTGGGAAAAGTCCCCCTTAACACACTATGAACTGCGTACGCTAGTTTTCCGCAACCTTAACGAGCGGCTCGCTGCGATTTGCGCCACAGCAGATACGAATAGACGTAGGCAGCTCCAGCTGAACCAAACGCCAGAACCGCAATCACCGCGGCGACGACTTCACTCGAAAGCACGCTACCCGCCACGCCCATCACAATCAAACCAACACCCAGCACCATAAAGCAGGCGCCGCCAAAACGCTGCGTACGGCGCCAGTTCTCGGGATCGGCAAGCGCCCAAGGCGTCTTGATACCGAGCGTATAGTTCTGCTTCACACGCGGCAAGTAGTTGCCTACGCCGATGAACAGCAAACCGATAGCACCGGAAATCAGCACGTTGACCGAACCGACCGCCGGCACCACGCCCCAGACCGTAAGCTCACCCAACCAGCTTATGGCACACATGAACAAGGTGAAGGCGATTACGAAGCCCTGATAGAACTTGCCCGAGGTTCGATATGCCTCACCTTTGGGGTCAATGCGTGGCACCACGTAGAACATTGCAAGAAGTGCCAGAGGCAGCACGCCGAGCGCGGAGGCCATCCAGCTAGGGCCCCAACCGTCGACGGCGCCGTTCGCTCCCCAGTGCGTGGGAATCTGTGCAGGCAAGCTCGGCATCACCATAAGGTGCGCCGCGACATTAATAGCGCAGACCACAACAAGCATGGCCCATACACGCGGCGATACCCCCGTGGCGTGAATGCCCTTGTTTTCGTTATTCATCCTCATCACCTTCAGTGTCCGTAAAGCCCATAAACCAGCCAATCAAGTCCTGCATGACGGTGGTGTTTAAGCTGTAAACGATGTTTTGGCCATGGCGCTCGTCGGTCACCAGCCCGGCGTTTTTGAGCGTCGCCAAATGATGGCTCAATGACGGCTTGCTGATGTCAAAATGCTCGGCAAGCTCCCCGGCCGTACAATTGCCCTCGCGCAGCAACTCCAAAATGCGCCGTCGCGTTGGATCGGCAAGCGCCTTAAAACCCTCTCCCGGCATAGGACCTCCTCTCACTATCTATCACGACGCGCACAGTATACTCGTTATTTAGATATTTGTCTAATTATCTAATCTTACACTCAAAAAAATAGCCGCCCCCGCGTAATGCGAAGACGGCCACTTCTCACGCCATAAACGTGTTTCGGAGTTGGCTAACCCGCGGCAACGGGTGCCATCTGCTTCATCTTATGCGAATCCCGATCTCATTTCAACAAGCCCCTAGGGCTCAAATGGAATCGTGATAATCCCTATAATGGCGATAGCCCAAACACGATCCGCTTCCCCATCGGAGGACATCTATGACCGAAACCGCAGCCGCAGCTCCCGTCGAGACACGCGACACCAAGCTCGAGATCATCATGGGCCGCGAGGCGCTCAATAAACTCGCCAACGCCACGGTGCTGGTGCTGGGCTGTGGCGGCGTGGGATCCAACTGCTGCGAAGCGCTCGCGCGCGGCGGCATCGGCCATTTTGTGATCCTGGACAAGGACATCATCGCGCCCAGCAACATCAACCGCCAGGCCATCGCCTTTCATAGCACCATCGGCAAGCGCAAGGTTGACGTGATGGAAGCCATGATCCACGACATCAATCCCGCCGCCAGCGTTATCAAGCGCACCGAATACCTGCTGAGCGACAACATCGACGAGTTCTTCGCGGGCGTTTTGGAGCAGACGGGTGGCAAGCTCGACTACGTCATCGACGCCATCGACACCATCTCGGCCAAGCTCACCATTGCCAAATATGCTCAGGACCATGACATCCGTTTGGTTAGCTCCATGGGCGGGGCCAACAAACTCCATCCCGAGTGCCTCCGCTTTGCCGACATCTTCGATACGGTACGTGACCCCATGAGCCGCATTATGCGCAAAGAGTGCAAAAAACGTGGCATCAAGAGCCTTCACGTGCTGTTTAGCTGCGAGGAGTCGGTAAAGACCCAGCCCCGCGATCCTTCCAACATCCACGAGCGCACCGAGCTGGGAACTGCCAGTTTTATGCCGCCCATCATGGGCCAGATGATCGCCGGCGAGGTTATCCGTCAGATCAGTGGCCGCGGCACCGAGCGCGTGCGCGCCGATGGCCAGCGCCTAGACTAGCGGAGCGCGCCGAGATGGAGCCCCGGTTATTTGATGCACACTGCCATCTTGATCTAATGGCTCACCCGGACGCCGTTGCCGATGAGGCAACGGCGCTGGGCCTGATTCTATTTGACTGCGGCGTCGATCCGCACGACTTTGCACGCGCCAAGAAGCGCGCCTGCGGCCGTTCAAATATCTTTGCCGGCATCGGCCTCCATCCCTGGTGGCTCGCCGACGGACGATGTGGCAACGCTGAAATCAATCTGCTTTGCGAAGTCGCTGCACAAGAACGCTTGATCGGCGAGGTCGGGCTCGACTTTTCCGCTCGTTTTGCCGGAAGCGAGCCGCTACAAGTACAGGCATTTGACCGGCTCTGCGATGCACTCGCGCAGCACCCTCTTGCCGGGCGCGTGATATCAATTCACGCTGTTCGTTCGGCAGGAACCGTACTGGACGCCCTTGAGTCATATGGATTGCTCACCCCAAGCCCCAACTCCCCCGCCGTCATCTTTCACTGGTTTAGCGGCACCTCGAACGAGTTCGTCCGTGCGCGAAACGCAGGCTGCTATTTTT
The DNA here is from genome assembly GCA_900556875.1 of uncultured Collinsella sp. Classification (GTDB taxonomy): domain Bacteria; phylum Actinomycetota; class Coriobacteriia; order Coriobacteriales; family Coriobacteriaceae; genus Collinsella. Next base: position 61,131 of record USQQ01000006.1, read on the forward strand.
CCGTCAACGAACGCATGCTTGCGTCTAAACGTGGACGTGAATATGCCCGACAGATTCCACTCGACCGTCTACTGCTCGAGACCGATGCGCCGGCCGAGCCAAACACAGAAACAAGCGCGCAGTCGCTCATCAGATCGCTCACAAGGACCTCGGAACACATCGCCTCACTCAAAAACTGTGACATAAAGCGCATCGAATCGGCAGTTTTAGCAAATGCGCACTCTGTATTTGACCTTCGCTAACCCCTGTGGGCAAAAAATGCCAAGGGACATGCGAATCACACAACGCAGTCCCTATTGGAAGGCAGTACAATTCGGCAGCATTACACCAATTCGTGCATGAGATCACAGTTGCGTGCATACAATTCGTCAAAGATATGACGACGCGACGCATATAACTCGTGGGCAGCCATATCGGGCACGATTGTTTGCGCAACGCCAAGGACTTGGGCGAGTTCATCCCATGATGCATAGGCGCCACCTGCGAGAGCTGCCATGATGGCATCACCGAAGCATGCGCCCACCGTAACCTTGGCAACCGAGACCTCGCGCCCGCATACGTCGGCGATAGCCTGCATCCAAACTGGATTCTTGGTTCCACCTCCGACAAGCATAATGCGCCCAATTGGCAGTCCATGCTCTCGCTCGATAATGTCGACATGGGATGCAACGGTATACGCGACGCCTTCCAAGGCGGCGCGAACCATATGGGCTCGCGTATGCCTTCCGGTCAGGCCAAAGAAGACGCCACGCGCCTCGGGATCGTTGAGCGGAGTACGCTCCCCCGCAAAGTACGGCAGACACACGAGCCCATCGGCACCCGGCGCCACATCGGCGGCATCATGCGCCATAACCGAATATGCATCGGGGCCACCGTGGCCCTCGGCCTCCACGGCGTCGCGATACAGCTCTTGGCGCAACCACGATGTGAGCGCACCCGCCGTATTGGTCCCCGCGCAGATCCCGTAAGTTCCGGGAATGATAAACGTCCCTGGCCACAGGCGGGCATCATCGACCATATGATCAGCTAGGTAGATGAAATACGCCGTGCTCCCCAACTGAACCATCATATCGCCGGGACGAAATACACCCGTCGAAATGGCCTCGGCACCAGAGTCGCCCGTTCCCACTAAGACAGGTGTCCCTGCCGCGAGCCCCGTCGCCTCAGCCGCACACTGCGTAATCACCCCGGCAATATCGGTAGCCGACATTACCTCCGCCATCTGGTCAGGCCGGCAGAAACGAGCACATTCCCGAGCATCAACCTTCCAAGTGTAGCGGTCATATAGGGGAAGAAAATCCTCCGCTAAATAACGGTCCACCGTAAAACGCCCCGTCAACTTTGCGCATAGAAACGATGACGCCGTCAGGAACTTCGCGGCACGTTCGTGCACCTCGGGCATATTCTGCTTAAACCACAAGATCTTGGGAGCAATATCTGACGAACAGGGATCGTGCCCGAAAAGCTCGCGTGCGCGATCTGACCCATATTCGGAAAGGAGCTCGTCAATCTGCGGCTTCGAACGTGCATCGACTCCATACAAAATCGCGGGCGCCAGCGCGTTGCACTCGGTATCGACCGGCACGCAGTCGCAACCCAATGCGGAAAGGCCCACGCATCCAATCTGCGCCGCGTTAACCCCCGATCGCACCACCAGCTCGCGCGACAAGCGGCAAAAATCGCCCCACCAAACTGCCTCCGCATCATGCTGATACCATCCATCACGCGGGTTGTCCGTCTCGTGTCCACAAGAGGCTTGGCAAACGATGTTGCATCGATTATCGATTAAAACGCCTTTAGAGGCGCTTGTCCCAATATCAATACCCAGATAGAGCGCCATAGGTGCCTACTCCCCTCGCGCCGCACGAGCGGCAGCCATAAAACGAACTACCCGCTCAACATCAACCGGGGCATCCAGCTTTCCGTCGCGCTTTAAGCACGTGCCGACAAACGCGCCATCGTAGTGAGCAAATACGTCAGCCACGGTATTTTCGCGACAACCGGTGCCACATACCACAGGTACTTCGCCAACACGCTCGCGGACCTCATCGGCAAGCTCGCCCGAAGCACCACGACCGGCAGCCGAACCGCCGATGACCATCGCATCCGGTAGGCAATTAAAGAGAAGTGAATCGGCAATGTCCGCAGTCGTGCGGTCGTTGAGATAAACCTCCCCCTCGCTCGTGATGAAATGAAAAAGCTTGAGGTCGTCCAGGCGCAGCGCCGCCTTGCGACGCATGGTGTGAGCGAAATCTCGGTTAATCAGCCCGAGATCACCGGCCCAGGCACCGCAAAAATTGCAGCGCGTGAACTGCGCATCGACGGCAGCGCACAGCTCGATTGTGGCATCACCATCGTAAATTGCCTCAGCTCCCCAAGGGGTCGACAAATCATGGGACAGAGTCCCGATTACATAGCCCATCGATGCAAGGGTTGAGGGAGAAACGTGCTGCTCATAGGGCATCGAGAGCTCATTGGTAATCAAAATGCCATCGACACCGCCCTGCTGCAACGCCTCGAGATCGCGCTTGGCGGCTTCCACGACCTGCGATACGCTTCCGCCCGGGTAATACAGCGGATCGCCCGGCAGAGGACGCAGGTGCAGCATTCCGATAACCGGCTTTTCGTTCTTGAACATCGAAGTTAGAAACGACATAACGTGCTCCTTCATAGGGTTATTGCAGGGACGTTACTCCCCTAGCACCTCGACGTACACTTTTCGCTTCTGCGGACCGTCAAACTCCGCAAGATAGATGTTCTGGGCACTTCCGCACACGATGTGGCCATCTTGGACGGGAAAGAAGCAACTGTTTCCACAAATCATGCTCTTGATATGCCCACAGGAGTTGTTGCCGGTGGCTCCATAGCTCGGCAGGAAGTGTGCATGCGCATAGGGGGCCTCGAGTGGGGCGATGCGATCAAGCGTCTCCATAAGATCCGTCTCCACGCAGGGCAGCCCCTCGTTTACCACGATTCCACAGGTCGTATGCGACAAAATAATCGCCGCCAAGCCATTGGTCACCGAGCTGCGTTCGATGGCAGCGTGCACGTCTTCGGTAATATCGATGAACTGGTCCGGAGCAGTCGATAGATAGCTCAATGTCTCGAGCGTCACCATGTTTACTCATCTCCTTCAAGAAAACGCAGGGCATTACCCCAGTAGAGCCTTTCTCGCGCATCATCGCGCATGGGCACGGTATCGAGCGCCCGCTTGAGTTTGAATGCACGGAAGCGAGGCGTATTGCTGGCGAACATCACTTGATGCGATAGCGCGCGCTCATACCACAGCGGCCCCATATCGACCGTGAAAAGACGCTGCATCATCTCCTCGGGCGAATCGATGTAAGTGATAGAAGTGTCCGTGTAGCAGTTGGGATACTTGAGCAGCATCGCCACGGTCTCGCGCACCCAGGGCCAGCCAAAGTGGGTCAAACTAAAACGCACATTTGGATGCGTTGCGATTGTGTGCTCAAATGCAAGCGGGTTACTGCGCGAGAGCTCTGCACCCGGCTCCCAAGACATACCGGCATGAAAAACCACCGGCTTGTTATAGCGCTCGCACAGCTCGTAAAGCGGCTCGGCCACGACATCTTCGGGGGCAAAACCCTGCTTTGCCGGATGCAGGCAAAGCCCCTTTGCCCCCAACTCGGTAAAGGCGCGCTCCAATTCGCCTGCGGCACCGCTCACCTGCGGATCTACGCTCGCAAATCCCCACAGACGATCGGGATGCGCGGCAACCAGCATGGCAATCTGGTCATTGGTGCCAAAGTGCCCTCCGCATGCCGTGGTTACATCGAGCGGCATGAGCACGCTCTTCTGCACGTCGCAGACGTCCATCTCGACTTGAAGCTCATCCCAATCCATGGGGCCCATATGCCCCATACCAAATTCTCGTGACCAAAAACCGAATCCATCAGGCTCATCACCCGGCGTACAGATCTCGCCGTAGAGCATGGGCTGGACCAACATGTCGATAACCATTTCGTACTCCTTTCCAGGCATTTGACCCTAGTACGGCTCAAACGAACCAATCACTCGGGACGACAGCTCAGCGCCCGCCTTCATACACGCCGGAATATCAAGGCCATCGATCACGCCCTTGGTAAACCCGGCAATATACGAATCGCCGGCACCCACGGTATTAACGACCCTCTCCGCCGGTACGATCCCGCACTCATAGAAGCGCTCACCGTCATAGGCAATGCTCCCCTTCTCGCCAAGCGTGGCAACCGCAACGCGCGGTCCCAATTCCTGCACGTGGCGTACCCAGTCCCGCAGCTCCGGAGTGTCCTCTTCAAACGACATGAACGCATAATCTACGTAAGGAAAATGAGCCTCGCATGCATATTCGGGATCCTGGCTGAACACCGAGAAGTCCATAACCACCGTCTTGCCCGCATCATGCCATTCGGGCAGGAGGTCCAAACAATTGCCAAACAGGTCGGTATGAATGATGTCATGCTCTAGGATAAACGCCCGGTCATCTTCATTCGGACGATATGTCTCCATTACGCCATCGATTGCCTCGAGATGCACGCGATCGACGCCGTCTTTCAATGCCATGAGCATCACCGAGGTGTCGCCATCCTCCACCCGCAGATGAGAGATATCAAACCCCTCGGCGGCCAGCGCCTCTCCCATCTTGTCTCCGTACTCGTCCTTGCCGACAACCGACACGGCGGATACCGAAACGCCCATTCGTGCAAGATGGATACCCCAGTCAATGCCATTACCAGTCGGATAGAACACGCCGATGTTTTGATAGACGTCCGCACAGCAAAAACCAGCCGCACACGCTTTAATACCCATGGTCTTCTCCAATGTTCAAAAGGGGACCCACCACATGGCGAGCCCCCTTTTCGCGTTTCGCTTATTGTTTTGCATCGGCTGTCCAAGGCCTCATAGCCAGACCGCCGTACGCTTTCTTAAGCTATTCGACGATTGGTGCTCCGTGGCCCCAAGAACCTTCCATGCCGCACACGGTCGAGGCAAACCCGGCAGCAAAGTCGAGCGCGCGCTCGATGGCCTCGGCGCCACCCTCACCACGCTTGGCGGAATCGAGATAGCACATCAAAAACGAGGTGAGGAACGAGTCGCCCGCCCCCATGGTGTCCTTCATGTCCGTTACCGGTTTAGCCAGCTGGCGGTAATAACGCTCGCCGTCGTAAGCGATGCAGCCCTCGGCGCCCGCCGTAGCCGACACAAAACGCGGACCCAGACCCTTCACCCATGCCAGACGCTCGCGAATCTCGTCCTCACTCGCGGCATCCGCCGCACTAAAGAAAGCAAAATCGACGTAGGGCGCAATCTGCTCGTAGTACTCGTCGGTGGAGTCGTCCGAAAAGTCAAAAGAGACCGTGACGCCCGCAGCCTTCAACTTGGGCAGCTCGCGCTCGGTGAAGCAATAGTTGCCCGAATGAACCACATCGAACTGCTTCATGTACGAAAGGTCAAAGCGATCGAGAACATAGCGCGCATCGCCACGGATACCGCCCTCGTTGGAACCGAGGAAGACACGGTCACCGTCAACGACGGTCACGCGAGCCGCTCCGTTCTCGCCAATCATCTGCTCGCATTTGTCAAGCTCGATACCCTCATCCTCGAGGCTTGCAATGACATGCTCGGCAGCGGCGTCATTGCCAAAAATGCCCATGTATGCAGAGCGTGCAGCACCGCATTTCTTGGCATAAACGGCGAAGTTCACCGCATTGCCGCCGGGATACATGGTGTGGATATGCTCGTAGCGATCGACGACGTTGTCGCCAAATCCGAGCGCGTTAACGTTAAATGCCATGGCCTTTGCCCCTTCTAGTACTCGACAACACCCATATAGCGACGGAAATCGGGATCGTGATCAAACACCTTGCCGCGTGCAGCACGCAGCTCGCAGTTCATGGCGTAGAACAGCACCGGGTCCAGATAGGCACGGACGCTCGCCGGCACGGCTTCCATACCGTACTCCTTGGCATCGAGCACCATCAGCGTATCGGTATGCGTCTTAAGGAACGCAAGGGCGCGCTCGTCCATAGCACGGCACTCGCTGGAGCCCATCTGCAGGAAGTAAAAAACGCCATCCTGAGTAGCCTCGAAGGGGCCGTGGAAGTACTCGGCAGAGTGGATGTAGCTGCAGTGCTGCCACTGCATCTCCATAAGAGAGCAGATAGCGAAACCGTAGGTCTGGCTAAAGTTGGGACCGCTGCCCAGAATGTAGAAGAACTCGTGCTCCTGGCAAAGCTTGGCAAAACGATCGCCTAGCTCGGCATTTACCTTCTCACGTGCCGGGGGAAGAATCTTATCCATCTCGGCGATACCGGCATACATATCGGCAAGATCGGCGTAGCCCTCCTGCTGATCGAGCAGCTCGGCCGCAAGCGACAGCGAAATGCCAGCGGGGACCTCGGCCTGCGGCACGCCCTCGCCCCACGGGTAGACCCACGTGGTCCACTTGCCGGAGTCAATCTTGGATCCAGCGTTGTCGGTCTGGGCGATCACCGTAGCGCCGGCAGCAAGGGCAATCTCACAGCCCTCGACGACCTCGGGGGTGTTGCCGCTGTGGCTGCAAGCAATGACCAGGGATTTCTCACCCAAGCGGCGCGGGCGCATGATATCAAACTCGCGAGCCGTATAGATATACGAAGTGAAGGTGGTTGCCTCGCGCTGCAGAAGCTCATGAGCCGGGATCAAATCGATCATGGAGCCACCGCAAGCAATCCAGTAGACGCTGTCGAACTTGCCCTTCTCGGCAATTGCCTCTTTGATCAGATCGTGTGCGTTCATATCCAGTTCCTTTCTTGTTTGGTCCGCAATCAATGACGTTGGCTGCGTGGCCGATAGTTGTTTTAGTCAATCAGATATTTCTCGAATGCGGCCATGTTCTTGGCATCTGCCGCCGCCGGGTCATCGTAGTAACGCCCGTCCGTGATTTCCTGGCCCAGCATGCCATCGAAACCATGGGCATTAAGCGTGGCGACGAAGGCGTCCATATCGTGCTTGCCATCGCCCCACACCAGATGGCCATACGGGTCACCGTCGATAAAGTGCATCTCGTGAATTGCCCCATCACCAAAGGCGGCAAACCAGTCCTCGAGCGTCTCGCCCGCAACGCCCATCGCGGTTGTATCAACCATGGGCTGTAAGTACGGGCTCGCGACCTCGTCAATCATGCGCTTCGCATCGGAAACCGTCGTTACAAGGTTGCTCTCCTCGGGACGCAGGCTTTCCATCGTAAGCACCAGACCGTGCTCGCCGGCATACTCCGCCAGAATGGACAAGTGCTCGCGGCTGCGCTTCCAGGCTTCCTCGCGGTCCTCGTCCCAGTCGCCCCAGCCCGAGTTGACGGACATACGGTCGCACCCAAGTACCTCGGCAAGCTCAATGCCGTGCTTAAAGTACGCCAGGCTGCGCTGTTCATGCAGCGGTTTGCGTGCGCAGTACTGCCAAGGATAGACAACATTCTCGGGGCACAGAGTACGATACCTAAGCCCACGGCCTGCAGCCTTTTTCGCCAGGACCTCAGCCTCAAAGTAGCCCGTGTGGTCGAGCGTCACATGCGGCTCCGCACACCACAGCTCAATGGACTCAAAGCCCAAACGCTGCTGCACATCAAGGAAATAATCGAGCGACCACATGATGTAGTGGATATTCATGCCCGCAATCTGTTCGCGGCGCAGCGTCGGTTTGGATTCAGACATCTTATGCCTCCTTATTTCGATCGAACACGATTTGTCCGTCCGACATCGTCATATCAACCGAAAGATCGCGTGCGTCGCGATAATCGAGGTCGAACACATCCCGATCGAGCACGCAGATATCGGCAAGCTTGCCGACCTCAAGCGTACCCAGTTCGTCTTCGCGCATCAGATCGTACGCGCCCCCGGCTGTCCAAGCACGCAAGAGCTCGACAAGCGTCAGCGCGTTGGCCTCATTCACGGGCAGTCCATCGTCGAAGTATCCACCGCACGCGCTGTAGATTGACTCGCCCAGGCTCGGAATCAGCAGTGGCAAATCCGTACCACAGCACACCGTGCATCCGGAATCTTCCATGCCGCGGCGATTCCAGCTGTGCAAAAGTCGCGTCTCGCCAATTTGTCGACGCATCATCGACAGGCAATCCTCGCGCCGGTCCAGCGTCAGAATCTGCGGATAGACCTCGCAAATTCCACCTAACTTGCCAAACTCGACAAGATCGGTCGGGTCAGAGTTCTCGAGATCGGTAATCGCATGGCGGCGAAGCAACCGTCCATGCTCGTCTCGAGGCAGCGAGGCATAGAGCGCCACGGTGCGACGAACGGCGCCATCGCCCTGGCAATGCAAAGAATATCGGAAGCCGTCAGCATCAATTGCGCGCAGCTCGTTCTCAATCAGATCCCACTCGGGCTCCTCGACAACCGTCTTGCCGGCAGCTCCCGCATCGGCCGTGTCCTCATAGGGGTCAATCATCTCGGCAAGCCCCGCCCATACGCCGCGATCGGTCATACGGTTGAAGCCAGAAAAACGAACGAACGGTCCCCGGAAGCGCTCTCGTGCCTCGCGAGCATACGACAGATTTGCACCGGCACCCACCGGCTGCGACATCATAGAGACGCGAACCGTCAGCTCGCCAGATTCTTCACGGCGAGCCATTTCGTCGGCAAAACCGTAGTAGTCATCAAACGCCATCTCCTTGATGGCGGTAACGCCGCGCTCGTTAAGCATGCTCATGTAGTCCGAATACCCCGCACGTACCTCGGGCAGCGCGAGGAAATCGCTCATCATGCGCCAGATCTTCTCGGCATAGCACGCCTGGGGCGTGAAGCCGTATCGCGCACTGGCGGCAGCATTGAGAACGCAGGTCTCCGCACCCGGTGTAAAGCAGACGACAGGGATATCGCCAAAACAATCGTCAAACACAGCCGCCGTATTTGCGTTCTCGGCATCCGATGCCAACGTTTCGGGTAGGTTGTGGCCAAAAGCCGCCGCGCAATCCGGATGATCTTCTTTCCATGCACGCAAGAGCGACACGGCCTCTTTGGCATCAGCGATGCCGGACAGATCAGGCCCCAACGTCCGCAGCGCCCAGCCTGTATAGAAGGTATGCACATCGATCAGGCCAGGCATGACGGTGCGGTCACCCAGGTCAACTACCTCGTCCGCCTGGGTCAAATACGAAGCTAGCTCACACTTGGTGCCAACAGCCTCAATTCGATTGCCACGGACCGCTACGAAACCTTCAAACGGCAGGTCCCCCGTACCGGTAAAGACGCTCTTAGACGTCAGGACCGTCAAACGATCAGACATCACAACCACCTACGCCGGAAGCATGCCAGAAATTGCCGTTACGATCAGGCCAAAGACGACCATGAAGATGAAGAACTTCCAAATGGTCTTCCACCATTGGCCAAACGAAATCTTAGCCACGCCAAGGCCGGCAACCGTCATGCCCGCCACGGGACTGATGGTGTTGATGGTCTGGTTGGCAAACTGGAGCGCGGTAACGGCCGCCTCGGGATTGAGGCCCATGAGCTCGGTCAGGGGGCCCATAACGGGCATGGTGAGTGCCGCCAGGCCAGAACTCGAGGGAACCAGCAAAGAGAGCAGGCCAAGGACGATATACATAAACGTGGTGTAGACGGCGGCGGGTGCACCGGCGAGCGCAGTAGCGAGCGCCTGGAGGATGGTGTCGATGATCATGCCGCCCTCGGCGATGACCAGAATACCGCGAGCGATACCGATAACGATGGCGGCGTACGCAAAGTCGGCGAGACCTTTAACGAACTCCTCAGCAATCGTCTGCTGGTCAAGACCGCCCAGGATACCGGCAAGCAAGCCCATGCCAAGGAACACGGCGGAAATCTCATTCATGTACCAACCCTGGGTCACAAGACCCCAGACGATAATGCCCATACCGCAAGCAAAATCGATAAGCACGAGCTTCTGACGGGTAGTGAACTCTTCCTCGATGGAGACATCGGTCACGGAAAACTCGATACGCTTGAGCTTATCGTCCTCGTACGTAATGGACGACTCGGGGTTTTTCTTGACGCGCATGGCGTAGCGCATGGCCCATGCGATACCGACGGCAGTGAAGATGACCCAAGAAACAGCGCGCAGCCACAGCTGAGGATTGCCCTCGATACCAATGATGCCTTGGGCGATCAAAACATTAAACGGGTCGATGGTCGAAGCACAATATCCCAGGTTAGGACCAAGGAAGCAGATGATGAATGCCGTCATCGAGTCATAACCGATACCCATCATGATGGGAATGAAGATGGCATAGAACGGCAGGGCTTCCTCAGACATACCAAACGTGGTGCCGCAAATGGACAGCAACGTCATCGTGATGGGAATGATGAGGATGTCCTTGTTCTTGAGCTTTTTAATCACACGGCTCATGCCGGCATTCAAAGCGTTGGTCTTGGTGATGATTGCGAACGACCCGCCAATCAATAAGACGAACGCAACGACGTCGGCAGCCTCCTGGATGCCCTTAGTGGGCGCTTGCAGGACCGCGAAGATATCCTGCCCCAGATTGATGGTCTCGCCGGTCTCGGAATCGGTGTAGTTCTTATCGACCTGTTCATAGGTTCCAGCAACGGCGACTTCACGCTCGCCCGCCGCTGTCGAAATCGTCTTGCGCTGATACTGACCAGAGGGAACGATCCAAGTCAAGACCGCAAAGACAACAATCAGCAAGAACATGATCGTATAGACATGCGGTAATTTGAACTTAAAACGTCTGTTTGTCTTCTTCGCCTTCGTATCTGACATAGATACCTCCAAAGAACTCGAGACTGCATCGCATCTCGCTTCAACGTTTGCACAAGGCAAACGTTCTATGACGTTCTATAGGTTACCAGCAGCTTTTCTCGCCATCAAGATAATTTCAAACTGATTGCCGCAACGCGGTTGAACGGTTGCGTTTGCGCCGTGAACGGTATGGAAACGCCCGGTGAGATGATCCACCGGGCGCTTTCATACGCAATGTCCTAGATGTCAAAAACGTAGCGAGACCCAACGATCCGCTGACGACCGATGATAAACGGCCGCCGCTGCTCGTCGAAAAAGAAGGCTTCCATATAAAACAAGGGTTCGCCAACGGGAACTGCCAACAACCGAGCGACCTCGGGCGACGCACACGCGATCTCAAGCGTGCATGGGTCGGTAAACGCGGGCGTGCGGCCCGTCCGGTTGCGCACGAACTCAAAAATGGATTGGTTAGATAGAGGTGCCGTTGATAGATAGGCGTTGTCCTCGTAAACATATATGTTGTTCTCGAGCATGACAGGGACGCCATCGGCAGTACGCACGCGCTCAACGCAGATCAAGTCAGTTCCAACGGGAACACCAAAGAACTGTGCTTCGGTGGAATCCGCCGGCAGCATCTTTCTCGAAATGACACGCGCCCCCGGTTCCATTCCGTTAACGCGGCATGCGTCCGAAAAACTCTGGACGTCATCCTTCTGGCGAATCTTGCGCTTGAGCTTGGGGGCATTGACAAACGTGCCTTTCCCCTGTCGCTTCGTTAGATAACCCTGTTGGACGAGCTCCTCAATAGCGCGTCGCACGGTAACGCGGCCAACTTTATAGCTCTCAGCCAATTCGAATTCGTTGGGTATCCGCGCACCTGCCTTGTAGGCACCGGAGTTGATTTCGTTTTTGATGATATCGATAACCTGTTGGTACAGCGGTATCGCTGCTTTACCGTCAGTTAGCCCTTCAGTCGGTGGCATATACCCTCTCCAAGCACAATTAAGTCTAAAACGGACTTAGGGGCATTCAACAAGTCCTTAAGCCCGCATTAGCTTAAAGTATGCTAGGTGTCGCACCAAAATGTCGGCTATTTACTCATCAGACCCGAAAAACGCGCAACTACCGCGCTCCTAAGAAAGCTCCAGCAGCTCCGGCAGCTGGTCGATAATCTTGTCTGCGGCATCCTGGCTAAAGCCAAAGCGCTCCTCGCGCTTGGCAATGACCGTCAGGCCGGCTCGCTTACCCGCGGTAATGCCCGGAACGGAATCCTCAACGCAGCAGCAACGGACCGCAGGCAGCCCCAACAGGTCCAGCGCATGCAGGTAGATGTCGGGCTCGGGCTTGCTCTCCTTAAACTGTTCGCCGCTCACCACGTACTCAAAGGCATCCGACAGACCACATGCATCGAGTACTTCCTCGATGCTGTCCATGGGAGACGAACTCGCCAACGCCACGCGAACGCCGCGGCGCGGCAACTCTCGAATCGTATCCACAGCGCCCGGGTTAATCAAAGCCTGATAGTCGCGCGGACGCTTATGCGCCCACTCGTCCCAACGGGCCAACGCTTCCTCGCCAGTGAAGTGCCCTTTACCGGCGCGCTCAAACCAATCGACCAGCATATGCAGGAAGAACTGATGCGAGGTACCGACCTGTCCATTCAACTCCTCTTGAGTCAGATTCAACCCAAGCTCCTTGGCAAACGCGGCAGTCTCCCCCAGGTAGTAATACTCGGTATCGACGATGACGCCATCCATGTCAAAGATAACGGCGTCGAACGGAAATGCGGACACGGCACCCTCCCCAACAAAAGGGCGCCCGCAAGCGGACGCCCGAATCATGCACTATCGGCGATTCTAACCCAGCAGCTTATCCAGCGCCACCGCAATACCGTCTTCGTTGTTATTGGCGGTCACCATCTGGGCAACTGCCTTAACCTCATCGACGGCGTTGCCCATGGCAACACCGGTGCCGGCCCACTCAATCATGGACTTGTCGTTCTGGCCGTCGCCAAACGATACGACCTCACTGGCGTCGATGCCAAGCTTGGGCAGGGCACCATCGAGCGCACGGGCCTTGTCGATACCGGGCGCCGTGTACTCAAAGTACCAGTCGGCCGTAAACATGCCCGAAAGCGTCTGGGTAAAGGGCGCATACATCTCCTCGTAATGCGCCTGCAGATAGGCCGGGTCGCCCGCAGTGAGTAGCTTGTCCACGGGATAAGCATCAGCGACCTCATGCAGGCTCTCCACCTCGCGAATCTTAAGATCGCACGCGTCGCGCTCATACTTGACGATATTCTTCTGCGAGCCGTCAGGCAGCGTGATCATGCAATGGTACGAGTCCTCGACGTGCAAATCGCGACCAAGCGAAATCATAGGGATCACGTCAAAATTACGCAGGTGATCAATCAGGCGATGCAATTCGTCGGCAGGCATAGCCTGATCGAACAGCACCTCGTCGGTCTGGGCATCGACCACATGCGCGCCATTAAAGGCAACTAGCAGACCGTCATGGTTTTGAAGGTCGAGCTCCTGCGCCAAGGCGTGCAGCCCCCATGCGGGACGGCCCGAAGCCAAGATGAGCTTAATGCCCGACTCCTGCGCCGCGAGCAGCTTCTCGCGCGTACGCGGGCTGATGACCTTTTGGTCGTTGGTGAGCGTACCGTCGATATCCATTGCGATGGCTTTGATTGCCATATGTGCCTCCCTGTCATTGAGCAACCTTGTCTGAGCCATCATACAGAACACCCACGGCGGCGCTGTTTGCAACGGGAAAAATGTCATATTGTCCCAAACATGAACGACGCGCCTTCGACGATTGCGATGCCCGTCGAGGCGCCTCCCGATACATTCCATCCTATCCAAATAGCAAAGGGCCCGCATCCCAACGGATACGGGCCCTTGTCGGCTATGCGTTACTTATCGCAGCGAATCCTACTTGCGGTGAGCGCGATAGAACTCGATGAGCGCCTGGGTCGAAGCGTCCTGCTCGGCCTTGGCGGCGTCGTCGTGGAAGGCCGGGGTGATCTGCTTGGCAAGCTGCTTGCCCAGCTCGACGCCCCACTGGTCGTAGGAGTCGATGCCCCAGACCGTGCCCTCGACAAACGTGATGTGCTCGTACAGGGCGATGAGCTCGCCGAGCGCAAACGGGGTCAGCGTGTCGCCGAAGATCGAGGTCGTCGGACGGTTGCCCTCAAAGCAGCGGGCCGGGACGATCTGCTCGGGCGTGCCCTCGGCGCGCACCTCATCGGCCGTCTTACCAAAAGCGAGCGCCTTGGTCTGGGCCAGGAAGTTGCCCAGGAACAGCTCGTGCACGTCCTGACCGCCATCGGTCGCAGGGTTGGCGGTATTGGCGAAGGCGATGAAATCGGCCGGAACCACCACGGTGCCCTGGTGCAGCAGCTGGTAGAAGGCATGCTGGCCGTTGGTGCCGGGCTCACCCCAGAAGATCTCACCGGTATCGGAGGTCACGGCGCTGCCGTCCCAGCGGACGTGCTTGCCGTTGGACTCCATGGTGAGCTGCTGCAGGTAGGCCGGGAAACGGTGCAGGTACTGGCAGTACGGAAGCACGGCGTGGCTCTTGGAACCGAAGAAGTTGACGTACCAGACGTTGAACAAACCCATCAGCGCGACGGCATTGTTCTCGAGAGGCGTGTTGCAGAAGTACTCGTCGATGGCGTGGAAGCCCTCAAGGAACTGCTGGAAACGCTCGGGGCCGAGCACGACGATCAGCGACAGGCCCACGGCGGAGTCGACGGAGTAGCGGCCGCCGACCCAGTTCCAGAAACCAAAGGCGTTGGCCGGGTCGATACCGAAAGCCTCGACCTTCTCGAGTGCGGTTGAAACAGCGACGAAGTGCTTTGCCACGGCCTCGGCGTTCTGCTCATCGGAGCCATCGATGGCGCCCTGTGCCTTGAGCTGCTCGAGCATCCAGGTCTTGACCTCGCGGGCGTTGGTGAGGGTCTCGAGCGTGGTGAAGGTCTTGGAGACGATGATCACGAGCGTGGTCTCGGGATCCAGGCCGCGGAGCTTCTCGGCCTGGTCGTTGGGGTCGATGTTGGAAATGTAGCGGCAGTCGATACCGGCGTCGGCATAGGGACGCAGGGCCTCGTAGGCCATGACCGGGCCCAGATCGGAGCCGCCGATGCCGATGGACACCAGATGCTCGATCCTCTTGCCGGTGACACCCTTCCACTCACCGGAGCGCACGCGCTCGGCGAAGGCATACATGCGGTCGAGAACCTCGTGCACGTCGGCGACGACGTCCTGGCCGTCGACGATGAGCTGGCCCTTCTCGGTTGCCGGGCGGCGAAGCGCGGTGTGCAGGACGGCGCGGTCCTCGGTGGTGTTGATGTGCTCACCGGAGAACATGGCGTCGCGGCGCTCCTCGAGCTTCACCTCGCGGGCAAGATCGCACAGCAGCTTGACGGTCTCATCGGTCACCAGGTTCTTGGACAAGTCGAAGTGCAGGTCACCGGCGTCAAAGCTCAGCTTGTTCACGCGCTCTGCATCGGCGGCGAACCAGGCCTTAAGGTCGATACCCTCGGCCTCGAGCTTCTCCTGATGGGCCTCGAGCGCCTTCCAAGCGGCGGTCGACGTAGCGTCGATAGGTGCGGCAACAGTTGCCATAGAGTCCTCCTCAGCATACGGGCGCACGCCTCCATGCGCCCGGACATTCAGATGCCACTATTCTAGCGCAGGTCAAGACTATAATCAGCGAGCGTTGCCAATCGGCCCCCAAACGGCAACCGACCAAAAAGGGACAGGTTTATTTTGGCAGGTCAAACGCTTTACCAACCAATAATAACCCATCCCTTTATGCCAAATATTAGGCCGCGGCGCAGACGCTACCGAGCAACTCACGCAGAGGAGACCCGATGCCCTCCAGCAGTTCGGGCGCGATGATGGCAAAAACGGGAACCTCGCCGGCGCCCACGACGGCAGGCACCTTGCCCTCCGAGACAATGCATCCATAAGGGACAAAGCCGTCCTCACCGTCATCAAGCGCCGCCATGCGACGCGCGAGTTCGCGCGCAAAGCCAGCAGTATCGGCATCGCCAATCGCCAGGACAAAGTCCACGCCCTCGTCGGTCGCCAGGGCCACGGCCTCATCGACCAAATCGTCTCCCCCGTCGCCCCCGACCAAGCCGCAGCGGAAAAGCACACGCTCGAGCAGGGCGCGATCGAGCGAGCCCAGCGCCGCCGAAACGAGCTCATCACGCGTGTGCTTGTCGCCTCCCAGCACGACCAGTGCCTTGGTGTCGCCATAGTGGGCAACCAATCGCCCGCACCAGCGAGCCACATCCCCATCCGCAACCAAGCGCGTCGGCATACCAAACCCATAGTTGACCATTATCCCCACAACCCTTCCGTGCTTTATGGTGGTATCAATCGTTAGCCTCATGCTACGAAGCGAGGTTTTCCGAGCTGTTTCGCGCTCTTTAGAGCTGCGTTAAAAACCCGATGCAACCGCACGACCATACCTGCCAAAAAGGGGCAGGTTTTGACGGTGTCCGGTCGAGCAGGTATTATCGAACAGGTATTCGATAAGAACATGTGTTTGATGGGAGGGCGCGTGGGGCACGAGCGTCACACCTATATCTGCATCGACCTTAAGACGTTTTACGCCAGTGTCGAGTGCGTCGACCGCGGACTCGACCCACTCACTACGTGCCTGGTCGTTGCCGACGAATCGCGCGGGCGCACGACCATCTGCCTCGCCATCACACAGGCTATGAAGGACCTCGGGATACACAACCGCTGCCGTCTGTTCGAGATTCCCGACGGCATCGACTGCATCAAGGCCGTACCGCGCATGCAGCACTACATGGAGGTGTCGGCGAAAATCTACGGCATCTATCTGGAATACGTGAGTCCGCAAGACATTCACGTCTACTCCATCGACGAATGCTTTATCGACGTGACGCCCTATCTGGACCTCTATCACACCGATGCGGAAGGGTTCGCCTGCACGCTGCGCGACGAGGTCTTGGCGCGCACCGGCATCACGGCGACGGTCGGCATCGGCCCCAACCTATTCCAGGCCAAGGTAGCGCTCGACATTACCGCCAAGCACGTACCCAGCCGCATCGGCATACTCGACGACGGGACCTTTCGCAAGGAGATCTGGCCCCATCGCCCCATCACCGACATCTGGGGCATCGGCCCCGGCGTGGCGGCCCGTCTCGAAAAGTACGGCGTCTACGATCTGATGGGCGTCGCCGCGCTCGACGAAAACCTGCTTTACGATGAGCTCGGCGTCAATGCCGAATATCTCATCGACCACGCCTTCGGGCGCGAGCCGACAACCATCGCCGATATCCAAGCCTATCGCCCGCAAGCGACCTCGACCACCACAGGACAGGTGCTCTCGAAGGGCTATGCCTACGAGCAGGCCTACACCGTCTTGCGCGAGATGGTCGACAACGCCGTGTTGGATCTAGTCGATAAGCACGTGGTCTGCGACAGCATCTCGCTCTTTGTGGGCTACGCGAGCGAGCGCGCCGACATACGCCGGCTCAACGCCAGCGGCACGGCGCAGTATATAGACGGCTGCGGACACCTGCGCTCGAGCACCTCGGGCATCGAGCCCGCAGCGACCGATGGCCCCGAGCTCGCGCCCCGTGCTCCCAAGCCCGTCCAGCGCAATGACGAAAGGCGTCGCCTGGTGCGCGAAGCGCAGGCAATCGATGGCATCTTTGTGGGAGAGCATGGCGGCAAACCGCGTGGTGGCTATGCCGCACTCTTTGCGCACTCCAACGCCTCGCGCAAGCTGCCCGAGCGCACTAACTCGTTTAAGAAGATCATGGGCTATTTTGATGAGCTCTGGGCGCAGACTGTCGATCCCAAACGACCGGTCAAGCGCATCAACCTTGGATTTGGCAACCTCATGCCCGAGGAATTTACCACCATCGATCTGTTCAGCGATATCGAGGCCGATGAGCGCGAGCGCGACCTGGCGCGCGCCGTCCTGGCCGTGAAAGGCAAGTACGGCAAGAACGCGCTCGTCAAGGGATTAAGCTTTACCGCCGGCGCCACCGCGCGCGAACGCAACGACCAAGTTGGAGGACACCGTGCCTAAACCCAAACAACAGCCCGTGCGCCCGCCGACCGCCTTCGAACGCCTGGCGGACCCCGAGGGCAGGCGCCGCGCCGCCGACCCCAAGCTCACCGCCAACGGCTCCGTCCGCGCCGGCCGTGCCGCGCAGTTTATGCCCTTTGCCGCCCTCACGGGATACTACGAACTCGTGCGCAAGCAGGAAATCACCGTCGAGTCAAAACGTGAGCTCACGGAAGAAAAAGCCCTCGTACTTTCTAAAAAGCTCGAGGGTCTCAAACGTGGCGACTTGGTTCGTGTCACCTATTACGATACATACGGCTATCGCAGCCGCACCGGCATCCTCGACGAGGCGCTCCCCGCCTTCAAGCTCCTCAAGCTCCGAGACATCGCCATCGACTTCGACGACATCCAAGACATCGAACTGCGCGGACGAGCCTAGCCAAGGAAGCGCATCCAGGGCGGCGCTTACAGCGTCATGACGTAGTAGCCCGCGTCTTTCACGGCCGTCTCGAGGACACCACGATCAACCGGCTGCTTAGAGCGCACGCGTGCCGTGTGGTCCGCATACGTCACCGTTGCCCACACGCCATCCAGCGCATTGAGGGCATTGGCTACGTTCTGAGCGCAGCCGTCACAGCTCATGCCGCCGATGAGCAGCTCATCGCTATAGGGATAGTGTGACGCATCGGTATCCACCACAACAACCTTTTTGGCCTTCTTGCCGCTCGTACCATCGCTGCAGCAACTCTTCCCGTGTGTCGAAGCGGCAATGCGACGCAGTCCAAAAAACATGCCGACGGCAATGACGGCCAGCACGATGAGATTCGCAGGGTTGAGCAAGTCACTCATGCGCTCCCCTTTCAAGTAGCACTATCTAGATACCCCCATGGGGTGTCCCCATCTTAACCCAAAATCATGTCTGTTCGGTCAATTAGTTTCCCTCTTCAAACTTTTTTGTTGACCATGGCTTACTTTCGTGTATAAGTTTTCCTAGGCTAACAGTTTAGATCCGTAAGGAGCGCCGTGACTCGAACCATAGACATCCCAACGTTTCAGGCAGCGGTCGTGCGCAACTGCTCTCCCACGCTCGCGGGCATCAAGCCGGCATCGCTCTTTACCTATCCAGGCACCTACGCCCACGGGAACGGCTCGACCACAACCGAAACCATCGCAGAACGCCGAGCACGCCTGCTCAACGTTATCGCCCAGTGCAATCGCGAGCTTGACCCGCTCGGCATCCACCTGAGTGTTTTGGTCTGGCGGCCCTGCGGAGCACTCGTGTACGTGTACCGAGCCAAAAGCCTCGCCACCTATTTCGCAGACCCTCGCGCCCAAACAGCGCTCGCCTCGGAAGGCTACGACACGAGAGACCTTTCGACATGCCTCGTGCATTTGGCATCACGCATCACGCTCGCGAGCAATAACGTCGCGGAATGCGCCTGCAGCCAGACTCGATGCGCACTACCCCAGCAAGCTAGCTGCAGCAACGACTGCACCTGCGAGTTTCCGCACGAAATAGGCTACTTCCTTGGATATCCCTACGACGACGTGCACGAGTTTATCGTCCAGCGCGGCGAGAACTACAAGGTCTTTGGAGCTTGGAAGGTCTACACGAATGTCGAGCAAGCGCTTGCGATGTTTGACGCCTACCGCGCTTGCACTCAATACCTCACCTTTGTCTATCAGCAGGGCTGCAGCTTGGCGCAACTTGCCCAGGCAACCCGATAGAACATAGAAGCCGCGGCAACCTGCCGCACAACTGAAAGGACTCAACATGAGCAAGATCGCCGTCGTCTACTGGAGCGGCACGGGCAACACCGAGGCCATGGCAAACCTCGTCGCCGAAGGCGCCACGTCCGCGGGTGCCGAGACTGAGGTCATCCCCTGCGCCGACTTCTCTGCCGACAAGGCCGCCGAATATGATGCCTTCGCCTTCGGCTGCCCCGCCATGGGCTCCGAGGAACTCGAGTACGATGAGTTCCAGCCGATGTGGGACGAGGTCAAGGAGACTCTCGGCGACAAGAAGGTCGTCCTCTTTGGCTCCTATTCGTGGGCCGAGGGCGAGTGGATGGACAACTGGAAGGCCGACGCCGACGAGGCCGGCGTCAACGTCGTGGACTCCACCATCTGCTACGATGCGCCCGACGATGAGGGCGAGGCGGCCTGCAAGGCCCTCGGAGCCGAGCTCGCGTAACGAAACCAGGCCTCCAAAAGAGCCTGTATCACAGCGCATCCCCATCCCTACAAAAGAGCGGGGGCTGGATTCAAGTCCAGCCCCCGCTCTTTTGTAACGGCAGTTACATCAACCGGCTACGAGATATTTCCCAAGAACGCCTTGGTGCGCTCGCTCTTGGGGTGGTCGAAGACCTCGCTCGGCGTACCCTCTTCCACAATGACGCCGCCGTCCATAAAGACGACGCGGTCGGCGACATCGCGGGCAAAGCCCATCTCGTGCGTCACGACGATCATGGTCATGCCGTCGCGTGCCAGGTCGCGCATGACACCCAGGACGTCGCGCACGAGCTCGGGGTCGAGCGCCGAGGTGGCCTCGTCAAAGAGCATGACGTGCGGGTTCATCGACAGGGCGCGGGCGATGGCAACGCGCTGCTGCTGACCGCCCGAGAGCTGGCTCGGCATAAAGTCGATACGCTCGGCAAGACCGACCTTGGTCAGCTCCTCGACGGCAATTTTCTCGGCCTCTTCCTTGCTGCGCTTGAGCACCTTCTGCTGCGCGAGTATGACGTTCTTTTTGACTGAGAGGTGCGGGAACAAATTGAACTGCTGGAACACCATACCCAGATGCGTGCGCACCTTGTTAAGATCGACGCCCTTGGCGCACACGTCCACACCCTCAACGACAATCGAGCCACTCGTGGGATGCTCAAGACGGTTGATGCAGCGAAGCATCGTCGACTTACCCGAGCCCGAGGGACCCAGAACTACGACGACCTCGCCCTTGTGCACATCCAGATCGATATCGCGCAGGACCACGTTATCGCCAAAGGCCTTCTGGAGGTTCTTGATGCTGACGACGACCTCGTTCGAGTTATTGGTTTCGCTCATGATAGGACCTCCTTACAGACCGGCGATGTGATCGGCGGGCGTCGCGACAACCTGTCCGGCGCTCTTGGCGGGACGCTTCTTCTTGGTCTCGGCCGTGCCCAAAAGCCTTGCCTCAAGACCGCTCACCAAGCGAGCGAGCGGCAGGGTGATGACCAGATAGAACAGGGCGGCAACCACGTACGGTGTAATGGAGCCCGTCGTGGCCACGATGGTGCGGGCGTTCATGACGATCTCGACCACGCCCACAGCCGCGAGCAGCGACGTATCCTTGTAAAGCAGGATAAATTCACTGGTCAGCGTAGGCAGGACATTACGGAACGTCTGCGGAATCATGACATAGAGCAGCGTCTGGAACGCGTTCATGCCCAGCGAACGCGCAGCCTCGTTCTGGCCCTTGGGGATCGACTGAATACCGGCGCGGAAGATCTCACACAGATAGGCAGACGAGTTCATGGCCATGACGATGACGCCGAGCACGTAGTCATCAACCTTGACGCCGGCCAACGGCAGACCGAAGAATGCGATATAGATCTGCAGGAACGCCGGCGTACCGCGAATGATATTCACGTAGATGCCGGCGAGGCAGCGCAGGATGCGCGACTTGGAGATGCGCATGAGCGACAGGGCGAAACCGAAGGGAATTGCCAGCGGAAACGCCACAAGTACGATCGAAAGCGACATGAGGAAGCCTTTGAAAACGATCGGCAGGCTCTGGACCAAAATGACCGGGTTCAGGAACAGGCGGAGGAACATATTTGAGTTCCATGCCTCGACCCACGGCTGCTCCTTAAGGTCGGCCAGGAAGTTATCGAATGCCGTCACGCCCTTGATCTCCACCGACGGAATCTTGGAGATCTTCTTGGTCGAACCATCGGCCAAAGTGTAGGTGCCGCTAAAGGCCTCGTCGCCGCCCTCGACGGGGAAGGTCACGCCGTAGACCTCGACACGGAAATAACCGCCGGCGGGCGCCGTCTCGCCAAAATCGATCTTGAGCGTCTGGCCGTCGACCTTGCACGTAGGCTTCATGGGCGTACGGTCCATAAGGTCATCGCCCGAGAGCATCGTCAGACGCGTGTCGTCCGCACCAAAGGTCGTGCCATCGACAAACGTCAGCGAAAGACCGCTCAGTTCCTCATCGGCATCGGCCTGGACCTCCCAAGTGATACGAGTCTCGGTGCCACCGACCACGTCGCTACCCGAACCGGTATTGGGTCGGGCGGTAATCTTTGCGGTCTCAAGTGCCTGAGCAGTCGAGGGCACGCAGGCCCCCGCGCATACCAGGGCGAGCGCCACAGCCAGGGCACAGGCCAGCTTTTGGAGCATCGAGGGCAGTGGATGGCTCTTGCCCATGGCTCCTTGGTTCAATCGAGACAAGGTGGCTCCTAACGTTTAAGTTGCCGACATAACGGGGCGGGATGACGCCCATTCAAGAAACGCAAAGGCCCTCTCCGCCAAAACGGAAAGGGCCCGCGTGCAATCAAGTAGCTATTTTACTTGATGTTGTACTTAGCCATAAGGGCGTCAACGGTACTGTCATCGGTCAGGTCCTTGATGGCCTGGTTGACGTCGTCCTTGAGCTTAGTGTTGCCCTGGTTGATGGCGATGGCGTACTCCTCGCCGGTGCTGATCTGCTTGATGGTCTGGCAGGTGTTGAACTGCTCGGCGGTCAGCTGGCTGGCGACGGAGCGGTTGGTCACCACGGCGTCACCCTTATCGGACTGCAGGGCGCTGAAGCACTCGGTGGCGTCCTTGTAGGGAACAATCTTGGCCTTGGGGAAGTTCTCCTGGGCAAAGGCCTCGGCGGTCGAGCCAGACTGGACGATGATGGTAGCGTCGGCGTTGTTGAGCTTCTCGCTGTAGTTGTCGGCCGTGATGTCGGTGTTATCGACCTTGGTCACGATAGCCTGATCGTCCATGTAGTAGGAATCAGAGAAAGTGACTTCCTTCTCACGCTCGGGCGTGTCGGTGATAGCCGCGATGGAAACGTCATACTTGGCGCCCGAAGCGACGCCCGGAACCAGCGTGTCAAAGTCATTGTTGACATACTCGACATCCAGGCCCAGCTTGTCGCCGATAGCCTTGATGAGCTCAAGGTCAAAGCCCTGATAATCGCCGTTGTCATCCTTGTACTCAAACGGAGCGTACTCGGCAGAGGTGCCGACGGTGAGCGTACCGTCCTTGACGAGTGCATACTCCTTGGAGCCGTCGACCTTCTCGACCTTCGCATTGTCAGAGCTGCTGGAACCGGCATCGGAACCAGAGGTGGCGTTGGACGAACCACAGCCCGTCAGTGCAAGAGCGAGCGCCATGGCGCCCGTGGCTGCAAACGCGCCAAGCTTCTTGAGCTTCATAATCAGTCTCCTTCCAGTGACCCCGTTTGATTCAGAGGTCTGCAAAAACTGTTGGCTATTATGCACCCGGAATTACGAATCTGCAATGAGAAAACTGATTGAAACAAACCCATAACGTGAATGGAATACTCCACTTAGCAACAGTCATTACTGCTGCAATGACCTTAACAGTTTGATTTCAGCTGCATAACCTGCAAGTTCGTTCGGCGTCTCCAAAATAAATGGAAGTGCACGCAAGCGGCTATTCGATACAATATTCTGCATAACCTGCATACCGCCGCCAAACTCTTCACTACCCAGGTAGCCCTTGCCGATGCACTCGTGGCGATCCTTATGGGCGCCGCAGGGGTTCTTGGAGTCATTGATATGCACGGCGCGCAAGCGCTCGATACCCACCACGCGGTCGAACTCGTCGAGTACGCCGTCCAGGTCATGGATGATGTCGTAGCCAGCATCGCTCACATGGCAGGTGTCCAAACAAACGCCCAGCTTATCGGACAGCTCCGGGCACTTGGCGGCAACGCCCTCGATAATGCGCGCCAGCTCTTCAAAGCTACGGCCCACCTCGGTGCCCTTGCCCGCCATGGTCTCAAGCAATACCGTCGTCTGCTGTCCCTCAAACATCACCTGGCACAGTGTGTCGACAATCATCTGAATGCCGGCGTCTGCCCCCTGTCCCACATGCGCACCGGGATGGAAGTTGTAGTAGTTGCCGGGCAGTGCTTCCAGACGCTGCAAATCTTCCGCCATAGCCTCCAAGGCAAACTCCCGCGCCCGCTCCTTAGCGGAGCAGGGGTTATAGGTATACGGGGCATGCGCCACTAGCGGTCCAAAGTCGTTTTGCGCCATAAGCTCGCGCAGAGCCGCCACGTCATCCATGTCAAGGTCTTTTGCCTTGCCACCGCGCGGGTTGCGCGTAAAGAACGCAAAGGTATTGGCACCAATGGACAACGCCGTCTCCCCCATTGCCCGATAGCCCTTCGTCGTCGAAAGATGACACCCGATCGTTAGCATCTCCAACTCCCCCTCATCAGTTGCGGTGAAATACGGTCTATTGGTGCCTTATTTTGGCGCAAACAGACCGTATTCCACCGCAAGATATAAAAGGGGCATCAGGGGCAAGGTCCGCCGAGCCCCCTTGAGCACCAGCACCGCAGCCTAGAGCGTCAAGCGAATCGCATCGATAATCTGCGCGCAGCGCTGCGTGGCAGCAAGAGGCATAACGGGGCTTTCAAGCTCTCCCGTCTGGACGAGCTGCGTCGCATGCTGAATTTCGCCGTAGAAATCATCGACCTCAAACGGGGCATTAATTTCGAGCATTCGTCCGTCGGAGTACTTCACATGGGCGAGCTCGGGGCGATGGAGGCGCTCGATTTCCACCGAACCCCGTTCGCAGGCAATCATTAAGCGGCTTTCATATGCTGCTTTGCCGTCGCACACCATATGAATGGGTATACCGCCGACACTCATATGGATCTCATCGGCCCAATCCACGCGGCCGCCCGATACGTCACGCCAGCGAACTTCACGAGACGAAACATCGCACGCACCCGCAAGCAGATCCTCAAACCACCCGACCGCATAGCAGCCCATGTCATATAGACAGCCACCCTGCAACGGATCGAGCAGATAACTCGAAGGCGGCTGACCATAATCGAGTTTTTGCACGCTTTCGATCGAGACGATACGGCCAAGCTCGCCCGACGTAAGCAAACCCTTCACGCGAGTATGCATCGGACAAAACCGATTCTTCATCGCCTCCATAAACAGTACGCCGCGCTCGCGAGAGGTGGAGGCAATCGATAGAGCCTCTTCCTCACTCAAAACGGCCGGTTTTTCGCACAGCACGGCCTTTCCCGCGCGCAGTGCCCGACAGACCCAATGCGCATGCATGCCATGTGGAAGAGCCAAGTAGATTGCGTCGACATCGGGGTCGGCAATCAGCGCATCATAAGCCGCATCGCCGCTATCGTCAGTCGTGGCATAGCTGTGCGCGGCATCAATCGAAAACGCCCTGCAAAACTCCTCAACATGCGAAGGGGCGCGACCGGCGGCAGCCACAAGCCGCGCCCCGTCCACCTCCTTGAGCGACGATGCAAATCGATGCGAAATGTGCCCAGCGCCCAAAACGCCCCAACGAACCTCGCGCAAATCATCACATGAATCCCGATGGCCCACGACAGCCCCCTTCAGTTGCGGTGGAATAGTTCCTGTTTAAGCCCCATTCTGCCGCAAACAGGAACTATTCCACCGCAAGTTATAAAAGGGTCATGAGGAGCGCGTTTTGCAAAAGGCTTTAAGCGCAGCCGTTACGGGGCCAGGCTGGAAACGTCGGCGCACATCGTCGAGACGCTCGGGAATATCGATGTGCTGCGGGCAGTGACGTGCGCATTTGCCGCACTTGACGCAATTGCTCACCAGCTTGGGCTCGTTCGTCCGCACCGCGCTCGCCGTAAAGTATTGAGACAGGCCCGTAAACCAGCTGTGCGCATAGCTCGCGTTGTAGGCGCCAAAGCAGCCGGGAATATTGATGCCCTTGGGGCATGGCATGCAGTAGCCGCACCCCGTACAGGGCACGCGATTCGATTTCTCAAACTCTCCCAGCACACGTGCGATGGTATCGAGCTGCTCTCTCGTCATCGAATTCGGCAGTGCGCGATCCGCCAATGCCACGTTCTCGTCCACCTGCGCGGTATCGGTCATGCCCGAAAGCAGCATCGTGACTTGAGGATGGTTCCACACCCACGAAAGGCCCCAAGCAGCCGGCGTCTTCAGGTACGGATCGCGTACGTCATCGAGCACGGCGCGGGCCCGCGGAGGCAGCTTGCCCGCTAAACGCCCGCCCAGCAGCGGCTCCATCACAAACACCGCGAGCCCGCGCTCCGCAGCCGCCATGAGTCCCGCCGTTCCCGCTTGGTAGCGCTCTCCAGCGTAGTTGTACTGGATCTGGCAAAAATCCCAGTCATACGCGTCAAGCATCGTGAGGAAGTCCGCGGCGCTGCCGTGGTACGAAAAACCAATCTGGCGAATGCGCCCCGCCACCTTTTGACGCGCAATCCAGTCCTCGATACCCAACGCCACCACGCGCTCCCACTGGGCGGGCGAGGTGATGTTGTGCATGAGGTAATAGTCGATATGATCGGTTCGCAGGCGGCGCAGTTGTTCGTCGAAAAACCGGTCGAAATCCTCCGCACACTTGCACGAAGCATGCGGCAGTTTGGTCGCCAGCAACACCCGGTCGCGTAGCCCCAAGCGCTCAAGTGAGGCGCCCACGCACACCTCGTTACCGGGATAGAGATACGCGGTATCCAGATAATTAATCCCCTGTTCCACCGCACGGGAAATGATGGCATCGGCTGTCTTCGCATCCGGATGGCCCGGCGCACCGGGAAATCTCATGCAGCCCAGACCCAGAGCGGATATTCGGTTACCACTTTTGGGGTCAACGCGGTATTGCACGGCCCCTCCTTTCGCCATCAGCGCCCCGGCAAGGCGAAACACAATGGTCACGCGGCCGAAACATCGTGGAATCGCAATCGAGAACGTATCGTAACGCAGCAGAAATCGAGCTGTCACGGCACCGCTTTAACATCAGCAAAAAGCCCGATGAAAGGAGCCACCCATGCCCACGCTCGACCTTTGGAATCTCGCATCCCAGCTCAAAAGCACCGATTATCGCTGGGTAGACCTCACCCACACGCTCTCGTGCGACACTCCGCACTGGTTCGGCTTTAAGCCCTTTGAGTCCACCAAACTCTTCGACTACCTGCCCGACACGCCCGAAGACATGCTCGCGCCCATGCGCTGCTTCCAGTATTCGGTTGCTTCGCAGTACGGCACGCATGTCGACGCACCGCGCCACTTCCATGTTGACGGCCGTTCCCTTGGAGAGATTGAACCCATCGAGTTTATGCATCCGCTCTGTGTGATCGACAAACACGAGGAGTGCGCCACAAATCCCGACTACGTCCTGACCGTCGAGGACCTCAAAGCATGGGAGGATGAGCACGGTCGCATTCCCAAAGACGCTTTCGTCGCCTTCCGCTCCGACTGGTCCAAGCTCACCGACCTCGAAAACAAGGACGAGGACGGCCAGCCCCACTACCCCGGCTGGGACCTCGACGCCATCAAATGGCTCGTTGAAGAGCGCGACATCGGCGCCATCGGCCACGAGCCGGCTGACACCGACCCGGCGAGCGTGACCACGCGTGAGGACGCCTACCCCTACCCCGGCGAACAGTACATCCTCTCGGTCGACCGCTATCAGATCGAGGTCATGGACCATCTAGACGAGCTTCCCGCCACGGGCGCCGTCATCTTCTGCACCTTCCCCAAGGTGCGTGATGGCGTCGGATATCCCGCACGTGTCTTTGCGGTCTGCCCCGCGTCATAAGTTCCCATGCGTTTGTTCTTCTAAATACGGCCATCCGGTGCACGCGACATGGCCCGGCGGCATACAATCCATCAGGCGCCCCATACGCGGGCGCCTTTTTATGGGGAGATGATTCACATGCAGATCAACAAGGTCGCCTTCATCGGCAAGGGCGGCGTGGGCCTGCTCTACGGCAGCATGATCACCCAAGCGCTCGGCAACGACGCCGTCGAATACGTTATGGACGACGCGCGCTTTGAGCGCCACGCGGGTGATGCGCTCACCGTCAACGGCAAGCCCTGCGCGCTCAAGTCCGTCCGCGCGAGCGAGGCGACGCCCGTCGACCTGGTCATCCTCACGGTCAAGACAACCGGGCTCGATGTGGCGCTCAAAACCCTGGAAAGCGTCGTGGGACCCGACACGCTGATCGCGTCGCTGTGCAACGGCATCACGAGCGAGCAGAAGATTGCCGAGCGCTTTGGCTGGGAGCACACCGTCCTTGGTATCTGCCAGGGCATGGACGCCGTATTCCTCAACGGGGAGCTCACCTATACCAATGCCGGCGAGATCCGCTTTGGTGCGGCAGCGGGCACCGACCCCGCAACCGTTATCGCCATCGACGAGCTCTACACGCGTTGCGGCATCGCCCATACCGTCGAGCACGACATCGCACATCGCATGTGGGCCAAACTCATGCTCAACGACGGCATCAACCAGACCTGTATGGCCTACGGCGGCACCTACGGAAGCGCTACGGAGCAGGGCTCCGAGCAGCTCCGCAGTTTTGTCTCCGCCATGCGCGAGACGCTTGCAGTCGCCAATGCCGAGGGCATCGAGCTCACCGAGGCAGACCTAACGCAGATGGTGCGTCTCATAAAAGGGCTCGATCCCGCCGGCATGCCCTCGATGGCGCAAGACCGCATCGCTCAACGCAGAACCGAGGTCGAGGAATTTGCGGGTACCATCTGCCGCCTCGCGGCCAAGCACGGTATCCAGGTGCCGCAAAACGAATGGCTCTATTCGCGCATCCGCGAAATCGAGGCCAGCTGGTAACGCCGCCGCACCGCATCCAACAGTCTCAATAGCAAAAACCGCCGCAAAGGGCACTCCCCTTGCGGCGGCTTCCTTCTTCATCTATGGGCAAAACCAGCTTCACAACGGCTAGCGCCGCACCTGCGGCGTCTCGTCCTCGTCATCGCGGCAAAGGGTCACGCCCGCACTTCCCAGCAGCGCTGCTGCGATGAGCGCGCCGACCACAATAGGAGCAGCCCCGCACGAGCCCTGCATGCCTGCGACAAACGCAGCTGTAGGGCCAAGACAGCCAAGTACCAATGCGACGGCGGCGATAGCGATATCTCGAGCGTTCATGAGATCACTTCCTCCACGAGAAAGACCTTATTTCTCATGAACCAGTGTGCCCCGCATGCATACGCCCAGCGTACCGCCACGGTAAGGGCTCTGTTAACTCAAACGCACATAAAGAAAGGGCGGCTTTACGTTGCCTAAAAGCTCAGCAAAGACGCCCGCCCATCATGTGCCTATTTTGCTCTGATGGCAGATTACCAACCGGTATAGTAGTCGGTGGTTCCGGCAGCACAGCCGGAGTCATAGACCTTGCACTCGCCCTTGGAACCGGTAAACGTGGAGCCTTGGGCCTTATCGCCCGCGGCAACGACGTAGTAGCCATCGGAATCGCGCCAAAAGCCCTCGGAATCCTGCGTCCATTCGCCCGTGCGGTGGTGATACAACACGTTGCTGCTGTAATAAGTCTCGCGGCGGCCGTTATAGTTATTGACGCCGCTCGAGCGCGTCAGACCCGAGCCGTTCGCGTAATACGCAGCAGACGTGTAAGACAAGCCGGAGCCGGCGTTGTAATACGAAGCCTGAACGGCCTCGGCGGCCTCGGCCTCGGCTGCGGCGGCCTCGAGCGCTTCGCGCTTGGCATTCTCAAGCGCAGTGCGCAGCTCATCGAGCTCGGTCGACTTCGTGTCGACCTCCCCCATCGTCAACAGACTACCCGCACCGTCGATACAACCCTGCAGCACAGCGCGCTCGTCATCGGTAGCATAGTCGCCATACATATTCATAATGATCTGAGCGCGCATCTCAAGGGAATCGCGCTTGGCCTCCATCGAGGCGTTCCACTCCTGCATGGAACCATAACCATCGCCGCGATAATCAACGGGCTGTACCAGCGTCGCCTCGGACGGCGTAGATCCAACCGTATCGGACAGTGTTGCCGCGTGGGCATCAGTTGCGCCGGCGCCTGCCAAAAGTGCCACGGTCAGAGCGGCGGAAAGGGCAGCGGCTTTCGGTTTTCGTGAATCGATCCTCATGTAGCTGGAAACCTCCGTAGTGCGTTTTTGCTGCGTGTGAGCTGCGTGTGATTTAATCGCGCTGCATAGTACCCCGAGCAAATCGCGACCTGCGGTTTTACTCAAAAGGCGCACGTCAATTGCGTAAAACTCACATCCTCTCAACAGGAGTTTTCCACAACTCGAATGCATAAAGCATGCCAAAAACCCTGTAATAGCGCCCTTCCTATGCAAAAAAGACGCCTGCGCAACCATTGCTTGCGCAGGCGCCTTGAGCAGGCATTTATGCAGTTATACCTATCGAGTCGCAAGGGGTCCTTGCACAAGTCGCCTTACTCGTCCAGCGCGGCGAAGGCCTGCTTCAGATCCCAAATGATGTCCTCGGCGTTCTCGGTACCGATGGAAAGACGGATCGTGGAGGGCGTGATGTTCTGCTCGGCGAGCTCCTCGGCAGAGAGCTGGGAGTGCGTGGTGGTAGCCGGGTGCACGACGAGCGACTTGACGTCGGCCACGTTGGCGAGCAGCGAGAACACCTGCAGATGATCGATGAACTTCCATGCAGCCTCCTGGCCACCCTTAATCTCAAAGGTAAAGATCGAAGCACCGCCACGGGGGAAGTACTTCTGATAGAGCTCGTGATCGGGGTGCTCAGGCAGGCTCGGGTGATTCACCTTGGCGACGTGGCTGTCGCCAGCCAGGAACTCAACGACCTTCTTGGTGTTCTCGACATGACGGTCGACGCGCAGCGACAGAGTCTCGGTGCCCTGGAGCAGGACCCAGGCGTTGAACGGGCTGATGCAGGCGCCCTCGTCACGCAGCAGGATAGCGCGGACATAGGTTGCGAAGGCGGCGGGACCGGCAGCCTCGGCAAACGAAACACCATGGTAGGAGGGGCTGGGCTCAGCGATCTGGGCGTACTTGCCACTCGCCTTCCAATCGAAGTTACCGCCGTCGACGATCACACCGCCCAGCGAGGTACCGTGGCCTCCGATGAACTTGGTTGCGGAGTGGACGACGATGTTGGCGCCGTGCTCCAGCGGACGGAACAGATACGGGGTGCCGAAGGTGTTGTCGACGACAACCGGCAGACCGTGCTTCTTGGCAATCTCGGAGATGGCGTCGATGTTGGGGATGTCGGAGTTGGGGTTGCCGAGCGTCTCGAGATAGATGACCGTGGTGCTGTCCTTGATGGCACCCTCAACCTCTTCCAGGTTATGGGCATCGACAAACGTGGTCTCGACGCCAAACTGGGAGAGCGTATGCTCCAGCAGGTTGTAGGAGCCACCGTAGATGGTCTTCTGAGCCACCACGTGGTCACCAGCCTGGGCAAGAGCCTGCAGGGTATAGGTGATGGCAGCAGCGCCGGAGGCGACGGCAAGACCTGCCACGCCGCCCTCGAGCGCGGCGATACGGTCCTCGAAGACGCCCTGGGTGGAGTTGGTCAGACGGCCGTAGATGTTACCGGCGTCGGCAAGACCAAAGCGGTCGGCGGCGTGCTGGGAGTTGCGGAACACATAGCTCGTGGTCTGGTAGATAGGCACGGCACGGGAGTCGGATGCGGGATCGGCACTCTCCTGGCCAACGTGCAGCTGCAGGGTATCGAAACCAAAGGTGTGCTCGGGGTTGTTGATGAACTGGCTCATGATGATCTCCTTGATCGAACGAAAGTAAGTAAAAAGAGAGAAGTAAGTCGCTGTCTCCTGATCACGCCGACGGGCGCAAACAGGAGCCCGGCATTCGTCTTGGTAAGCAATTCATATGCGGGCCTCCTTTCGCGTCCCGATTCCGTAGTCGGCTTAATAACCTACCGCCTTTGTGTGTTTTGAATAGTACGGGCATTGTCTTCCTCGGTCAATCACTAAAAAGCGCTAACTTGTTATCTGTTTTATAGATAACTATCGAAAGGATGGCGTCGATGACCCTTCAGCAGCTTCGTTTTCTGATCGCCGTGGCAGAGTCCGGCTCAATCAACGCCGCAGCTCAGCGCCTCTATACCGCTCAGTCCAACATCTCAAACGCCGTCAAAAGCCTGGAACAGGAACTCCATCTGGAGATCTTTACGCGCTCCAGCCGCGGCGTCACGCTCACCAACGACGGCACCGAGCTTTTGGGCTATGCGCGCCAGGTCGTAGAGCAGGCCGACATGCTCGAGGCACGCTACGAGGACGGCGGCACCCCGCAAGCCCGCCTCGCCATTTCCGCCCAGCACTACGCCTTTTCGGTCGAGGCCTTTGTCAACGTGGTCGAGCGCTGCCGCGACAGCAAGTTCGAGTTCATCATGCGCGAGACCACCACATCGCAGATCATCGATGACGTCCGTGCGTTTCGCAGCGATATCGGCATTCTGTATCTGGATGACTTTAACGCCCGCGTTCTGCAGAAGGCCTTCGCCGATGCCCGCGCAAGCTTCCATCCCCTCTTCGACGCGACGGTCCACGTATTCGTCAGCGAACGCCACCCGCTCGCACGCCGCCCTCAGCTGTCCCTTGCCGACCTCGCGCCCTATACGCGCTACAGCTTTGAGCAGGGAACCTCAAACTCCTTCTATTACGCCGAGGAACCTTTTAGCTATATCCCTTGCGACCGCAACATACGAATCTCGGACCGCGGAACACTTACCAACTTACTTATCACGTCGAACGGTTACACCCTGTCGACCGGAGTCCTCTCCAATGAAATGCAATGGGGTATGGCAGCGATCCCGTTAGCAGACGCCCCAACGATGCACGTTGGCTACATCATGCACGACGAGCGCAAGCCCTCTCTCCTCTTGCAGCAATACCTCGACGAGCTCAACCGCATCATCCATGCCAGCTAACAGTCGGAAGACGGGGTAGAAATCGTAGATTGCTGGCCCCCGGCGGGCATGGCGCTACAATGGTCACTCACATGAAATGCACTCAAAGAAAGGAAGCCCGTGAAGGTCATCATCTATACCGACGGCTCGGCCCGATCAAATCCGGGACGCGGCGGCTACGGCGCCGTGCTCAAATACACCAACCCCGCCGGCAAGACCTTTACCTCCGAGCTTTCGCGCGGCTACGCCAAGACCACCAACAACCGCATGGAGCTCATGGCCGTTATCGTGGCGCTCGAGGCACTCAACCGCCCCTGCGAGGTCGAAGTCCATTCCGATTCGCAGTACGTCGTCAACGCCTTTAACAAGCACTGGATCGACGGCTGGAAAAAGCGCGGGTGGAAAACCGCCAACAAGCAGCCCGTCAAGAACCGCGACCTGTGGGAGCGCCTACTCACCGCCAAAAGCAAGCATAAGGTTGAGTTCATCTGGGTTAAGGGTCACGCCGGCCACGAGCTCAATGAGCGCTGCGATGAGCTCGCCACCACGGCGGCCGACGGCAGCAACCTCGATATCGACACCGGCTTTAACGAGAGCGACCTGTAATAGCGTTTTCGCACAGCTTTATATCCCCACGCGCTACACTCATCCTGTAGACCAAACAACGCAAGGGGGGACGTATGCTGCGCATCGCGACCATCGGCACATCCATGATCACCGACGACTTTATCCAAGTCGTCAACGCCAACGACCAAGCAGCGTTTGTGGGCACGCTTTCACGCGATGCCAATCGCGGTGCTGCCTTTACCGCCGAGCGCGGTGGCGAGCGAAACTTTACCTCACTCGATGAGCTTGCGGCAGCCGCCGACGTCGACGCCGTCTATATCGGCAGCCCCAACGCACTTCACTACGAGCAGGCCCTTGCCTGCATCGCCGGTGGCAAGCACGTCATCGTCGAGAAGCCCTTCTGCGCCACCGAAGCACAGGCGCTGGAAGTCTTCCGCGCTGCCGAGGCAGCAGGTGTCGTGGCCCTCGAGGCCATGCGTCCCCTCCACGATCCCGCCTTCCACGCCATCGAGGACGCCCTGGGCGAGATCGCCCCCATCCGCCGCGCCTCATTGCGCTTTGGCAAATATTCCTCGCGCTACAACGAGATTCTCGCGGGACGCGCCACCAATATCTTCGACTGCAATATGGCATCGGGTTCCCTCATGGACATTGGCGTCTACACCGTCGAGCCCATGGTCGAGATTTTCGGCATGCCCTCCGGCCTTACGAGCATGACTACTCTGCTCGACCCCACCACGCGACAGCTCACGCACGGCCCCATCGATGGCTGCGGTTCCATCCTCGCCAGCTACGGCGGTGGTCGTATCTCCGTCGAGCTCGCACACTCCAAAATTACGAATGACCTGCTGCCCTCGCAGATTGAAGGCGAGCGTGGCACTATCCAGATCGATCATCTGTCCACGCCCCGCAACGTCCGCATCGACTACCGCGGCGACGTCGTACGTGGCTCGGCGACCGAGGCACCGCGCGAACAGGGCGACAACGGCCGCGTGCTCGACCTGCCCGAATCGAGTAACACTATGGAATACGAACTCACAGACTTTATCACCGCCATCGGCGGCATCGATAACGTTAAGGAAGAGATTTGGGAGACCCCGGCGGGACGCCACGAGCTTGGCCACTACCGCGATGTCACGCTCGTCTCACTGCGCATCATGGATGCCGTACGCCAGCAGGCCGGCATAACCTTCCCGGCCGACGCAGGCAAGCAGGCATAGCGATGGGCTTCTTCGATGCGTTCTTCTCCAGCGTCACCGGCGGCAGTCGAGAGCCTCAAAAACCATCAAACATCGAGCTCGAGTTGCGCCGCAGGCTTACTGTGCTCGCAAGCGACGAGGCCACTCAAGACACTCCCCTGCGCTATTTCCTGCGCTGGGCGGGGCAAGTCCAGGGCGTTGGTTTTCGCTTTACCAACACCAACCTCGCGCAGGCACGCGCACTCACCGGCTGGGTGCGCAACATGGAAGACGGCTCGGTCGAGATGGAGATACAGGGAGCACCGGCAAACATCCTATCTCATCTCGAGGCGCTTCATGCCTCCTACGAGCGCATGGGAACGCGTTTTCGCCTCGTAGAAGCCCAGGCCCAAGCCCCACTTGCCAATGAAGACAGTTTCATTCCTCGTTATTAGTATTGTGTGCTAAATACGGTATCATTTACCTACGACCGTTGATAGAAAAGAGGCGAGGCGCATGGCGGTGCAAAGAAGGAATACCAGGCAGCGAAAGCTGGTTCTTGACGCCGTGCGCCAAAGTTATAACCATCCCACCGCCGACGAAATCTACAACGTCGTGCGCGCGCAGGATGACAAAATCAGCCGCGGTACGGTCTACCGCAATCTCAATCTCTTAGCCGACGCAGGGGAGATTCTCTCTATTAAGACGCCGGGCGGCAGCCGCTTCGATCGCACCATCGAGCCGCACGCACATATCATCTGCACCTCGTGC
Organism: uncultured Collinsella sp.; assembly: GCA_900556875.1. Lineage (GTDB taxonomy): Bacteria > Actinomycetota > Coriobacteriia > Coriobacteriales > Coriobacteriaceae > Collinsella. Next base: position 96,335 of record USQQ01000006.1, read on the forward strand.
AGCCGCGTCATCGACGTGCCACTCCCCTTCGACGCCCAGCTCGACGCCAGGGCATCCGAACAAATCGGATGGAGCGTCAGCTCGCACTACACCATCTTTGAGGGACTCTGCCCCGACTGCCAGTAGCCTTTGGGACATGCCTGCAAATCTACTTGCCCATCCGCTACAGCAAACAGTACATTTCTAGGCATGTCCCAAATATCTACTCGGCGAGCAGGCGACGCAGCTCCTCTTCGACCGTGCGTACGTAACGGACGCGGTCGTTGATGCCACGCATAGAGGGATTGCAGCTCTCCATTAGATAGGGATGGCCCACTACGTTGAGCATGTCGCGGTCGTTTTCGTTATCGCCAAACGCCATCATCTCATCGGGCGAAATTCCCAGGGCACGACCGTAATCGGCAAGCGCGGAACCCTTACCCGAATCAAAGCCGATAAAGTCCGTCCACTCGGTTCCCGACGTCATCACGTCGACACAGTCGCTAAAGTGGCGCTCGAAATACTCCAGCGCCGCCGGCTGCTCTGCCTCGGGCGTCTGGAAGGCAATCTTAATGACGTCCTCGTCGATGTCCTCGGGACGGTCGACCACCGCCACATCGCAGTGGACCTCATAACGCAGGTGTTCAACAAACGCGTCGTTGCCGCTCATGGTGTAGAGGCGCCCCTCACACGAAAGGGTCACGTCGGCATGGGGATACGCAACCACGGCATTCGCGATATCCATAGCAAGGCAACGCTCCATGGAACGCTTGACAACGGCACGCCCCTCGCTCATCACCAGGGCTCCGTTTTCGCATACGTAGGCGAGCTCATCGGCCACCGGGGCAAACAGGTAGCGCAAGCTCGCATATTGACGGCCGCTCGCCGGCATAAACACGATACCGCGACGATGCAGCTCATCAATGAGCTCAAAGGCCTCGGAACGCGGCTCGCGCTCCCCCGGATGCAGCAACGTGCCGTCCAAATCGCATGCAATCAGCTTGATTCCCTCAAGACCCATATGCTTTCCCCCAAAGCCTCTTATCAACAGCAAGACGGACTTTGATTGGTCGCCCCTCAAAGCCCGTCTTGCGCATACGCGCACTTAGCCGCGCGTCTTTTTTACGATGGCAAAGTCGGGAGCTATGCTCACGACGACCTCCGCCGCACTCGACGCAAAGCGCCGGTCCGCATCGAGTTCACGGGTAACCACCGAGAGCCGAACACCCTCGACACCCCGAAGCATGCGGCCCAAAACAGGCTGCACCGGCGTATACATGCGCACGGTATGCTCGTCCGAGTCGCCCCGGAAGAGCGGCGCATGCATGTTGCCGATCTCCCAGCACGCATGCGCGAGTGCAATCGGATCCATGCGGTCGACTTCGACCAAATAGACCTCGGCGCTGCGCAGGCGCACGACAACCGCCACGGGCACCATGCCCGAACGGTCAATGGCGAGCACGTCGCCATCGGCAAGACGACCGCCGTCGGCAGTATCCAGCCGAACATCGATCGTGCGCCCCAGCTCCGTCACGCCCGCAAACGCGCATACATCAGCCCGGTCCCAATCGAACAGTAGCTCGTCAACTTCAAAGACGCCGCCCAACTTCCGGCGAAGCAGGAGTTCATAGGACGGATCGTTGAGATTTCCCAAGCATGTCGTCGAAACCAAGCGTTCAGGCATACTCTAACCCTCGACCTCAAGGAGCTCGATATCAAAGTTGAGGTCCTTGCCGGCCAGCTCGTGGTTGGCGTCGAGCGTCACGGCCTCGGGCGTCACGTCGATGACCACGGCGGGGACGGGCATACCGCTCGGCGTGGACAGGAAGAGCTTCATGCCCTTCTCGATCTGCTCGATATTGGGAACCTGCTCGGCCGGGAAGGTCAGGACCATCTCGGGGTTGTGCTCGCCGTAGGCATCGGCAGCCGGAATGTGCACGGTCTTCTTCTCGCCCACCTGCATGTCGACAACAGCGGCGTCGAAGCCCTTGATCATCTGACCGGCGCCACAGGTGAACTCCAGCGGCTCGCCGCGATCGTAGGAGCTATCGAACTGCGTGCCGTCATCGAGCGTGCCGCGATAATGAGTCTTGACCTTCTTGCCCTGGTTGGACATGGTAACCTCCGTGATAAGGGCGGCGCACAACGCGGGCCGCCGTGAACATATGGCGCTAACTATACCCTAGTCATACAATTCAAAGACAGTTTGCAAAGAAACGCTGCAACCGGAGGAACCATGGCATATCCCGTATTTGACCTACACTGCGACACCGCCGACCGCATCGGCTGGGCCACGCTCGATCTCGACCTGCGCTTTACCGCCGGCACCGACGGTTATTTCCCCGGCGACGAAACGCATCCGCAAGATTTCGACCTCATCGAGGGCAACGCCTGCGCCATCTCGCTCGCAAAGATCGGCAACACGCCGTGGGCACAGTGCTTCGCCACGTTTGTCCCCGACGAGATTCCCACCGCCCACGCCGCGCGCTTCCAGGCGCAGATCATGGCGCACATGAGTGGTCAGGCAATGCTCAACCACGACCGCATGGTCAACGTACGCAGCGCGGCAGACATTCGCCCCGCGCTCAAGGACGGCAAGGTCGCTTGCATCCACACCATCGAAAACGCCACGTTCTTTGCCGAGGACCCCGCGCTGATCGAAGTGCTCAAGAGCCTGGGCGTACTCATGTCATCACTCAGCTGGAACGCGCAGGGGCCGCTCGCGAGCGGCCACGACACCCACGCCGGCCTCACCGCCGCCGGCATCGAGGCGCTTACGCAGATGGAGCACGTCGGCATGGTGCTCGACGTCTCCCATCTTAACGACGAGTGCTTTAACGAGGTTGTCGCCCACGCCACGCGCCCCTTCGTCGCCAGCCACTCCAACTCCCGCACCGTCTGCGGCGTCAAGCGCAACCTCACCGACGACCAGTTCCGCACCATTCGCGACATGGGCGGCATCGTCGGCCTCAACTACTGCAGCGAGTTCCTATCCAACGACGCAACCGACGAGACCGCCGCAGATGTCACCTTCGACCAGCTGGCGGCCCATATCGAACACTGGCTTGACCTGGGCGGCGAGGACGTCATCGCGCTCGGCGGCGACTGGGACGGCGCCACGGTGCCCGCTTTCCTCTCCGATGCCAGCAAGATGCCCGAGTTCCAGAACATGCTTTCCAAGCATTTTGGCAAGACCGTGATGCAAAAGCTCTGCAGCGACAACGCGCTCGCCTTCTTTGAGCGTTATTAATTTCACATCCCTTGAGCGGGCCGGCATGCCGAACGGTCGACATGCCGGCCCGTCCCCAATCCAAAGGACCGCTTTTGACGCAGCAGTTTACGATTTCCGCATCCCGACCGGATGGGACGCCCATCCCCGTCGTCGTTACCAAAAAGTGCGTCAAGAACTTCAACCTACGCGTCACTTCGAGCGGTGAGGTCCACGCCAGCGCACCGCTCGGCGCCACCCGCGAGCGTATCGAAGCGTTTGTGAAGCGCAACAGCGCCTGGATTACCAGCCGACTTGCCCAGCGCGAGCAGCGTCAGGCGACGGCACGAGAGCCGCTCAGCCCCTCGTCCATCATTGCACTTTGGGGCAAGCCCATCACGGTACAGGATGCACTCGATCACAACTTTGCATTACCCGCACCGCGACCCAAACAGGCCACCTTCGCAAGTTTTATGGGTACCGATGAATCGGGCGAAGGCCCGCAGGCCAAGCGGCACGCAATCCTCGACGGCCTAAAGTCCGACGAGCTCCAAGCCCACATCGACCAGCTCTACGCGTCCGAGGTCACCGCAGCGCTACGCGACATCGTGCACGCGTACGAAATCGCAATGGGCGTCGCCGTGGCTCGCGTCTCCGTGCGCAGCATGAAAACGCGTTGGGGCTCCTGCACACCCAAAACCGGCGCCATTCGCATCGCGCGCGAGCTCGCCGCCTACCCTGTCGAATGCCTCGACATGGTTGTCGCCCACGAGCTCGTCCACTTGCTCGAGCCAAGCCACAATCAGCGGTTTCACGCCCTGCTCGACACGTACTGCCCTAACAATAGAGCTCTGTCGCAGCGGCTCAAGCAGCCACCCCTCAACAAGCTCTAGCGTCGACTAGCGCACGCGCTCGATCTCGACGCCGCAGCTTGCCAGGGGCAGGCCAACAGGAGCCCACGGCTTATCGAGCTTTATGCGCACACCAAGCAGCGAGGGATAACGGCGCAGCAGCATCTGGGCTGTCCCCTCGGCTGCCGCCTCGATGAGCTTAAACGTGTGCTCGCGCAGATAGCCATCGACATCGTGGCACACCGAGCCGTAGTCAATCGAGGCGTCCAGGTTATCGTGCTCCCCCGCCGCGCGCAGGTCGGCATAGAGCACCAGAGAAACGATGAACTTCTGACCCAGCGCATTCTCCTCGGGATACACGCCATGGTTGGCAAAAACCTCAAGGCCGTCAATGACAATGCGATCGGCATGGCGCAGATCGTCATAGCTCACGTGAGGCACCGCCGTTGCGGTGGATATTTCGCCCCTTCCACGGCGGGCGAGCTCAGCACCTTCGGTCTTGGTTGCATTCTCGGGCAGTTTCTTGTTACTCAATGCGATCGTCTCCTTCGTTTAGAACCCCGACCGCGCAAACTAACTACACGCGAATCGACAGGTTCTTTTTATCATCGCTCCAGTTGCAAGCATTGCGCGCGGGGCATGCAAAGCAGGCACGCGACGCTTTATCGGCTGCATAGAGCAGACGCTCAAGCGGTTGGCTGTTCACGCGCAGCTTTCGATGGCCTAAAATGGCCGTCTTAATGGCTGCGGCATCGGCCGGCTCAAACGCCACGTCATCGGGCATGCCGCCGAGAATCGCATCAGCGACGCGCTCGCTTGCAACATCATGGGATATACCCGATTCATACTGTTCATCTTTGCCGATATCGTGAAGAAGTGCCGTGGCGTAGATGACCTCGCGGTCAAATTCGAGCTGTTCCTCGAGATTCTTGATCCACATAATGCGAGCGACATCGAGCAGATGGTCAATACCATGGCGGCAAAAGATGCGCCCCGATTCCAACTGTGCAATGTTGCCCAGGTGCCGCCGGAACAGCCCGTTGGCACAAATGTAATCAATGCGAGGCATAGCGCCAAAGGGGGCCAGGCCCGAAGCCATAAAGCCGCGACGCGACGTCCCCTCATTGGTCTTCGATGCAAAGTCGTTGACGACCTTCATGGTTAACGGCCCAGCATCCTAAAGAATCGCTCCTCGAGCGCGGGATCGGTCTCAAAGACGCCGCGGCGAGCGAGCGTCACGGTCTTGGTGCCGGGCTTTTGCACGCCACGCATCGTCATGCACATATGCTCAGCTTCCATGAGCACGATCGCTCCCTGGGGAGCCAGATAGTCCATGAGGGCATCGGCGACCTGCGCACACAGCTGTTCCTGCAGCTGCAGGCGGCGGGCATAGACCTCAACCGTGCGGGCGAGCTTAGACAGACCCGCCACGCGACCATTGGGGATATAGCCAATCGCGGCCTTGCCATAAAACGGCAGCAGATGGTGCTCGCACAGCGAGTAAAACGTGATGTCGCGCTCGATAACCAAATCGTTCGAAGCGACGGCAAAGGTTTTAGACAGGTGCTCCTCGGCACTCTGGTCCATACCGCCGGCAATCTCGCCATACATACGGGCAACGCGCGCCGGGGTTTCCAGCAGGCCCTCACGAGTTGGGTCCTCGCCTATGCCCTCAAGCAACAGCTTAATGGCGGCCTCGACTTTTTCCTGATCGACCATCTGGGCCTCACTTTTCCGATTTTGCGTTCGCGCTATGTTACCACGCCCTCCGGCATCGACCACAAGCTACATAGTATGGGTCGAATAGACCGGATCATCACGCCAAAGCTCCACAGCGTCGCAAAGCGCAACGCCCTCACGCTCGGCACGGGCACGCGTGGCGTTCATATCGATCACGCGCTGATTGCTCGAGCCCCTAAAGCGCAACGAGATATCGTACAAGTCCTGAACAAACGGGCCATCCACCAACATATCGAGGCAGGCAAGGATACGGTCCGTCGCCTCGGTATGGTGACGGCCACCCGGCATAAGCTCCTCGAGCACGTCGCCGGTAAAGCACCAAATGGTCTTGCCCGACCCTGCAGGATAGGCCGCACGCACGCGTTCGATAAAGTCAACAAGCCCCGCCTGATTCTCGGGCTCCATAGGCTCGCCGCCCAGAATCGTCAGGCCATCGATAAAGGGATGGTCGAGACTCTCGATAATCTTGTCCTCGATGGCGCGATCAAAGGGCTCGCCCGCAGCAAAGTCCCACGCGACAGAGTTAAAGCAGTTCTTGCACCCACGACGGCACCCGCTCACAAACAGAGAAGTACGAACGCCTTCCCCATCAGCAATGTCGAAATACTTAATGTTCGCGTAGTTCATAGGTAACTCTCCCGGGAGGCCGGGACATATCATCCCGTCCTCAAACATTCTCGGCCTTCGGCCTGCGAAACTGCGGGCGGGACGATATGTCCCGGCCTCATGCAAAAGGTAACTCAATGAACGAAGCGAACATCGAGCATAGGGTTCGAGGTCCAATAAAAACTGGGTTGCGGCTCAACCGCCATCGCAAGTAAATCGCAGCTGCAGCTCGAATTATTTCCGCTAAGAACTTCGAGGAGTGAGCAGGCTGCGTGCTGCATCTCAGCTACATCAACTTGGCTGCCCCGTAGCGAGGCCCCGGACCTTTGCTCGATATGAGTTCCGCACGAACAGGAGGCGCCAGTGGCGCCTCCGTCGTGAGCCAGGACTGTCCGAAATAGCGAGCAAAGGTCCGGGGCCTCGCTACGGGGCAGCCTGGGATGGTTATTAGAGATGCAGCACGCGGTCGCGGATCTCCTCGGTTCGGCCCTGGTTCCAGAATTGGGTGCCGATGTAGCCGCACGTACGACGGGCGACGTTCATCTTCTCCTGGTCGCGGTTGCCACAGCTGGGGCACTCCCACACCAGCTTGCCGTCATCCTCGACAATCTTGATCTCGCCATCGTAGCCGCATACCTGGCAGTAGTCGCTCTTGGTGTTGAGCTCGGCGTACATGATGTTGTCGTAGATGTACTGCATCACGCGGATGACAGCCTTGAGGTTGTCCTGCATGTTGGGAACCTCGACATAGGAGATGGCACCGCCCGGCGAAAGCTGCTGGAACATGCCCTCAAACTTAAGCTTGTCGAAGGCATCGATCTCCTCGGACACGTGGACGTGATAGCTGTTAGTGATGTAGCCCTTGTCCGTCACGCCCGGGATAATGCCGAAACGACGCTGCAGGCACTTGGCGAACTTGTAGGTCGTCGACTCCAACGGCGTGCCGTACAGCGAGAAATCGATGTCGCTCGCAGCCTTCCACTCCGCGCACTTGTCGTTCATGCGCTGCATGACGGCCATGGCAAACGGCGTGCCCTCCTTCTCGGTATGGCTGTGGCCCGTCATGTACTTGACGCACTCATACAGGCCGGCATACCCCAGGCTGATGGTGGAATAGCCGCCCACGAGCAGCTTGTCGATCGTCTCGCCCTTCTTCAGACGGGCGAGGGCACCGTACTGCCAAAGAATCGGTGCGGCGTCAGAAAGCGTGCCCATCAGACGCTCATGGCGGCACAGCAGGGCGCGGTGGCACAGCTCAAGGCGCTCGTCGAAGATCTTCCAGAACTTGTCCATGTCCTGATGCGAGCTCAGCGCGACATCGGGCAGGTTGATGGTCACAACGCCCTGGTTAAAGCGACCATAGTACTTAGGCTTGGTCGGGTCATAATTCAGCGCGTTGGCGACATTGTTAAAGCCGTTGCCCGAACGGTCGGGCGTCAGGAAGCTGCGGCAACCCATGCAGGTGTAGCAATCGCCATTGCCGGCGGTCTCGCCCTTAGACAGCTTGAGCTCGCGCATCTTCTTCTCGGAGATGTAATCGGGCACCATGCGCTTGGCGGTGCACTTAGCAGCCAACTGAGTCAGGTAGAAGTACGGGGAATCCTCGTAAACGTTATCGTCCTCGAGTACATAGATAAGCTTGGGGAATGCCGGGGTAATCCACACGCCGGCTTCGTTCTTAACGCCCTCATAGCGCTGACGAAGCGTCTCCTCCACAATCATGGCAAGGTCGTGCTTCTCCTGGGGCGTACGGGCCTCATTGAGATACATAAAGACCGTCACGAACGGTGCCTGGCCATTCGTGGTCATAAGGGTCACGACCTGATACTGAATCGTCTGGACGCCGCGACGAATCTCATCGCGCAGGCGATCCTCAACGACCTCGCGCACCTTCTCGGCAGACGCCGAGACACCGAGCTCCTCAAGCTCGCGAGCGACCTCGCCGCGAATCTTTTGACGGCTCACCTCAACGAACGGGGCGAGATGGGTCAGCGAAATAGACTGGCCGCCGTACTGGGAGGAAGCAACCTGGGCGATGATCTGCGTCGCGATGTTGCAAGCGGTCGAGAAGCTGTGCGGCTTCTCGATCAGCGTACCCGAGATAACGGTGCCGTTCTGGAGCATGTCCTCCAGGTTCACCAGATCGCAGTTGTGCATGTGCTGGGCAAAGTAATCCGAATCGTGGAAATGGATCAGGCCCTCATTATGGGCATCCACGATCTCCTGGGGCAGCAGCACGCGCTGGGTCAGGTCCTTGGAAATCTCGCCGGCCATATAGTCGCGCTGAACGGAGTTGACGGTCGGGTTCTTGTTGGAGTTCTCCTGCTTGACCTCTTCGTTATTGCACTCAATCAGCGACAGGATCTTGTCGTCGGTCGTGTTCTTTTGGCGCTTCAGGCTCTGAACATAGCGATAGATGATGTAGTGGCGGGCAACCTCGTAGCAGTCGAGACGCATGATCTCGTCCTCGACCAGATCCTGAATCTCCTCGACCGAAACGGTGTGGCCCGCGTTCTCGCATGCCTCGGCGACGTTTTGCGCCGCATAAACCACCTGGCGGTCGGTAAGACGAGAGCCCTCCTCGACCTCCAAGTTGGCGGCGCGAATCGCATTGACGATCTTATCGATGTCAAAGACAACCTCGGTGCCGCTGCGCTTGATGATCTTCATCCTCTTGCCTCTTTCGCGTCGTAGTCTCATTGCGTTTCAGAGCCAAACGATGCCCGGCAGGGCTTGCCCCCGTCTTGCGGCGCCGTCGCGCAATCTGTGTTCTCGATAAACCATAAGCCTCCATGCGGACATTCCCAAGAGCCGATCAAGCGGCTCAAGGACACGTTCAAAAGAGGCAGTTAAGGTCTTCGTTCTCTGTCCGCCATCTATCATACGACAAAGAGGCATCTATATCCTGTATTCTTTTTTTAGGTCAAACACAACATATAGTGTTTCAGCAGGTCAAAGCAATTAGTCATTTTGCAGACGCATTAATTATGAGGGGTTCTTGGCAAGTCGGTAAAACGTTACCAACACGGCTACCTGCATGGCAGTTATAAAACCCCCTTAGTCAAGCCGCTGACAAATCCTACCAAAACCAAGCCGCTCACGCCAAAAGAATCCAAAAGATTATGCTTGACCAACATGTTGCGGTCACGATCGGCCAGGACGTATGCAATCTGCCGGCACCTCTACGGGATGCGAAGACCATCGCGTACAGACCTTGGATCAATATTTGGCGGCTTATTTGGCGGCGTGCTTGGTGGCAAAACAAAACAGCCCAGAGGACATAGCCTCTGAGCTGTGAACATTTGGTGGGCGTTAGAAGATTTGAACTTCTGACCTCTTCCGTGTCAGGGA
>USQQ01000007.1 GCA_900556875.1 uncultured Collinsella sp.
CATCTTGAGCACGGTCTTGTCGGCTATCACGGCCCCCTCTTCCGCCCTGAGGCACATCGCTATCTGCCGGTGCCCGCAGCCGTTGGCGGTGCGCGAGAAGATCTCGGCGGCCGCCTCCCAGAGCTCGGGGCGCGTGGGCCTCGGCGGGTGCGCGAGGGCGTAGTAGTAGGTCGACCGCTTGAGCTCGGCGCATGCGAGCAGGTGCCCGAGCGCGTGCCCCTCGGCGCGCAGGGCCGCGACCGCTTCGGCCTTCGCCCTGGTCAGAGCCCGTCCCTCTCGACCAGGGCGCGTAATTTTTTTAGGTAGGCCACCTCGGCCTCGAGCCTACGGCACCGCTCCTCGAGCTCCTCCTCGCGGGTCCGCGGCCTCGCCTTGGAACCGCTCGGGCGGCCCTTGGGCCTCGGGCGCAGGGCCTCCGCGCCGCCCCGGCGGTATAGCGCGCACCACTTCTTGAGCGGCGACATCGACATTATGCCGAACGCCGCCATCGCCTCGGTCTTCGTCATGCCGCCGTCGACGACGGCGGAGGCGGCGGCGACCTTCTGTTCGTATGTGTACCTGCCCTGCTTTCCGTCCATGCGCAGCAGCACCTCGCTCCCGAATGCGCGGTATATCTCCTGCCATCTTCTCACGGCTTCCGCGGGAAGCGAAAGGGCGATCGCGGCAGATTTATACCCGTGCCCGAGCTCGAAGAGCCCTATGGCCGCCTTCCTGGCCTCGATATCATGCTTCACTCTCAAATCAACGCGCATAAAGAAAGCCTCCCATTTCTCATGTCCAAGAAATGGGAGGCAGTTCAGCACCGGGGAGGGCTTTCGCCTATCTGGGGGACGGATCGCCAGCATCCTATTCCTCAAAATCGAAATATTTTCAATTTTGAGGAATAGGACCGGTGCGTTGCCCAATTCGCCGCTCGCGCTCGACTTAAGCCACTGTCCTACGCCAGCTCCTGCATGCGGCGGTAGATTTCGCAGATGCCCTTGATGGTGAGTTGGCCGTCTACCACGTCGAAGGCATCGGTCGAATCGGCGACGATGCCGGCGAGACCGCCCGTGGCGATAACGGTGGCATCCTCGCGGCCCAGCTCGCGCTTCATGCGCGCGACCAGGCCCTCGGCCATGGCGGCAGCGCCCACCACGGCGCCGACCTTAATGCACTCCTCGGTATCGCGGCCGATGGCGTGTTCGGGCGCCTCGAGCGGCACGCTGGCGAGCTTGGCGGCACGGGCGGCAAGCGCGTCCATGGAGATGCGGATGCCCGGCGCAATCGCCCCGCCAATGTAATAACCGTCCTCATCGATGACGTCGATATTGGTCGCGGTGCCAAAGTCCACCACGATTGCCGGCGCGCCGTAGAAAGTCTCGGCCGCAACGGCGTTGGCGACGCGGTCGGCGCCCACGGCCTGGGGGCGCGCCGCGCGCAGCTTGGTCACGGCGGCCGTCTGCGGCCCGATGACGATGGCGTCTGCGGCAATGCGGTCGGCCACGGCGTGCCACTCGCGCGAGAGCTGCGGCACCACGCCCGCAAAGGCGATCGCGTCAACCGCATCGAGCGAGAGGCCGTACATCTTAAAGAAACCCATCAGGCGCACGTGGATCTCGTCGGCGGTATAGGAGCGGTCGGTGGGCATACGCCACGACTGCACCAGCTCGTCTCCGTCAAACAGGCCCATGGCCGTCTGCGTATTTCCCATATCGATAGCGAGCAGCATGTCTACTCCCGGTGTTGGCATAAAAGGACGCGCACCATTGTATACGTGCCGTCGACGGCGCTCGGCTGCGATTCGTTTACGGTGATAGGGGCTGAGGGGTTTAAATATGAAGAAATTATGCTCTACGAGATTTTCCTTGCCGTTTACCGAACTCCCGCGTAATATTCTTTCTTGCGCACATGAGGCGCCCAGACATTGCGGGGTGGAGCAGTCTGGTAGCTCGCCGGGCTCATAACCCGGAGGTCGTAGGTTCAAATCCTGCCCCCGCGACCAAGAACTTGCAGCTCGTCGGCCTAGCCGGCGAGCTTTTTTGTTATCTGACGACCATGTTTTCGGCACGGTTCTCAACCTCTCAAACAAAATCTCGATCTGTAACGCGTAGACCCGATTTGGACGGCTAGATGTTACAGATCGAGATTTTCCGGCAGCCGGCCCCCGTTTGTCTAAATCTGTAACACGAGGGACGGATTTTGCCGAGTTGTTGTTACAGATTGAGATTTTGTTGTTGCTCTCCTTTATGAGTGAATCTTGACTCTTTTTATTATGTGAGGCGGACGGGCTATCGATAATCACGGGCCGGATGGATTGACTTGTCGATTGATAGACTCCAATTGGAAGGAGCTGCGACGACCCTTAACGATCCTTAACTAGAAACAGTGACGTCTTAAAAACAATAAAGGGGCCGCTATGTAGGGGCCGTCTATACGATGCCTTTGACTTACACTTCTTTATGGAGCCATGTAAGGAGGCGGCAATGCAGCAACCCATTGCGACAAACGATGTGATTCTATTTTCCACTCTCAGGGAGAATCAGTACTTCGATCGAAAGAGCGCCCGCAAGGATGACAAGGAGATTGCGAAGCATATTAGTGCATTCGCCAACTCGGCGGGAGGCAAGCTCGTTATCGGTATCGAGGATAATGGTGAGGTAACGGGCTTCAAGCGTAACGGCGCGCGCGACATTGAGAAATTCGAGCGCGCTGCGCTCACGACTTGCACGCCAACCCCTATTGTCCGCAAAGACCGAATCCCCGTGGTCAATTCTTCGGGCGAGGAGGACTTCGTTCTCGTTTTGGACATCGATGCCTCGACCAACCACTCTGTTGCTCGCGTGAGCGACGGCGAGGTTTTCTTGCGGCAGGACGACAAGAGCGTGAGGCTCAGCCGCGAACAGGTATTTGCCCTCGAGTACGATAAGGGGCAGAGAATCTTCGAGGACGAGCTTGTTGAGGATTCCTCCCTAGATGACGTGGACCATGAAGTGCTTGATCGCTACAAAGGGATTCTTGGAACCGAAGTTTCCGACGAGCAGGTCCTTAGAAGTCGTCGTTTTATGCGTGACGGAAAGCTGACCGTTGCTGGAGCCCTGCTATTCGCGCTGGATCCGTCCGCGATGATGCCACAGGCGCGAGTCCGTGTCCTGCGCTACGACGGCGTCAAAATGGAGACGGGCGAGCGTCTCAACATCACGAAAGAACGAAGCTTCTGTGGGCCGCTGCCTAAGGTGATCCAAGACGCCTACGAACTCATCTCGAGCATGCTCCGCGAATTTCAGTTCCTGGGGCCCGACGGGAAATTCCAGACCGTGCCTGAGTATCCTGAGTTCGCCTGGTTCGAGGGCTTGGTCAACGCGGTGACACATCGCGACTACTCGTTCCGCGGCGACTACATCCGGGTCTCGATGTTCGACGACCGTTTGGAAATCATCAGTCCAGGCGCGCTTCCCAATATCGTGACGCTCGACAACATGAGGACCACTCGTTACTCGCGCAACCCACGCATCGCGCGCACGCTGGTTGAATTTGGTTGGGTTCGGGAGCTAAACGAGGGCGTCAAGCGCATTTATACCGAGATGCAAAACTCTCTGCTCAATGATCCGGTCTACACGGAACCTGATGGGGCAAGGGTTCAGCTAACGCTTGAGAACAATATCGTTGCCAGAACCGTAAGGAGAAGCGAGGCTCTCGAGGACAAGGTATCACCGGAGGTGATCGCCTCATTGGGGGAGTATGAGCTCGCCGCCGTCAGGTTGGCCTTTGCGAACGGAAGGGTGACAGCAAGGGAGCTTGCAGCGCACATCGGGAGAAATCGCCGCACAGCAAGCCGGGTGCTTGGTAAGTTAATTGAGGAAGACGGGCTGCTCGAATGGCACGGCTCATCCCATAACGACCCAAAACAGTTCTACACGATAAGGTAAGGTGGTCGATCTATTTCGCACCTCTGTCGCAGTAATGTCGCACCTCTGTCGCAGTAATGTCGCACCTCTGTCGCAGTGGCTTCGATGACGCGTGGATATAGTCCCTCGGCAAATCTCAAACAAAATCTCAATCTGTAACGGGTAGGGGTCAAAAGCGGGCCTAGATGTTACGGATTGAGATTGTTGAGGATGGGCTGAGGGGAATGTCTTGATCTGTAACACGTGGGGCCGTTTTTGGCCGATAGATGTTACAGAACGAGATTTTTCGGCAGCCGGGCTCCGTTTATCTGAATCTGTGACACGAGGGACGGATTTTGCCGGGTAGCTGTTACAGATTTAGATGTTCTAGCGGGCCGGGTTGGTTTGTCTCGATCTGTAACGGGTGGAGGCCAAAAGTGGGCCTAACTGTTACAGATTGAGGCAAACCGACGGGCCGCCCCGCCCCATCCACCTGCCGCTACCTGCTGTCTGCCGATTTCCGTTGCGCCACTGTGCTCCCATGCCATATCCTCTAGACAACTACGCGGCAACATCGCCGCCGCGCCTACAAGAGAGGAATGTCCATGACCGCACCTGCATCCAAACTGCTCCAACCCATTACGGTTGGCCCCCTTGAGCTCAAAAACCGCATTATGTTCCCGCCGCTTACCACCGGCTACGAGGAGCGCGACGGTTCCATTGGCGAGCGCAGCCTGGCCTTTTACGAGCGTCTGGCCCGTGGCGGCGTGAGCTACATCGTCATCGGCGACGTCGCTCCCGTCATGACCGCAAGCCCCACGCCCAAGCTGGCGACCGACGCTCAGATCCCCACGTTTAAGGCACTGTCCGACGCCGTCCACAAGCACGGCGCCAAGGTCGCGCTGCAGCTGTTCCACCCCGAGTACGACGTCCCCGGCGTCGGCCGCATGGTCATGGGCTCCATGGCCGCTGCCAAGGCCGCGCAGGAGGCCAAGGCCGCCGGCGACGAGGAGACCTTTGCCGCCAAGATGGCCGAGTCCAACGAGATTCGCAAGCAGGCCTATGCCAAGCTGCACCACGACATGCAGCATTTTGTGAACGAGGCCACCGTGGAGCAGCTCACCCAGATCAAGGAGGCTATCGCCGCCTCGGCCGCCCGCGCGCAGCAGGCTGGCATCGACGCCATCGAGGTCCACGGCGACCGTCTGGTGGGTTCGCTGTGCTCGGCCATCCTCAACCAGCGCACCGACGAGTACGGCAGCTCGTTCGAGAACCGCGTCCGCTACGCGCTGGAGGTCGTCGCCGCCATTAAGGAAGCCGCACCGCAGCTGATGGTGGAGTACAAGCTCCCCGTGATCATGGAGAACCCCGACGGCACGCCGCGCGGCAAGGGCGGTCTGCTGCCCGATGAGGCCTGCGAGTTCGCCAAGCTGCTCGAGGGCGCCGGCATCGACATGATTCAGGTGGCGCAGGCAAACCACACCGGCAACATGGGCGACACCATTCCGCCCATGGGCGCCATGCCCTACAACTGGACGCTGCCCGTGGCCGAGCGCGTCAAGGCCCTGGTCTCCGTGCCGGTGGCAACCGTCGGCCGCGTTGTCTCGGTCGAGGCGGGCGAGAAGATCCTGGAAGACGGTTCGGCCGACATCGTCGCGTACGGCCGCTCGCTCATGTGCGACCCCGACATTGCGCTCAAGGCCGCCACGGGTGAGCCCATCCGCGAGTGCCTCAACTGCAACAAGGGTTGCGTCGATGCGATCCAAAACCGCCAGTACATCTCGTGCGTGCTCAATGCCGAGAACGGCGACGAGGCGACCATCGCCATTAAGCCCGGCGAGGGCGACAAGAAGATCGCCGTGGTGGGCGGCGGCATTGCCGGCCTGGAGGCCGCGCGTGTGGCGGCCAAGCGCGGCTACGACGTGACCGTCTACGAGGCGAGCGACCATCTGGGCGGCCAGATTGTGCTGGCGGCCGCGCCTCCGCGCAAGGACGAAATCATGCGCTCGGTCGAGTACTACGAGAAGATTCTGCCCGGCCTGGGCGTGAAGGTTGAGCTCAACCACGCCGCTACGGCCGAGGAACTCAACGCCGCCGACGCCGCGATTGTGGCCGTGGGCGCGCACGACGTGGTCATCCCCGTTCCAGGCGCCGATTCGGACAAGGTCGTCTCGAGCTGGGGCGTGCTGGCCGGCAAGGCGGAGCTTACGGGCCGCGTCGCCGTCATTGGCGGTGGCCTGGTGGGTACCGAGACTGCCGAGTACCTGCTGCAGCACGGCTGTGAGGTGGCGATCGTCGAGATGCTCGACAAGATTGCCGCGGGCGAGTCCGAGACCATTCTGCCGCTGATCATGAGCGACTTTGCCGAGCACAACGTGGAGCAGCACGTGAAGACCCGCCTGACCGCCATTACCGACGAGGGCGTGGAAGCTGTTCGCACCACCGAGGACGGCGCCGAGGAGCCGGTGAAGATCGCCTGCGATTATGTGGTGATGGCCGTGGGCTCCAAGGCCAACGCGTTTGACCTGGACGGCGTAACGGTGCCCGTGACCTGCGTAGGCGACTGCTCGGGCGAGCGAACCGCCGACATCGCGAGCGCCATTCGCATGGCGTATCACGCGGCCAACGAGCTGTAGCCGAGAAAGCCATCGCGTATTGAGTGGGCGGGGAGTGCCGTATCGGTGCTCCCCGCCTTTTTGCCAATAAGGGTGCCCCTGACCAGCGGGTTCAGAAAATCCGAATCTTGAGCACCAGAAAATCCGAATCCTCAGAACATGAAAATCCGAATTATATGAACACGAAAATCCGAATCGCAACCACCCGAAAATCCGAATTTGCTACAGTGGAATAGAAGAATCAGAAAGCAGGAACTGGAAATCTGCGGGGGTGACTCATGGCAGGCGAGAGGCTACATCGGGACGGATACATCCCACGTATCGTGGATGCGCAAATCGAGCGCTTCCTTCGTGTCTTTGGCGCGGTCGAGATTGCGGGCACCAAGTGGTGCGGCAAGACGTGGGCCGCGCTTGAGCACGGGGCGTCCGTCTCGTATGTCGACGAGAATCTCGACCTCGCGCGTGCCGACCCGGCGATGATGTTGCTGGGAGACCGTCCGCATATTATCGATGAGTGGCAGCGCGTTCCCCAGATTTGGGACTACGTTAGACACGAGGTTGACCGCACCCGGGGCACGCGCGGCGCCTATATCCTCACGGGTTCCGCCACGCCTGCGTTTGGCTCAAAGGCGGAGGCGCCCGCGCATAGTGGAGCCGGCCGCATCGGCCGCGTCCGCATGCACCCCATGACGCTTGCCGAGACAGGTGAGTCCAACGGCAAGGTAAGTCTGGCGGGCTTGTTTGAGCATCGTTTTGAGCCCTGCCGGTGCAATGGCGATACACCGGGGCTTGTCGAAGCCGCTTGCCGCGGCGGCTGGCCCGAGGCGATCGATATGGTTTCGGCTGACGCCCAGCTCATCGCCCGCGAATATCTCAATACTACGTTTTCGAGCAGCTTCTCGGCGGTTGGTCTCGACCCCGATATTGCTCGTCGAGTCTCCGCATCGATCGCGCACAATCTGGGACAGGCGACCACGTATAAAACGATTCTTATGGATATGTTCGGTGCTGAGGAGGAACCCGCAGCGTTTGCCGACGAGACCAAGGTGCGTAGGTACCTGGATGCCCTCAAAGGCATGTTCATTCTCGAGGAGGTCCCCGGTTGGGTTCCCGCCGCGCGCGACAAACGACGCTTTGCCGTCAAACCCAAGCGCTATCTGGCAGATCCAAGCCTTGCTTGCGCCTTGCTAGGTATGTCCTTGCAGGCGCTGCTTGCCGACTGGCAGACATTTGGTCTGGTGTTTGAGAATTTGGTCATACGCGACCTTTCGGTCTACGCACGTTCGCTCGACCTGCTGGATAGCACGCCCGTGCGCTATTATCGCGACGATTCGGGCCTTGAGTGCGATGCTATCGTGCAGCTAGCCGATGGACGGTGGGCCGCCTTTGAGATTAAGGTGAGTGAAGATAAGGCGAGCGCCGGCGTCGAGAGTCTCAAGCGCGTTCGCAAAAAGGTCTGTGGAAATCCTCGTTCACGCACACGCGAACCGGAGTTTATGGCCGTGATTGTGGGGGTGGGTGAGTACGCTCGCGAGGTCGAGGACGGTATCTACGTGATACCCGTGCGTGCGTTGGGGCGTTAAGGGACGGCACGCCGTGCGTCCGCTGCCCGGTGCTACGGATTAGTGCAAGGGGGTCAGGCTTGTTTGCACCAAGGGTTTGACATATGGGGGGGAGGCCGCTGGCGCTAACGAGGGCGTGTTAAGGGTGCTCGACTGGCTTAAACGCACCCTTAACCTCATCTTCACCTCAAATGAGGCTAAGATGAGGTTAAGATGAGGCAAGCAAACAACTGGGGAAATGCTGAAAATAGGGCGCTGTTAGCCTCAAAATGAGGTTAAGGTGAGGCAAAGCTTGAACGAGCGGGCGAGCCGTTGCGTGAACAGTGCGCGATGGACAGGCCGCTATTCGTAATCTTTAAGACATCATTAAGGCTTGCGTTGTGGAGCAAGCCGCAGGTCAATGCTATTCTTTTACCTTATCGTATGGTGTTGTATTCTGCCTGAATTCTATGCCTACGAGCAACGGATTGATCGCGACCAAGCGGAAAGGACGGCACGCCCGCTAGCAGGGCAAACGCAAACGATGAGTGGCATGGACCGACATAGCGAGCTCCAGCAGCACAAGACGGCGGCCGAGTACCGCCAAGCTGCCGACGAGCATGTGCGGACCCTCAAGGATTTCTGGAAGGATTTCCTGGTGAGCGGTCTGTTTGTGCTGGCCGCCATCGTTGCCATCTTTGCATGCCTTGCCTGGTTTGCCGCGAACAATCGAGTGAGCGCCACGGGGAGTACGATCGGGGCGAAGGGCCCACGGTTTGTGCTCTCGGGAACGCAGGGCGGCACGGCAGGTAAGTACGACGCCCAGGACAACTACGCGTCGGACAGTACAAGCCTTGCCGTGAACAATCTTTTCAACCTCAATAACATGAGTGCCGATGGCAGTCTTTCTCCGGGGTCGGCGGGCCAGCTTCAGCTCAACGTCAAGCCGCTCTGCAACGACCTGCACGATATTACGGTGGAGATGACCTGGGAGATTTCTGTCCAGACGAGCGTTGCGGGCACGGACTCCGTTGTGGACGCATCGACAAACGAAGAGATCATCAACTCGCTTAAAGATTTGGTGCGCGGTCATATCCTGGTTTTCCAGGGCAAAGACACCTCTGGCTTTTACTCCAATCCGCTGGTTCCCACGACAACCACGGTGACCCAGGACGGAGCGAGCGTCACCGTCATTACGCAGAGCTTTACCATCCCGGCGCGGAGCTTTTGCGCTGCGGACTCAAATAGCACGACCGAAACCGTCACCAAAACCCTCTACTGGATTTGGCCGGAACAGTTCAAGAGCTATGTTCGCACGGGCAACGCCGGCTACGGTGGCAACCTTTTCGCTAACACAGGCGACGAGGGGGGATACACAACCCTCGTCGGCGACATCAACAATAACCACGCGCGCTATTTCCGCGCCGATAGCACGAGCGTGCCAGGTCAGGCGCCTAGCGCGGTTCCGCCTGTCGGAGCCGGCATGTCCTCTGCGGATGTGGAAACCTGCGCCAGCTACTACAACAACGCCGACGAGATTATCGGTAAGAACGTCAAGTACATTCGCGTGCGCTTCACCGCCAAGGAGGCGGATAAATAAATGGACGAGCAGCTTAATGCCCGCGAGCAGGGCGATATCAAACACAACGAAGGAGCGGCAAACCCCGGCGGCAACGGGTTCGGCTCGCACGGCGAAGCGCGTCCGGCTGGCCGCATCGAGCGCATCAAGGCTTGGGTGAGCGACCACCGTCGCGAATCCCTGGCCATCGTGGGTCTGGTGGCCGTGCTTCTCGTGTTGCTGGGATTGACGCTCGGATGGTTCGTCGATGCCAATCGCGGCTCCACCGTTGGCAAGATCAAGGAGCCGGCGGAGCTCAAAGTGCTGGGCCCCAACGCTACGGCAACAGAGCAGGTCGACCTGAGCTACAACCCCGAATACGGCGATACCAAGACCGGCAACACGGTGACGCTCAAGCGCCCGTTTTGCGTGCAGACGGGCGGTGACGGTTTTGAGCTGCAACTCGCGAATACGACCAACATTACGGGTCTCACTATTGAGCTGTACAGAGCCGAGAACACGTCTGCGCTCCAGACGCCCGACGTGAGCGGTACCGCAGACGGCAAATCTTATAGCTGGAAAGCAACCGGAGAGAACCTGCTGACGAGCTTCGAATATATCAACAAGGAGAACGACGGTCTGGCAGCCGTGCCGGGCGAGGGCGCAAGCGACCCTACATTCAAGGACTATCAAAACGTCCAGCGCAACGCGCGCCCGCTCTACCGATACAAGAAATTCGGCAAAGGCGACCTCAACGCTAAGACACTCGACAACTCGACTGGCAATGACACGCTTAACTTTATCATCAAGCTTTCGTGGGACGAGAGCGCCAAAGAGACCGACGTGATTTACCTGATCGCGCGCAACACGAGCGGCAAGTAGGAGAGGGGGCGCACATGGAGAAGCAAGAGAAGCAGCAGGATGCCGAGCGCGAGCAGCTGGCAAAAAGCAAGAGCCTAGTCAAGAACAAGCTGGTTGTGGCGGCAATCGCACTTATTTGCGCCGTGGCGCTCGTGACGGGTGGCTACTTTACCTATTCCGCCTACACCGCCAACGGATTTCTAAAGTCCGTCGCCGCAACGGGCACTGCGCAGAGCCTATTTGCAAGCGATTTGCTCACGGGCTATATGAGTGCGCCTAGCCCCGACGAGCTCGCCCGTGCCCAGCGCTCCGTTACGGTGTATCCCAACAACGGGCAGTGCAACTTTACCTTTAGCATCTACAACTACTTGCTGGGCAACAGCAACTTCTGCAACGACAAAAATGTGACATACACCTTGACGGTCGAGGGGCACGGGCTCGATGGCGCCACGTGGAGCTATGCGCCCCAGCCCGGTAGCAGCGTCACGCTTCCGGAGAATCAACCTACCAAGAACGACTACACCGTGACCTTCCCCGAGGCTAAGTTGGGACAAGCATACTTTGTGATTAAGGCCACGGTCGTATCGGAGAAGAGCCCCGGCACCGAGCTAGCCTGTCTGGCGGCGAAAGTCGTGCCGTCAAAGAGGGCCGAGGTCAAGACCGCTGCGGTTGAGGGCGCGCTGGTCGATGAGGCTGGCAAGTTTGCTGATTACGCTGCATACAACTACCGCGTGACGGTTACGGGCGCACTGGCAAACGTCACGCTCACGTGGGGGGAGAACGTGGAGATCGACCCGTTCTTTGAGACCAACCATAGCGCGACGGTGGATGCTGCAGCTCGCAAGGCTACGTTCACCATGGAGCCGGGTTCGATGGTCGTCAACTTTTACCGAGCGGACGGCAAAACGCCCGGTGGCTGGGGCGACCTGGACATTAGCGTGAGCGGAACTACTCTGACGGGCGCGACGGAGACTCGATAACTCTGGAAGCGGAGTTTTAGGATAAGAGGTACGGAATCGATGAGAACGGCAAAGCGCATATTCGCAGAGTTCATGACGGTGGTCATGGTGCTCCAAGCATGCTCGCCCACGGTGGCTGCTGTGGCGGCAGGCTGGCAGAACATCTCGAACGAGATTGCTGCCGCATATGCGAAGGCGTTGGATACTGCCGAGAGCGGCGAGACCAACGGCGATGTCACGATCGGGTCTGGGTCGAGTGATGCCGGCGCCGACAGCGACAGTGCTGGGGATGACGCGGTGAAGGATGACGCTGCAGCAGGCGATACCACCGATAGCGCCACTGGTTCCGATTCCACGGGCGACCAGACGGAAGGCGACGATGCCGCTGACGATGCCGCCGCTGACGACGCCGAGCAAGATGCCGATGATGCGACTTCGGAGGACGCTGATGCCCAGGCGGGTGCGACGATCACGGATTTGAATAAGCTCGTCGAGCTGCTCGAGAAGAACGGCGCGGAAAGCATCGTGCGCAAAGACGACGAGAGCGGAATCCGAAGCCTCGATGTCAAGTCGTCGGAGGCGTTCGCCGTCCTGTCTAACGCCGACGCTTCGCTTTACTATGATGCGCAGATCAAGGTTATCATCACGGGCGATGCGAAGCTCACCGAGTCGGCTAATAACGGCATGTCTTTCCAGGGTCTTGGCAGTGATGAATGTCCGTTTGAAGGCAGGATCTATAGGGACGTTGATAGTCCCGTCGAGCTTACGACTGATCGGACGGTTTTTAATAACCTCAAGCTGTCTGACCAAAACAAAACGGTCAGGATAAAGTGGGTAGGCGCGACTAGCTATAGCGCACCGATGGTCGCTTCGAAGGTCAGCGGTGCGGAAAACGGCGAAGAGAGCAAGACACTCATCGCGTCGGTTGACATCGTGGAACCCGTGAACGTTGATGTGAAGGATGCGACTTCCGCCTTGACGGCACCCCTCCTGGGTGCGACGACGGGCGACCTTGCTGCGAACGTTACCTATAGCCTCACCGATTCTCGAAAGAATCTCAACGCGAATGCGACGGGCAACATTGGCTTGATTGCCAACACGGTCGAGAGCGGGAGCTTGACGGTTGAGTCCGTCACGTTCCCCAACGATCTGACCTCAGGCGGAGCCGTCAAAACGAGCTCTGGCAACGCTGGCCTGCTCGTAGGCGAAGTCAAGGACGGTGCGACCCTGAGCATTGGCACTCTGGCAAACGTTCCCACCGCCACCGTCCAGTCTACGAACGGCTCCGCCGGTGGCGTTGTAGGACTCGTTGGCTCGAGCACGGGTGCCATGGTCAACGTCGCGAAAGCTCTCGACCTACACGCGCTCACCGTCAAGGGCACAACTGCCAGCGGCGGTTTTATTGGTAAAGCGACCGTGCTCACACTGGGCGCGGATAATAAGCAGATTGGGTGTCCTCTAAATATTGGCGACGAGAACAGCGCTTGCTCTGGTGGCGTTATCGGCGACGTGAGCTTTGCGCAAGGATTTGCCGTTACGTCCAATATGTTCGACCTGGGCGACCTTGTGACTCTTGGTGCGTCGCAGCGCGCCGGCGCTCTTTTTGGCATGGCCGATATCTCTAATGGAGACATCGTGGTGCAAGGCGGGACGTATAAGAGCAAACTCGCCTTACCAGAAGATGTTAGTGTCAACGGCAGCTACGGCGGCCTTGTCGGCAAGGTGTTCGCGACGAAAACGGACGACGACGGCGCTTTGCGCGCCTTTGTTGTTGAAAAGGATGCAGATAATAAGAATACGTGCTCAATTGAGTTTGACCTTGCGAGCAAGTTGTCCGACGCAGGCGGCGTTGTTGGCTATGTTGGCGATAGCGCAAATCCTAACTCGCAGCCCGTTGCCGTTGTCTTCAACGGCGTGACGGTTGCGTGCAAGGGAGATGCTTCGGCGCGAACGGGTACCGGAAAGTTCGGTGGCGCCGTGGGCGTTGTCGATACGCGCAATGTCCTTGACGTGCGAGATTTCAAACTTACAAGCGACAATCCTATCGGTAAGGCGCAAAGCAACCGTGCCGCGGGAATTGCGGGATCCGCGTGGAATGCTGTAATCAAATTCAGCGGCATCACGGATCTGTCGGGCGCAAGTTTTGCCGAGAACGCCACGACGGGTCAGCTCGTATACGAGAACCACAACGCGCTGATCTTCGCTGCCGGCAATGGCTCTAATGGTGATCTGGGAGACAAGGGCGCTGCGGTCTGGACCTTCAAGCGTAGCAACTCAGCCTCAAAGACGGACGACATCGCGACCTACGGTGAAGTTGTTCGTCTGGGCGGCGACTTCATTAAGCTTGATGTGGACACTCATAAGTTGACCTTGCCGGATTCGCTGACGGCAGCTAACGGTGCCTACGCCCTAACCACAGCTGAGGATTTCGCCAAGCTTGCGATTACCTGGCAAACCAACGGCTACTACTCGATGGTTGACGGCGTTACCGAAAACAACCTTAACGGCTTGCAGTCCTCGACCATTACGGTGAACGGCACTATTGATCTCAAGGGCACGGGCCTGACGGGTTTCACGCAGGATCGTGCAGACGGCTCGCAAGTTTTCTCGGGAACGTTGAACGGTGGCGGCACAATCAATCTTGCCGTCGGCGAGGCGTACGGCAAGCGTGGTGAAGACGTGCTCGACGGCAATAACACGAGCAACGGCAACGGCAAAATCTACCGCCACGGCCGCTTGGGCTTGTTCGCGGCCGTCAACGGCGCAACCATCTCCAACGTCACAATCGCTGGCTCCATGAAGTTCGATAACGGTTCGGCTATCGATGCCGGGTCGCTGGCGGGTGCCATCGTCGGCAACCTGTCATTGTCTAGCGTAACGTGCAAAACGAATATCGCGTGCGATGATACGTTTGCCAATGACGTGAACATTGGTGGTATTGCGGGCAGCGTGTCGGCGGCTGCCACGGTTACGTTTAAGGGTAACAGCAAGGCGCAAACGACTATCACTGCAGCCGGATCGCTTAACGGCAATAGCCGTATTGGCGGTGCCATCGGCTATGTGAGCGATCGCGCTTCGACATTCAATGTTACGGGCCTCGAAGTCGCCGGATCAATCGAAACCGGCGATTGCGCCGGCGGCAAGATTGCCCAAGTCGGTGGTCTTATCGGCTGCATCGCACAGAGTACCTACAATGCAGGGACAATAGCCAACTCAGCTGATAAGTACGTGAACATTTCGGGCCTTTCGTTCAATTCGTTCAAGATGAACGTCGGTAGGAACGGTGATGCGCTCAACGGTGCCGGTGGCCTTTTGGGCTACAGCTGGGGCAACGCCATCGTCACCATTGGCGATGCTGCTGCAAACACCAGCGGCAGCACTTACGCCCTCAAAACGACCAACAACACGACTGTGGCTGCAAGCGACTCTACCGAGGTCGGCGGCCTCGTATACGCCGCAAGCGGCCACTGGATTATCAACAACTACGCCATCGATCTCTCGGGCACAAAGATTAATGCAGGCGCCGCTCAGACGCTCGGCGTTCTAGTTTGCCGCGGCTGCAAGGTGGATGATAAGACGACATATGGCGTCGAGAGCTACCTAGGCCTGTACTTGGAGGACAGGGCTTATTGGGATACCGCCTATAGGGTGCCCACCGGCGAGGGGGCCATCGTTGCGTCGGGCGTAACGTCCTTCGATGAATGGGTTGGCAGCGGTGTAAAACCAAACAACGGCAGCAAGCTCATGGACGCCGAGTGGAACACGGTCGTTTCGCTACACACACAGAAAAACAAGCTGGACATGGACGGCGATTCCACAAAAGACAACAGCTACCATAATCGCTCGTCTTTCGGTCGAAGCCAGAATACGAACGGCAATACCCGCTACTTCTACAACCTCGACATAGCCTCTAAGAATTGTGAAGGCGGCTTTAGTGGCAGTCAAATCGATACAGCGGAAAAGCTGCTCTTATGGTCTGCTTACCGTTATGCTCCCGAAGGTATTCGTTCGACAATCGTTCCCAATGGCACGACAGGGCTCGATGATTCCATAACCATAACGGGTACAATCGATTTGGCCGGCTACAGCTATTATCCCACTCAGCCGAGCGGAGAGGTGACGGTTGAGAATGCGACCATTACCTTCTGTTACTCCAAGATCAAGGCCGAGCAGAATGGCAACAAGCTAAATTCCGATGCTACCCAGCACGAGAACATGCACTGCGGTCTTTTTCGAACGGTGGCAAACGGCGATCTCACAGTAAAAAACGTCACTTTGCGTGGTACTGTTGGGCCCGTTATTAATGACGGAAAGAGCTCTGAAGACACTGATGGAGCAAGCGGAAGCTCTTCGGGCGCGCTCGTGTGCCGCTACGTGTATGGGTCCAGCGACGGCAATGGCATCAAGATTAGAAAGATCTCAATTGATGGTCTTACGCTCAACAATCTGATTGTCGACGGCGCCAACAGCGCCACGGATGCTAACGCCTATATGCCTCTGCTCATCAACGAGATGCAGAAGTACGTGAGCCTGAACGCGAAGAATATCAAGACTACTGGGTACACGAGTGACACCAAGGCGGCTACGTCGCTGTTCGGAAAGCTTGGTGTAGGCAGTGAGGCCGATCAGGTGACGGCAAAGTTTGAGCAAATCAGCTTGCCCAGCCAAAAGAACAAAACGATCTTCACCCATGCGAGCCTGCTGGAGAGTTTTGGCTACGGAAGCACGAGCACGGGCTCTGCGGACTACACCTTTACTAAGGCCGATGCCGATGCCGATGCAGGCAAGGTGACATACGGATCTGAGATTGATGGGAGTACGGAGTACCCGGGCAAGCAGCTTTGGTATTACGACGAAGCGACGTATGGTGCCGTGAGCGGCTATGTGACGGTTGATGGTAAGAAGGACGGTGACGTCAGGCCTTGGTTTGGTGGCTATCTTCCTTATGTTTATAAGGGAAAGGCCACCGAGAGCGGCGTCCAATATCATGAAATTAAAGTCAACCAGCGCATTCCAAAGCTGGTAGAGGGATGCGGCACATATGGCGATCCGTATGCCGTTAAGGACGCGACTGAGATGAACGCCATCGCCAACTACATCAACAACCAAACTGCGCTCGACGGTTGGGAGGTCACCATTGCCGTCAACCAGAGTACGCTCTGTACTCGCCGCAGCGACAATAAAACCGACAATGAGGTTACGTACGTCTATAAGCAGGCGAAAGACACTGGGAAGAAGTGGGAAAAGAAGACCGGCGACACCACTGATCCTTCGGCCACACTTTCCGACGAGATGATGCACCGCTATATCCAAAGCGCGTACTACAGTATTGAACCTACCGGGGGTAATACGATCACCCTCGACGGCGCATCGTTTGGCGGTTTTGGCAACAAAGCCAACCCGTTCCGTGGCGTCATCGTTGGCAACCCTAAAGGTGATAAAAAGGCAACCATCAAGATAGAGAATAACGAGGGTTCGCTTCGCGGCCTTATTCCCTATAGTTACGGCAGCGTGGTGCGCGATCTGAATATTCGCTATGTGAACGCGTCGGCGACTATTACTTATTCTGCCAAGGATGCCGACGGTGTTCCGACGTCGTTCTTCGGTGGCGTTATCGGCTGCATCCTTGGCGGCGATAACATTATCGACGGTGTGGCCGTGAATGGGACAACGCCCGATAACTCCACAACCGGCTTTACGGTTGCTGGTGGCGGAACTAAGCCACATCTTGTTCCCATCGGCGGTTACGTTGGTGCCATTGCGGGCGGCGGTGTGATCTTCCGCAATATGTCAGGGACGTCTTGGCGCGCTGGAACCAGCGACAAGTCTCAGGGTCTTGGAACGGGCAACTTCCGGCAGTACGACAATCCCTACGTTGGTCGTGTGATTGATGGCTATGCCTTTAGCGAGGGCTGCAAGGTCGAAAACGGTAACGCTAACTACAAGATCAACGAGCTCACAAACAAGGGAGCTGCCTGCGTCACTACCACGGGCACCGACAACAAGTATATCGGCACTGATGCCGAGGCACCCGTGACCACGGTGGAAAACGCCCAGGGCCTTTTGGTGCTCTCGGCCATCATTAGCTCGGGTGCGGGTGCTGGAGCGGCACATACTGACTACGCTAATTATGGCGTGTTCCGCGGCTCCAAGGCGTACTGGGGCAGCGATAAGCAGGACCCGGCGATAAACGGCTACCTGTTTGGCAACAAGGAATATGGTAAGGTGCGAAATGCCAGCTACGACTGCGTGGGCAAGCCTGCGAGCGCTTCCGGCGATTTCGAAACCGCCAAAAACGATGACCAGAAGGCCCCGGGCAAACAGGGGTGGCACGGCCCGCTCAACCATGATGACGATGTAAATTCGCCCTACCTGGTGGCGTCCTACGCTGCCGACTACCAAACGGGCTACGTGTGCGCGTCGAAATCGATCGGCATGAGCCTGGAGTTCAAGGAAAATGCCACCTATGATATGACTGGCTACGGCACGGGATACGTGGGTCTCAGCGGCCGTTACTATTCCAATGCTTGCAGCTCGAACGAGGCGTCCACCGATCGCGACCGCATCACGCCGCACGTGGCAACGATCGACGGCAACGGGGCCACCATCACGGTGGGCACCAAAGATGCCACTTACGGCGTCGTCGAATATGCCGATGACGACTATAAGGTCTCGGGCGTGGGCGGCCTATTCAGCACCGTGATGTTCACCTCAACCAATGTGGGGCAGAGCGTCACCGCGAATGACGGCGCTCAGGTCAAAGACCTCACCTTTAGTAACTGCAACGTATCGCTCACGTACAAAGACGCCAACGGTAGCATTGCCTCGGGACCGGTATCGAACGACCTCATCGGCACCGGCCTTTTGGCGGGCGCAACGGCCAACTACGACGGCAACACGCGTGGCGTCTACCGCAACGTACAGATGAAGAACTGCACCGTGTTGGGCGCAAAGAGCGTAGGAGGGCTTCTTGGCAGCTCGGGCCGTACCAGCCGAAGGACGGATAACGACGTGACCTATATGGTCAATTTCGGCTCCGGCACGCAGGCGCCCGCGAATCTCTGTGACTGCTCATACACTGGCCTTAGCGTCACGGGCGAGAAGTACGTTGGCGGCTATGTGGGTGCGATCGCCTCGCCGTGCGGCGTGTGGACAACCGCGGCCACAGGGGTATACGAGAAGACTATTGGCAAAAACTCGACCATAACCGCCACGGGTACAACACCCTACGTGGGCGGCGTGTTCGGTTATACCTCCAGTAACGTATCGGTGAACACCAAAATTGGCATCACGGAAGCCGTCGCATCGAGCACGGCAGTCATCTCTGGGGTAAATGTACTCGCCACCGGGTCGAACACCGATAAGTACATGGGCGCCGGCGGTGTGGTCGGAAGCGCCTATAGAGGCGTTATTTCTATAAGCAACGTGCGCATTGATGCCGGAGGCGATGCCAAGAGCGCCATCATCGGCGATGCCACCGGAACGAACAATAGCATCCGTAATGCGGGCGGCTTGATTGGCGAGGTCACGAGCAGTGGCAGCCCCAACACGTACTGGTTTGAGGACTGTAGCGTCGAGAATATCAACATTGCCGGCACCGACCAATGCTCGGGCGGACTTATCGGCTACTACTTCAGCAATGTGAACATAGCCTGCAACAATATCGCGATTGAGAGCGCCACGATCAAGGGCAGGTGGAGCGGCGGTCTACTTGGCGCGATTAACAGCGGTGCCGACGTCATCAACGTCACCAACACAAAGGTATCTAACACAACGTTTGGCGGAACCTCCAACGGCGGCATTGCGGGCGACGGACGCGGCCAGTTCCATCTGGTAAACGTGCTCATGGACAGCAATACCTACAAATTGGGCTCTAAGCAGGGCGTGCTCTTAGGCGAGGTTGACACAAACGGCTATAGCCTCTCCGCAGCGGGCGTGAACGTAAAGCTCGGCAACGGCAAGACCACGCGTGATCTGCCGCCGATGGTTTACACGACCAATGCGGCCGCCGTAAACATGAAGTCGTATATCGCGTTTGGTGACTATAACGACACACTGGAAGCACCTGACAAGGGGATCACGCTCTACGGCGCGGACAATACCGCCACCACGGCAGCGAGCCCGTATGTGACCACGAGCCCCGTAAGCACGCTGGCGGCGCGTGCCTCCGACAACGACACCACCGATCGCTACCTGTTTGGCGACGGCGCCACCATCGACACCGCGGCGACCGTCCAGAGCGAGGCAGGCACCGGTGTTACCGATCGCTACACCTACACGAATATCGGCAGCATTAATGACAACGGCGCCTATCAAAATAAGTCGAGCTACGATGCCTCATCCGTGGCCAGTAAGTTCAATTCGAATAATGATACAAGCAGCAACCAAGCCACAGCGGATTTCCCCGTTTTGGTGATCTCTGGCAACGACAACACGACGGTCAAGAGCTATCTAAACATCGTCACGAACGGCGGCTTCTCCGATGCCTGCAGATTGAATAACGAGAATGGCACCAATCCGCACGTGACGGCCAAAGCAGAGGTTTTCCAACTCAAGGACGGTGTGTTCGTTAAAGACGGTGACGCGTCGAACAATCCCACGCTTCGCGTAGTGAACAATGGCAAGAACAATATGTCGTTTAGCCCAAGCTCCGATTGGGACAACGGCAAAGGTCGCTTTACGCTCCTGACCGTTACCTTTACCGAGGCGGGTCAGAGCTACAACGTTCAGGTGCCGATCATCGTTAAGCGCAAGCTCGAGATCGATTTCACTGCAACGTATGATTACGGCACTCAATTTAAAGAAAAAGACTACGCTAACCTTGGAAAAGATGCACACGTGCTTACGAGCTTTGGCGAGCCGATGACGGGTCTGCTTACCTGGACATACAATTCTGCCAATGGGAAGGAAGTCGACTTTGGCTGGGACAGCTATATGGCTGCTGGCGGCTCGATGAAGGGGCTCGGCAAGAGTATCCTCTTCAATGGTGCCGACGGAAGGTTGCCCCAGGGCACCCAGCTTACGCTCATCGATGCGAACGTTGATGGCAAGGCCGGTGGCAGAGAGTATCACTATACGGTGGGCGAAGGCGGAGCAACGAGCGTTTCCCTGAGCGGAAACGACGGCTTTAAGGATTCTGCGGGCAATCCATATCAGGAGCGATGGCTGAGCGAGATCTTGGGTGTGTCGGCCACGCAGGATGGCGCCGGCACATGGACCGTGTGTGATAACGAGGCAGAGGCGACCGCTAAAGCGAAACTCGATGGCAAGTGGACGCTGTTTAAGGTTGCGGGTGCTGACGTTCCCAGCAACAGTCGCTATACGCTAAAGGTACCCAAGGAGAAGGATACCGGCAGAGAGAAGCGTGCATCGGAGAGCGTCTACCTAGTTGTCAACGTGCCCAAGTCGGGCGACGGCGTGACGCAAGCTAGTATCAACGGTTTTACGGCTTCGTCTATTGACTCGAATTCTTCGGGTGGCCGCATATCTTGGAATCTGCATCATGTTTTACGCACCGATGGCAGCGACGATATTCAAAACAGTACGGCATCGACATACAGCATCTTGTCCAATTATGAGCAGAATGTAGTCGACAAAAAAGATGGGGCGTGCATTCCGGTTTCGAAGTCGGAGGACGGTGCCGCCTACGTTCTTTCTCTCGATGTCATGGATACGGTTACGTTTAGCCCGAGCCAATACTATACAGAGAGCGACCATCTGTTCTATCAGCTCGATACATCGCTGTGTCGCTATGGCGCCAACAACAACCTAATGGGAGTAAGCAGTTTCCCGAGCGGAACTTCGGCAATTGCGAAGTTCTATGTTGCCATCGGCAATCAGAACTACAGGTGGAGTGGCAGCGATTGGGAGCCGTATGACGCTTCGACGCCTGCGTTTACACAGATTGTGACGGATACGGGTGATGACTCACTGAGGCTCACGCTCGACCATGACCTTGCCGGAATCCGCAAGCGTGCAGCGGGCGGATCCTTTACCGTGCGTACGGTAGTGGAAGAGATTCGCCTTACGCCGGACGGCTGCAACAAGGTTATCTCCCTGTCCAAGCAGTCTGGCGAGGACGCCTGTACCAAGATGTCCTATACCGCCAAGCTTTCGACGCGTAAGGAAGGCCTTAATACCTCGAGCCTGACGCAGACGAAGCGCGGTAACGTCGGGTACTATCGCATGGACACGGGTGATACGACCATTACGCTTTCTGCGCCAGATAAGTCGCAGCTTGGCATTAACGTGGACGACCTGCGTCCGATCGCGAATGGCACGATTGGTCTGGGTGCCACGTATGAACTGGGTGGACTCAGCAACGCCGCCGAGGCAATTGCGAACGCAGACTCTGTTGTGTACACGCTCTCGCTTCAGCGCCGCGGAACCGACGGCACGTATGAGAGCGTAACGGATGATATCTCAAACTACGTAACAGTGACGGAGAGTAAGCTTGCCGCGGTCGCTCCCTCCGGTAGCACGATCACCTTCACTGACTCGAAGGAGAACGGCAAGTTCAAAACGAAGAACGGTAATACGACGTTTAGCCTGCCCTTTACCGTTAAGGTCAACACGCAGGTTGAACAGCGTGAGCAGTTCTACGCGAACTATCGCTTGGTGATGACAGCGAGCCTGGTTAAGGGTGACGTGGCGAGCGCAACGCCTCAATCGCCCGACTATGTGACCTATACGCTCACGAGGGTGAACCTCAACGGCATCGACCACTAGTTCCGAAGCCAACTGGCTTCGCAAAGGGGGCGGCAACCACCCGGTTGCCGCCCCCTTTCTAGTCTGCGCGATCCCAGTCTTGGACTCCGCTGGACAGTTAGTTCAGATACGTATAATTCCAGACCGCAGCAGGCGCATCCGGCGCTCGTTTTGGGGAAGAAAGGGGCTCAAAACTAGGGTTCGGTAGCTATCTGGCTCGATTTGCGTGCAATG
Source organism: uncultured Collinsella sp. (assembly GCA_900556875.1). Lineage (GTDB taxonomy): Bacteria > Actinomycetota > Coriobacteriia > Coriobacteriales > Coriobacteriaceae > Collinsella. Next base: position 22,342 of record USQQ01000007.1, read on the forward strand.
GGTCGCCAAAGAACCCTCTCCGGGGACCATAGTGCAGCTTTATCAGCATAGAAAAATACGTATCTGAACTAACTGCCCAGCCGCCGTTGGAGAAAGGTGTTTTAGCTCTCCCGACCCCTCCACCAAGCTTTCCAACTTTCCACTTAACTTAACACCTAAGGTGGAAAGCTGGGTAGAAAGCTGGAAAGTTAAGTGGAAAGCTGGAAAGTTAAGTAGAAAGCTGGAAAGTAAGCGGAAGACTGACATGCTAGCTCAGAGGCTGAGGGGTTAATAATTATGAAAACCATACCAAGCGAAACAAAAAGATACCAATCTGGTTGGTAAAACACCCTCAATGAGCCGCGAGCCAACTAGCTGCGTAAATAAAACCTAAAGAACTGTTGCAAATTAATGGCAAATGCCCAGATAGCGAAATTGCGATTTTCAATTAACTGTTACGTGCAAACAGCAAAATGCTACTATCTAACATGCACGTAAGAAAGCAGATTAACGGTTAAGGCCGAGAAGTGGCAGGTATGTCAGAAGCAACAAGGACTCGCACGCATGCGCCCGAGGTCAGGCAGCGCGCCGTCGAGATCCTCCAAGAGGGGGTCGGTCATCGCGCCCTCGCCGCGGAGCTTGGCATTCCCCAGGCCACGGCTCGTCAGTGGGCCCGCGCATATGCCGTGGGCGGTGCCGACGCCGTGCTCAACGCCGGTTCGCATCATCACACCTATTCGTACGAAGTTAAGCTCGCCGTGGTTAAGGACCGCTTGGAAAACGGCTTAACGGTTCGCGAAGCCATGATCAAGCACAAGATTCCCAGCGAGTCTTCGGTCAAGGCTTGGTGCCGCCAGTATCGCGAGAGCGGTGAATCCGCGCTGGTCGATAAGCCGCGCGGTCGCAAGCCGCGCGTTAAAAAGACGGAGTAACGAAAACGTGCGCCTATGGGGCGCATTTTTTCTATCGCGATGCCCCTCTAAGGGCTCTTTCGGATCGGATAAGGCTGCCGTGGAGTGGGGCGCGCCCTGCACTGCCGCGACGGGGCCCCATATTGCTCTAATACGGACAAGCTCCTTGCCCCGCACGTCCAAAGTCCCACAGTTGGCCGAAAGCCCGCCATCAGGTGCTCAAATTAGCGCTATAACGTAATGCATGTATAGCGTTTTGGCATGGGGGAGTGATGGTATGACGCTACTGTATTTCCTTACCCTGTTTCCGCTGGTACCGGCGCTGGGCATGCTGCTTGCGCGCGGTGACCGAGCCCGTGACGCGGTAGGGCTTGTAGGCTCTGGCATCATTATGGCGGTGACAGTTGTAGTCGCCGTCATGTTTTTTGGCACGGGCCCGCAGAGCTTCGAGGTGGCACCCGGCACCTCGCACGTGCTCTCCATCATCAGCTCCGTCATCGACGTCATCCTGTGCGCCGTCATCCTGTACAACGCGTACAAATATAGGAACGCGCTCACCACGGTGCTCGGCGTAGTCCAGTTGGTGGGCTCGCTCGCCTTTGCAGCCATGACGCTGCCCGCGACCGAAGCCGTCACTGCAACCCCGCTCTACCTGGACTACATGAGCGTGATCATGGTCCTTGCCGTTGGCATCGTCGGCAGCCTGATCTGCGTGTACGCCCTGGGCTACATGAAGGACTTTCAGGCTCACGACGAGCACGAGGCCGCACTGCGCGGGCAGACCGCGCCCGACCGTCGTCCGCAGTTCCTGGCGCTTATGTTCCTGTTCCTCTCGGCCATGTTCGTCATCGTGACGAGCGATAACCTGGAGTGGCTGTTCTGCGGTTGGGAAATCACCACCGTGTGCTCGTTCCTTATGATTGGCTACACGCGCACGCCCGAGGCCATCAAAAACGCCTTTACCCAGATCATCCTCAACATGCTGGGCGGTATCGCGTTTTTGGCCGGGCTCATGTACCTGCACGTTAACGGCATGCCGCTGACCATCTCGGGCATGATCGAGCTTTCCGGCGCCGGAACCGCGCAGTCCGCGCTACTGGTGATGCCGGTCGTCCTGCTGTCGCTCGCCGCGCTCACCAAGGCCGCACAGATGCCGTTCCACACTTGGCTACTGGGCGCCATGGTTGCCCCCACGCCCACGAGCGCCCTGCTGCACTCATCCACCATGGTCAAAGCCGGCGTGTTCCTGATGGTCAAGCTGAGCCCGCTCTATGCCATCTATCCCGTGACCGGCTTTATGGTCACGAGTGTTGGTGCCATCACGTTTTTGCTCGCTGCCCTTATGGCCATCTCGCAGAGCAACGCCAAGCGCGTGCTTGCGTACTCCACTATTTCCAACTTGGGCCTTATCAGCGCCTGCCTGGGCGTTGGCGCGCCCGAGGCCGTATGGGCCGCCATCTTCCTAATCCTGTTCCATACCGTGGCCAAGTCGCTGCTGTTCCTGTGCGTGGGCACGGCCGAGCATCATATCGGCAGCCGCAATATCGAGGACATGGACGGTATGTTCAGCCGCATGCCGCACCTGACGCGTCTGATGATGCTGGGCATCATGGGCATGTTTGTTGCCCCGTTTGGCATGCTCGTGTCCAAGTGGGGCGCCCTGGTGGCGTTTGCGCAGACCGGCAACGTGCTCATGATCATGGTGCTTGCCTTTGGCTCGGCCGCGACGTTTTTCTTCTGGGGCAAGTGGCTTGCCAAGCTTTCGGGCGTCGACCCCACGGCTCAAAACGTTGAGGTCAATGTCCATAAGACCGAATGGATGGCGCTCAACACCATCGCCGCGCTACTGATTCTGTGCTGCGTGGCGTTCCCGGTTATCTCGAGCGGTCTGGTGTCGCCTTACTTGGCCATGGTGTTTGGCCGCGTGCCGTACGTTATTGGCAAGGACGCCATGTATCTGATGGTGGTTATCGTGGCGTTTATCGCCGTGGTGCTGCTGACTTCATTCCGCGTGAGCAACAAACCGCACGTAAACGTATATCTTTCGGGCGTGGGAACCGACAATTACCGCCATTTCCGCGGCTCGATGGGACACGAGGTGAAGGCCGAAAAGCGCAATTGGTACTCGGAGGACGTCCTTGGCGAGAAGCGTATCGGCCCCGCGGGCAGCGTCGTGTGCTGCAGCATTATCTTGTTTGCGCTGCTGTGCTGCGCGTGGATTGGACCCGAGCGGCTTGCCATGAGCGCGCCCTCGGTGTTGCGCGGCAAGTATTTTGAAGGTTCGGGTGTCGTGGGCATATTTATTGGCACCGTGGCGTTTGCCCTGCTAGCGCCGCTTGTTGGTGGCCTGATTGACGGCATCGACCGCAAGCTGTCCGCCCGCATGCAGGGCCGCGTGGGCCCGCGCCTGCTGCAGCCCTTCTACGACGTTGCCAAGCTGCTGCGCAAGGCCCCCGCCAGCGTAAACACCATGGACGATACCTACATGGCGTGCGCGCTCATCTTTACCGTGGTGGGCGGCGGCATCTTTGTGTCGGGTTCCAACACGCTGCTGTGCGCCTTTATGGTGACGCTCGCCGCGATCTTTGTGGTGCTGGCGTCCGCCTCGACGCAAAGCCCGTTTGCCCAGGTTGGCGCCGATCGTGAGTTGCTGCAGGTCATGAGTTACGAGCCCGCCGTTCTGCTGATGAGTGTGGGCCTGTACCTTGCCACCGACAGCTTCGATTCCATTGCCGTGACGGGGCAGTCGGCCCCCATCATCGTGTGCAGCGCGCCCATTTTCCTGGCGCTGCTTGCGGTGCTTACCATCAAGCTGCGCAAGTCGCCGTTTGATCTTTCGTACTCGCATCACGCGCATCAGGAGATTGTCCAGGGCGTCGCCACCGAGATGAGCGGCGGCACGCTGGCCAAGATGACCCTTATGCACTGGTGCGAGACCGTGCTGTTTTTGATGTGGGTGGGCATGTTCTTTGTTTGGGACAACCCGGTGAGCTGGGTCGTGGCCCTGGTCGTGATGGCCGCGACGTATTTTGTCGAGGTGCTGATCGATAACACCTTTGCCCGTAGCACCTGGCGCAGCTGCTTTAAGCTCGGCTGGGGCGTGGCGCTGGTGTTTGGCCTGCTCAACCTTATGCCCATCCTCGTCGACGTGTTTATTTAGGAGGCGGCATCCATGGATCATAAAATGTCGCGCTCGCCGTGGGTTATTCATTACGATGGCTCGAGCTGCAACGGATGCGATATCGAGGTGCTGGCCTCGCTCACGCCGCTGTTCGATGCGGAGCGCTTTGGCGTGGTCAACACCGGCAACCCCAAGCATGCGGATATCTTTTTGGTGACGGGCTCGGTCAACGCTCAGAACTTGCCTGTCGTGCGCCAGATCTACAACCAGATGCTCGAGCCCAAGTGCGTGGTGGCCTGCGGCATCTGCGCGTGCTCGGGCGGCGTGTTCCGCGATGCCTACAACGTGATCGGCGGCGTGGACCGCGCGATTCCCGTGGACGTGTACGCGCCCGGATGCGCCATTCGCCCCGAAACGGTGATCGATGCCATCGTGGAGGCGTGCGGTATCCTGGACCAGAAGGAGGCCGTGATGCGCGCCGGCGGCGATCCGCTCACCGTGGGCGGCGCCGCCACCTGGGACGGTGGCGTTGAGCTGGGCGAGGACGGGTTTGTGGCTGCGGGGGCCGGGACTGACGGTGCCGGTGACGCGCCTGCCGCTGGCGACGCACCTGCTGGGACGCCCGCCGCACCCGCCGCTGCAAAGGAGGCCGAGTAATGCAAAAGGCTATCTATACCACCGTCGGGATCGACGAGCTCCTGTCGCATGTCCAGGCGCTCAAGGGCGTCGGCGCGCGCTTTGTGCAAATGCACGCCGAGCGCAATGTCGACGACGGCACGTATCGTCTGGTCTATACGTTTATCAACGTTCATGCTGCTCAGGAGCATATTGCGCAGGACGGCAGCTATGCGATTGAGAACCTGGTAGTCGAGGGAATCGACCGGTACCAGGAGATTCCGTCCATCAGCTCGTATTATCCGGCGGTATTCCCGTTTGAAAATGAGGTCCACGACCTATTCGGTCTTGCCATCACCGATATGCAGGTCGACTTTAAGGGCTTTTTCTACCAGGTCTCGACTGCCGAGCCCATGAGCGTTATCACGCCCGAGGTGAAGGCTGCGCGTGAGAAGGCCATGAAGGTCCGCGCGGCTGCCGAGGCCAAGGCGCGCAAGGCCGCCGCCGAGAAGGCTGCCGCGGCTGCCGCTGCTGCAGGGGAGGGCGCCGCAGGTGCCGGCGATGCTGCGGGTGCTGCTGTCGCTCAGCCCGCTGCGGCTGCCGGCTCCGATGCTCAGCACGATGAGGCTGCTGCGAAGGCCGCGCTCAAGGCTGCCGAGATGGAGGCAAAGCTCGCCGCCATGGATCCCGAGAAAGCGGCCAAGGTCCGCGCGGCGCTTGCCGCCAAGGCCGCCCGCGACAAGCAGAAAGAGGAGGCGTAAGGTCCATGGCACATCGCTCCGTTATTCCGTTTGGCCCGCAGCACCCAGTACTGCCCGAGCCGCTTCATCTGGACCTTGTGATCGATGACGACCGCGTCATCGAGGCAATTCCGCAGATCGGCTTTGTGCACCGCGGACTCGAGAAGCTCACCGAAAAGCGCGACATGCACCAGTTTGGCTACATCGCCGAGCGCATCTGCGGCATCTGCGCCGTGGGCCATAGCTATGGCTATGCCAGCGCCTGCGAGCGCATGCTCGACATCGAGGTGCCCGGCCGTGTGCAGTATATCCGCACCATTCTGCACGAGCTCTCGCGTATTCACTCGCACCTGCTGTGGCTGGGCCTGCTTGCCGATGCCTTTGGCTTCGAGGCGCTGTTCTATCGTTCGTGGACCCTGCGCGAGCAGATTCTCAAGATCTTCGAGAGCACGTGCGGCGGGCGCGTGATTCTGTCGATTAACGAGATCGGCGGCCTAAAGCACGACATTGAGGACTCCGAGCTGGCGGGCATTGTCCAGACGCTCGATGCCATGCGTCCCGACTACGAGGCCCTGGTGCATACGTTTTTGGACGACGCCAGCTGTGGCGAGCGCCTGCATGGCGTGGGCGTGATCAGCAAGAAGGACGCGCTGGATCTGTCGATGGTCGGCCCGTTCGGGCGCGCCTCGGGCGTGGACTATGACGTGCGCATGTTTGGCGACGGCGCCTATGCGGATCTGGCTGCGTTTGAGCCAATTGTCGCTACCGATGGCGACTGCTATGCCCGCTGCCAGGTGCGTTGCGCCGAGGTCACGCAGGCTATGGACATCATCAAGGAGCTTGTGGGCAAGATTCCGCACGACGGTATCGGTGGGCGTACCAAGCTCACGCCGGCCGACGGCGCGCGCGGCGAGGTTGTGATTGAGCAGCCGCGCGGCGAGGCGTATTACTATGTGCGCGGCAACGGCACCAAGAACCTGGACCGTTTCCGCGTGCGCACGCCGACGTCGCAAAACCTGGCGGGTCTGACGCATGCGCTGCAGGGCGTGCTCATTGCCAACGTGCCCATGATTACCCTGACCATCGACCCCTGCATTAGCTGCACGGAAAGGTAGGCGCGGCATGAGTTTGCTGACATTTGCCAAGATGGCCTTGGGTTCTATGGTCAAGCAGCCGGTCACGGTGTGCTATCCGCAGGAGAAGCTGACGGCGCCCGAGCGCTTGCGCGGGCATATCGTCAATGACATGGACGTGTGCATCTGCTGCGGCATGTGCGCGCGGCGTTGCCCGGCGGGCGCGCTCGCGGTCGATCGCAAGGGCGGAACGTGGTCGATCGACCCGTATGCTTGCGTGGTGTGCGGCGAGTGCATCGAAAGCTGCCCTAAACACTGCCTGAGCATGGACACCGCCCGCACTCCAGTTGCGGCGGACAAGACTCCCACGGTAGAAACTAAGCCGGAGTAGCGCAGGAGTAGAACTGGAATAGGGGCCGGCGGGGCAAAAATGCCCCGCCGGCCCCGCGCTTAAACGCGCGGTTGGGCCGTCGCGAACAAAACTATGCCGGATTACGGGGCTGGATAGCGAACCTCCGACCATATCGAAAACCAAGATAATAAAACCGCAGGTAGACTGCTTGCTGTTTTTCAAAAATAGGGGGTATGGATGAGGGCTCCGACTTTAGCCCCGTAAACCGGCATAGTTTTGAAATGGCACCATATCAGTAACAGCCTTTGATCTCCCGTGGACAGAGGGAAACGGATCATTTTTGCCTTGCGAGGGCTGCCGCGTGACCCGTCTGCCACGAAATGGGCCCATCTACTATGTTTAGGCGGCAGCCCTCGACCACGGCAAGTAATGTGAAATGAAAACCGCAGGTAGAACGCCTGCGATTTTTCATGAAACGCGGCTATGGTCAGGGGTATCGGGTCAAACGTAGTAGATGGGCCCATTTCGTGGCGGGCGCCGTCAGCCGATCTCCGCGGGCGGAAGAAAGCAGATCATTTTGGTCTCGCAAGGCTTGCGGAGGCACTCGCGCAGGGCCGCCCGAACAAAACTATGCCGGTTTACTACGATGAACTCGACATTCCCGACCATGACTGCATTTTTCTAAATATCGCAAGCGTTCTACCTGCGGTTTTGGAAGCGTGCAATTTGCCGTGGTCGAAGGTAGGTGATTCATCGTAGTAAACCGGCATAGTTTTGAAATGGCATTAAATCGATAGCAGCCATTTTGCTATGCCGGGGTGGTCGGTTGTTGGGCAATTACCCTCGCAGGTAGGCGATGGCGATCTGCGTGCGGTTGCGTAGGCCCATTTTGGCAAGGATCGAGCTGATGTGGTTGCGTACGGTGCCTTCGCCCATGTAAGCGGCGGCGGCAATCTCCTTGTTATCGAGGCCGCGGGCGATGAGCTCGGCGACTTCGAACTCACGGTCGGTCAGGCTGGCAAAGGCGGCGGGTCGGCGAGGCGTGCTGGCATCGGCGCCTGTCCCGTCAAAATCGATGTCCTCGATCGCCTTGCCCTCGAGCACGCGTTTGCCGTCCATGACCTGCGCCAGTGCCGGTGGAATGGCGGCGACATCGGTTTTGATCAGGTAGCCGCGGGCGCCCAGTTTGAGCGCCGACACAATGTACTCGTCATCCGAGAATGTTGTCAGAAACACCACGCGCGCCGCAGGGTCGCGCTCGAGGATCTCGCGTGCCGCCGAAAGGCCGTCGCGCCCCGGCATCTGGATGTCGAGTAGCGCGATATCGGGCGCGTGCTCGGCGTAGAGCGCGACCGCGTCGTCGCCATTGGCGCCGGTACCCACCACCTCGATCTGCGGCTGTGCGCCCAGGATAATCTTGAGCGAATCGACCACCAAACGGTCGTCGTCGACAACTATGAGCCTCATCGGGCCTCATCTCCTTGCTGTTTGGGAACGGTGGCAAACACACGCCAGCCGCCGGCGCCGGCGCGCGGGCCGGCGGTGAAGGTGCCGCCAAGCGCCTCGACGCGCTCGCGCATGGAGCCGAGCCCCATGCCCTCGGCGATGCCGCGACCGCCCGTCTGGGTCCCGCCCGTGCCATCGTCGGTAACGATGAGCTGGTAAAACGATGGATGCTCCAAGCATCGCACAACAACGTTTTGCGCGCGGGCGTGGCGCATGGTGTTGGAGAGCGCCTCGCGCAGGACCGCCGCAAAGCAGTTGGTGATGTTGGCGGGCGCATGCTCGGCCAAAACCTCAAGCTCAATCTGCGGGCCGCCATCTGAGCACGCGCCTTCCACGATGCACTCGAGCTGTACGGAGAGGTCGGCGGCAGTGTCATTGAGCGCGTGGACGCTGGCGCGCACAAGTTGGAGCGCCTCGTCAACGGTGTGCTTGACGTCGGCGAAATCGGCGGCAACCCTGGGCTCGTCGGCGTGCACGACGCGCAGGGCCTCGGTCTGCAGCGAGGCACGTGTAAGTTGGTGGCCAACGCTATCGTGGATCTCGCGCGCGATGCGGGCGCGTTCGGCGAGTGTCGCGAGCTCGACTTCGTAGTCCTGGCGGTCGGCAAGGTCACGGTTGCGCGCTTCGAGCGCGAGGGCTCGTTCCTGCAGCTCGTCGCGGATGCGGCGCATGCGCTGCTGCTCGCGCTCCAACTGGGCGGTACGCAGTGACAGTAGGGTGGCGGCGACTGAAAGGATGGCGGTCAGCAGGAGCGTTCGAGCGGCAAGCGCGTCGGCGCGAAGGTCCGCGACGAGTGCAAAGACAAAGGCGACGCCAATGCCCAGCGCGACCCAAACGCGTTCACGGCGCACGCGCCGCGCGATGTCATAGAGGGCGAGGGGCGCAAACGGCACAAACGGCGGCACGAAGACAGCCGCGATGATGTAAGCGTAGCTCGCGGCCTCGCTTGTGCGGCTCGTGCGTTCCTTCTGTGCGAGCTCGGCCAGCGAGGTGGCAATAACGCCAAGGCAAAACGCCGCGACCAGGCGAGCGTCCACAGCAAGGCCCGTGGCGGCCGCAATGCAGCACGCCAGCACGATCGATTTGTCGAAAAGCCTGTTCATACGGGTATTGTACGCGAAGCCGCGCGCGGGGGAGGCGCCGCCCGGGGCAACCGTGACATTCCTCCCGCGCGGCAAAGCGGCGTCGATCGCTCGCGCGAGCGGGGGTTTCGCCTCCGCCCCCTCGCACTCGTGACAAAGCTCACTGGTGCGCGCCGTCCGCTCCTGCGATGATGCAATCGTACCGGGCCACGACCAACAGAAGGGCCGCCTCATGACAGACATCGTCCACGTCGAAAACCTCGTCAAGCGCTACGATGACCTTATTGCGCTCGACCACTTTAACCTGAGCATCGCCCCCGGCGAGATCTTTGGCCTGCTGGGCCCCAACGGCTCGGGCAAAACCACGTCCATCAACTGTATCTTGCAGCTGCTTGCCTACGACAAAGGCACCATTGAGCTGTTCGGCGAGCCCATGACGCCCACCCGCTACGACCTTAAGCGTCGCGTCGGCGTGGTGCCACAGCAGGTGGCGGTGTTCGACGAGCTCACCGTGCGCGAAAACATCGACTATTTCTGCAGCCTCTACGTCAACGACCGCAAGCGCCGCCGCGCGCTGGTGGACGAGGCGATCGACTTTGTCGGCCTGGGCGACTTTACCAAGTTTCGTCCCGGAAAGCTCTCGGGCGGCTTGGCACGCCGCCTCAACATTGCCTGTGGCATCGCGCACAAGCCCGAGCTCATCTTCTTTGACGAGCCCACGGTGGCAGTCGATCCGCAGAGCCGCAACGCCATCCTGGAGGGCATCTGCCGCCTGCGCGACGAGGGCGCCACGGTGGTGTACACCAGCCATTACATGGAGGAAGTCGAGCAGATCTGCAGCCGCATCATGATCATGGACGGCGGGCGCGTGCTGGCGCAGGGCACCAACGACGAGCTCAAGCGCATGATTCAGATGGGCGAGAAGATCGTGATCGAGGTCGGCGAGGTGCCGAGCGCGGCGCTCGGTGCCGTCGCGAGCCTGCCGCATGTCCTGGACCTGTCGGCGACGGCGGGCCAGCTCACGTTTTCGTGCGAGGCGAGCCCGCATAACCTGACGGACATTCTCGATGTGCTGCGTTCGCATGACGTGGCGCTCGGCCGCATTTATTCCGAACCGCCGACCCTCAACGACGTGTTCCTCGAGATCACCGGCCGCGAGCTGCGCGACTAGGGGGCAGCCATGTTCAACACCATCATCACTACGGTCAAGACGCTGCTGCGCCGGCCGAGCACGTGGGTCTGGGGTGCTCTCTTTCCCGTCGCACTTTCCACGATGTTCATGTTTATGTTTGCTAACCTCAGCTCCGACGGCAAGATCGACCCGGTGCCGGTTGCCGTCGTGGCGGACGAGGCTTGGGACGCTTCGACCTTTAAGGGCGTGGCGACGTCGCTTGCCAAGGAAGACAACGATCAGCTGCTCGAGATCCACGAGTGCGAGGATGTGGACGCCGCGAACCGTGCGCTCAAGTCCGGCGAGGTCGCGGGCATCTATACGGTTGATGCCGCGGGCACGCCCAGGCTCACGCTGCTGTCGAGTTACGACAGCTCGCGCGCCTCGTCGGTGCTCACCGACCGCAGCATCCTTGAAACGGTGGCAAGCTCGTATACGCAAAATGCCGAGCTCATGTCCAAGATTGCCCAGGACAACCCGGCGGCGCTCGCCGATCCGGCGGCGGTTGCGCACGCCCTGTCGCTCGAGGGCGGAACCCGCCGCGTGAGCCTGACGCGCACCACGCCCGATGGCACGGTCATCTACTATTACGCGCTTTTTGGCCTGGTCGCGATGATGTCTGCCGAGTTTGCCGCCTTGAGCGTCGTCGATTTGCAGCCTAATCTGTCGGGCCTTGGCGCGCGCCGCTGCGTGGGCGGTCTTTCCAAGACGGCGTCGCTGGCCGGCATTTTTGTCGGCTCGTGGCTGGTTTCCTTTGCATCGATGGCGGTTGCGATCGGCTACGTGCGCCTAGTCGTTGGCGTCGACTTTGGCGGGCGCGAGGGGCTGTGTCTGGTGGGCGGCGCCGTGTCCGCGCTTGCCGCCACGGGCCTGGGCCTTTTTGTGGGCACGCTGCCCGTTAAGGGCGGCAAGGCGTCCAAGTCGGGCATCCTCACGGGCTTTGCCACCACGTGTGCCTTGTTCGCCGGCCTCTACGGCGAGCCGGCGATGGCGCTTGCCGACGACGTCGCCCGCGCCTGCCCGGCCGAGTGCTGGCTCAACCCCGTCAAGCTCATCTGCGACATGTTCAATCGCCTGTATTTCTTTGAGGACCTGGGGCCCTTTGCCGTTCGCGCTGGTGCGCTCGTCCTGATGGCCCTGGTGTTTGTCGCCGCCGCTACGCTGATCTTTGGAAGGAGCCGCTATGAGCACCTTTAAGACCGCGCTTCGCATGGCGCTCGCGCACCCGCTCTATCTGCTCATCTATACGGTGTTCATCTCGCTCATGGGCGTATTCATCGCGGCATCGGTGAGCTGGAACTCGTCGCAGCTTACCGAGTACGAGCCCTACGACACCAACGTGATCGTGGTCGACCGCGACAATAGCGACCTTTCGCGGGCGCTTACCAAGCACCTAGGCTCACGCTTTGACCTGGTCACGGGCGTCGGCGACGACACGTACGACCTTGCGGACGCGCTCGCCAAGAGTAACAGCGCCAAGGGCAGCGCCGACTGCGTGTTCTTTATCCCGGAGGGGTTCGAGGACGACCTCGTTGCGGCCGCCCGCGCGGGGGAGGAGTTGCCCAGGCTCGATGTGACCTACGGCTCCGGCACCATGGCGGCGGCGCTTTCGTCTGCCGAGGCCTCACGCTGGATCTCGCTCGCGGGTGCTGCGGCGGCGCTTGAGCCAGCTGCTTCCGACGGCGAGGTCGCCAAGGCCGCCGAGCATGCTGCCGCCAAGCGCGCCGAGGTCCAGATCGAGCAGGTCAAGGTCGAATCGACTGCCGTCGCCCCACTCGAGTCGTACTTCAACTTTGGCGCGTACGCGATCATCTCGTCGGTCATCGTGTCGGTGGGATTGGTGTTCTCGGGCATGAACGAGCCCGAGCGCGTGCGCCGCATGGAGGCCGGCCCGGTCTCCGAGCGCCAGCGTTCGCTTGCTGTGTTCGCGGCCGCCGCGGTGCTCACCGTCTGCATCTGGTTCGTGTCGAGCATGGTGGGTGTCGCGGGCTTTGCCGGCGCGGTTGCCGAGGTCGGTGTGGGTCGTGTGTGTCTGGCGCTGGCAGCGACGTTTGCCCTGGCGTGCACGCCGCTGGCCGTTGGCTTTACCCTGTCGAGCTTGGGCGCGCGCGAGGAGCTGCTCAACGGCGTGGGCAACTTACTCGGCATGCTCATGACGTTTTTGGGAGGCGCTTGGATGCCGCTGTCGCTGATGGGTTCGGCCGTGCAGACGGTGGCGCACTTTGTGCCGACATATTGGGTGAACGACGCGATCAGCAAGGCGCTCGCCGCGGACCTGACGTCCACCGTGCTGGGCGACATCGCCTGCGACCTGGGCGTCACCGTGCTCTTCGCCGCCGCCATCGCCGCCGTAGGCCTAGCCCTCGCACACGCCAAATCCCGCGCCTAGCCACCTAGCCATTGGGGACGTTCTTAAACGACTAGTCATCGGGGACAGTCTTTGCCGATTCGCCGGCTCGCCGGCCGGGCTGGCAAGGGCTGTCCCTATCTGTCGGGTGGCGAAAGAGCGTCCCTAGCGGCACTCATTGGGGACAGACTTAAATGAGTGGTTTCAGTCATTTAAGTCTGTCCCCAATGAGTAGGTTGGAAAAAATTGCGCCTGCCGCTTAAAAATAGTTCGCCGAGGTTTACTATTACCCTAGAAAAGTAGTAGAAGGCTAACAATGGGGGATGACATGGCAGCGCAGAAAGCCTACGTCCAGGTCAACGGACTCAAGAAACACTACGGCGACGGCGATGCGCGCCTGATGGTGCTCGACGGTATCGATACGTCCATCAACCGCGGCGAAATCTGCGTCATGCTGGGGCCCTCGGGCTCGGGCAAATCGACGTTCCTCAATCTCATCGGCGGCCTAGAGGATGCCGACGGCGGCTCCATCATGGTGGACGGCTGCGACCTCACGGTGCTCAAACCTACCGATCTGGGCGAATACCGACGCCGCGAGCTGGGCTTTGTCTTTCAGTTCTACAACCTGGTGCCCGATCTCACCATCAAGGAGAACATCGAGGTCACGGCGCACCTGTCCAAAAACCCGCTCAACATCGACGACCTGCTGCGTTCGCTGGGCCTCTACGAGCACCGCAACAAGTTCCCGCGCCAGGTCTCGGGCGGCCAACAGCAGCGTTGCGCCATCGGCCGCGCGCTCGTCAAAAACCCGGGCCTGCTGCTGTGCGACGAGCCCACGGGCGCGCTTGACTACAAGACGTCCAAGGAAATCTTGCAGCTCATGGAGGATGTCAACCGCACCTACGGCTGCACCATCATCATTGTCACCCACAATGCCGCCATCGCGCGCATGGCAAATCGCGTGATGCGCCTGCGCGACGGCCGTATCGTCGAGGACGAGCTCAACGAATCGCCCATCGCGGCCGCCGATCTCGATTGGTAGGCGACGCCATGACACCTCTCGCAAAGCGACTCCCGCGCGAGCTACGCCGCAATGTCGGTAAGTACCTGGGCATCTTTTTGCTTATGTGCGGAAGCATCGCCCTCACGTCGGGCTTTTTGCTCGCGGCGCATTCCATCGGCTGCCTCATTGACGACATGCGCGATGAGTACACGATCGAGGACGGCCGCGTGACTACCTCCTTCGAGGCCACCGACGAGCAGCTCAAGGCTGCCGAAGACGCGGCTGAGGACGTCGGCGGCGTCACGCTCTACAAGAATTTCTCCATCGACGCCATCATCAAAAAGACCGCCGGCGACGACGGCACCAAGCGCACCCTGCGCACCTACGCGCATCGCACCAAGGTTGACATTGCGTCCTACTGCGAAGGCAGGCAGCCCAAGACGGACGATGAGGTGGCAATCGACCGTGTCTTCGCCACCAACAACGACCTTGTCGTGGGCGATAAGGTTGAGCTTGAGGGCCGCACCTACACCATCTGCGGCATCATGACCCAGCCCGATAGCCAGGCACTGTTCCTCAACAATTCGGACTTTACGGTGAACACCATCACCTATGGTGTGGCCGAGGTCACCGACGCCGGCTTTGCCGCGCTCGAGGATGCCGGTGGTGCACCTGCCTACACCTACTCCTTCACCTTTGCCGATCGCGACCTCCCCACCGCGGACCGCATCGATGCCGAGCAGGATATGGTCGAGGCGCTGACCGATGCCAATGCGCGCGTGGACGATCTGATCGATGCCGATTCCAACCAGGGCATTGGCTATGCGCGCGACGACGTGGACGGCGACTCCATGATGTGGATGACGTTGCTCGACATCATCATCGTGATCATGGCGTTCGTCTTTGTGGTGCTCACCGACGCCACCATCGAGGAGGAGGGCGCCATCATCGGCACGCTGCTCGCCAGCGGCTATCGCCGCCGCGAGATCGTGCTGCACTACCTGGCACTTCCCGCCATCGTGGGCGTGCTCGCGGCGCTTTTGGGCACCGCGTTCGGCGTTGCGTTCTTTACCGAGCCCATGCGCGGTCTCTACTACGGCTCGTACAGCCTGCCGCCCTTCCAGGTGTACTGGAGCTGGGAGATCTTCGTGAAGTGTGCCGTGGTTCCCGCCGCCGCGCTCATCCTCATCACGCTGGTGGGTCTGCTTCGCAAGATGGGCAAGACGCCGTTGCAGTTCCTTCGTCACGAGGCGAGCGGCAAATCGGGCACCAAGCGCGGCCTGCAGCTGCCGGAGCGCATGGGTTTTGTTTCCCGCTTCCGCCTGCGTATCTTCCTGCGCAATCTGGGCAACTTCGCCACGCTCTTCGTGGGCATCGCGTTTGCCTCGCTGCTACTGCTCTTTGGCCTGGCGATTCTGCCCACGATGACGCACTATGCGGACAATCTCGAGACGAGCCTGGTCGCCGAGCACCAGTACACGCTCAAGGCTCCGCTGGAGCTCGAGGGCACTGTCGAGGAACGCGAGCAGTGGTCGGCGCTCGAGCGCTTGCAGTCGATTGACGGCGCGCTGCTTTCTGCCGCCCAGGATGCCGATGACGAGCTTGACGACGCGGCCGATGCGGCGCAGACGGCAGCCGATGCCGTAGCCAGCTCTCCGTCTGCCGAGAGCCTGGCCGCGGCGCAGGACGCGCTCGCAAGCGTTCAGGACAAGAAGGATGCGCTCTATGCGCGCCTCGACGACCTGGCCGATGCCCTCGGCTGCGACCGCGATGAGGCTATCGACCTGATCGACAAGGCCTCTAAGATCGACACTGACAACGACGATATCCATCCGGTCAATACGACCGACAACGGCGCGGGCGCAATCGCGCAGGCCGAGAAATACGCCGTTTACCAGCTGCAATACGACCGTGGCGATGGTAATGGTGAGGAGACGATTTCCGTCTACGGCATTTCATCCGATTCGCGTTATTGGAAAGACCTCGACGTCGGCGACGGCCGCGTTGTCTTTGGCGGCGGCCTGCTCGACAAGTTTGGCTGGAGCGAGGGCCAGAAGGTCACACTCAGCGATAAGTACGAGGGCGAGCATTATTCCCTTGAGTACGCGGGCAAGGACTATGCCTGGGGCTCCAAGTCGGACATGAATATCTATATGAGTATCGATGACTTTAACGAGCTGTTCGACAACGATGCCGCCTACTTTAACGGCTATGTGAGCGACGAGAAGCTCGACCTCGACGCGCGCTACTTTGCCGGCGACACCACGCCCGACGACATGCGCGCCGTGGGCGACCAGTTCATCGGCATGATGAGCAAAATGATCGGCATGATGGTCGGGCTCGCGGTGTTTATCTTCCTGCTGTTTATGTACCTGCTGACCAAGGCCGTGATCGACCACAGCGCCCGTTCGATCAGCTATATGAAAGTCTTTGGCTATCGAGATAGCGAGATCTCGCATCTGTACATCCGCTCGATCACGCTGTGCGTGGCGGCGTCGCTCGTGCTGAGCCTGCCGGTGATCATCGGCTCGCTCACGGCCATCTTCCGCTCTATGCTGCTCGCCTATAACGGCAATATCGAGATTTACGTGCCGACCTGGTCCATGGCGGCATGCGTCGGCATTGGCTTTGCGACCTACCTGGTCGTGGCGTTGCTACACACGCGCTCTATCAAGCGCGTCAGCCTGGCCGAAGCCCTCAAGGTGCAGGAGTAGTCATCGGGGACAGTCTTTGCCGATTCGCCGGCCGGGCGGCAAGCACTCATTTAAGTCCGTCCCCAATGAGTGCCTAACGACTCGGTGTTGCGCTTGACTTCGACCCTACTTCAACGGGTACCATCCTCTTATGTCTGTAACGCCATATAGACCGAGGGGATATATCTATGACCGCAACTGCACCCGCAGCACCAGCAAAGGTGTACTTCACCAACCTGCGCACGCATGCTCGCGAGAGCCAGCTCGACAAACTCAAGCGCCTCATCCGTCGCGCCGGTATTGAGCAGATCGACTTTGAGAACAAGTTCGTCGCCATTAAGATTCACTTTGGCGAGCTGGGCAATCTGAGCTTTTTGCGCCCCAACTACGCCCGCGCCGTCGCGGATGTCGTGAAGGAGCTGGGCGGCAAGCCCTTCCTCACCGACTGCAACACGCTCTATGTCGGCAGTCGCAAAAACGCGCTCGAGCACATCGACACCGCCTACCAGAACGGCTTTACCCCGTATGCCACGGGTTGCCAGATCATCATCGCCGACGGCCTCAAGGGTACCGACGAGGCGCTCGTCCCGGTCGAGGGTGGTGAGTATGTGCGCGAGGCAAAGATCGGCCAGGCACTCATGGATGCCGACATTGTGATCAGCCTTACGCACTTTAAGGGCCATGAGCAGGCGGGCTTTGGCGGCGCCATGAAGAACCTGGGCATGGGCGGCGGCAGCCGTGCCGGCAAGATGGAGCAGCATGCCGCCGGCAAGCCGAGCGTCGATACTACCAACTGCGTGGGTTGCCGTGCCTGCGAGAAGATTTGCGCGCACAGCGCCATCACGTTTGACGGTACGCGTGAGCGCGAGCTTGCCAACGGCAGCACCCGCACGGTTCACGTGGCTGCCATCGACCACGATCGCTGCGTGGGCTGCGGACGCTGCATTGCGGCGTGCAACCAGGACTGCATCAAGCCCGACTATGATGCCGCGGCCGACGTACTCAACTACAAGATCGCCGAGTATACGAAGGCCATCGTCGACGGCCGCCCGAGCTTCCACATCTCGCTCGCCATGGACATCAGCCCCAACTGCGACTGCCATCCCGAGAATGACACGCCCATCGTCAACGACATCGGCATGTTCGCGAGCTTCGACCCGGTCGCCATCGACCAGGCCTGCGCCGACGCCGTCCTGGCGTCCGAGCCGCTGCCTAACACCGAGCTCACCGACAGCGCGGCCAAAATGGAGCACGACCACGAGCATCTGGAGGGCGAGCAGGCCAAGGACCCCTTCTGCATCACACATCCCGACACCGACTGGCGCTCCTGCATCGCACACGCCGAGAAGATCGGCCTGGGCACGAGCAAGTATGAGCTCATCGAGGTCAAATAGCGCCTAGCTATTGAACATATCAAGTGCCTTTGTGGCGTAAGTCGAGCAAAAGCCGCCCGCGAGCACAGCGCTCGCGGGCGGTTTTCCGGAAGTATGCGGCAAATTTCGAGACCGCCGAGCACACGACGTTTTTTGGCAACAAAACCCCTGATAAATTGTTGATAAAACTGCGGTCTGGTCGGCAGTTCCAGATTTTGCCGCATACTTCCGAAAATAGGGGGTCAGATAAAGCCCCGGACGTTGCTTTTTGCCTAAAAATTCTTTCCGAGGAAGTCGTCGACCGTGTTCCAGTAGAGCTCGGGATCGACCTGCGCGCTCTTGGCGTGCGTGGCGCCATGGATGGTGAGCTTTTGCTTGATCTTGCTGGCGCACGCGTCGTAGTTTTGGTCGAGCATACTGTACGGTACAAAGGTGTCTTGGTCGCCGTGGATAAAAAGCATGGGAACCGTCGCGTGTTTGAGTTGATCCACGCTGCTCGCCGTATGAAAGTCGTAGCCTGCGCGCACGTTGCACACCAAGTTTGCTACATCGAGCGAGGGAAAGCTGGGCAGGCCGAACACGTCCTTGAGCTGCAGAGAAAACTCGTCCCAAACGCTTGTATAACCGCAGTCCTCGATAATGCATTTCACATTTGCGGGCACAGATTCCCCCGCTACATTCATGGCAGTCGCCGCGCCCATCGACTCGCCAAAGACCAGGATGCGCGCCTCGGGGTCGGCCTGAACAATTCGCCCGATCCACGCGACGATGTCGAGGCGCTCGGGCCAGCCCATGCCGATATAGTCGCCGCCGGAGCGCTCGTGGGCACGGGCGGCGGGCGCGAGCACGTTCATGCCGCGGTCGTGGAATCGCTTGACGTATCGGGCCATACCGATGGGCTCGTTGGTATATCCATGCAGGCAGACGGCGTAGTCGTGCGTGCTCTCCGACGCAGCAAAATACCAGGCGGCAAGCTCGGTCCCGTCATCTGCGGTGAGGCTGCTGCTCTCGCGATTCTCTTTAAACCACGCCCGCGCCTCGGTTCCCTCGGCATCCGGCTGCTCACTTTCTTTGCCGTCCTTGCCGTCCTGCATCATCTTCATGGTGTATGGCGCGCGGGGATTCAGCGCGAAGTCAAACAGAAAGTTGCCGGCAAATCCGAGCAGCGCAATGACAACCACCAGCGCAACGACGCCGGCTATCTTGAGCTTTCGATGGGAACGTGCGTTTTGAGACATAAGAAGCTTTCCTATAAGATGTTAATACATCAACATTTAATGCAAGTGCATTATGGATGTTCGCCGTTGATGCGTCAACAGGCAAAGAATGGGTAAACAAAGGGTCACGTATGGTGCAAATTTCGCACGTACCCAGACGCTTTGATATAGTGTTGAGAACTCTTTACGTTGGAGGATGTAACCGGCATGTCCGATTCGAGCGACAGTTCCAAGCCGCGACCCAAGACCGCGGCCGTTCCACACTACACGGTGGGCGAGGAGATCATGAACTCCGTCACCCATGGTGTCGGCTGCCTGCTGGGTATCGCGGGCCTGGTGCTCCTGATCGTATTCGCTGCCCTGCGCGGCGGAGGCCCGGCCCACATGGCCGCGGCGATTGTCTATGGTGTCAGTATCATCCTCGAATACTTGGCCTCCACGCTCTATCACGCGATTCAGCCCGCTCGCGCCAAGCGCGTGTTTCGCATCATCGACCACAGCTGCATTTACCTGCTCATAGCCGGCAGCTATACCCCGTTTTGCCTCATCACGCTCGCAAACGACGGCGGCCCTGCGCTGTTCTTTGCCGTGTGGGCCATCGCCATCATCGGCATCGCACTCGAGTGCTTTTTGCGCGAGCGTCAGCCGCACTGGGTAAGCGGCCTGGTCTACCTGCTGATGGGCTGGCTCGTCGTCTTTAAGCTGCCCGAGCTCGTGTCGCTGCTCAACCCCGTGGCGCTTGCCCTGCTCGCCGTTGGCGGCGTGTGCTATACCGTGGGCGTGCCGTTCTATATCGCCAAAAACGTGCGCTATCTGCACAGTGTTTTCCACTTGTGGGTGCTCGCCGGCAGCATCTTCCAGTTCATGGCGGTGATCCTCTTCGTAATCTAGCGACCGCGCCCACGGCCCCGCTCGCACGGGCGACCGGCGCAACTGCCCTATCCGCTACGTACGTCTCCTGCCAACGTCCCGAATCTTGGAGGTTCGAGAAACTCCCGATGGACATAACCATCTCCCTTATTACCACGCTCGTTCTGACGCTTATCAACGGCTACTTCTCTATGTCCGAGATGGCTCTCACCACGGCTAAGCGCGCCGTGTTGGAACACGATGCCGAGGAGGGCGATAAGCGCGCCGAGCGCGCCGTTCAGCTTGCCGCCGATTCCGACCAACTGCTCGCCACCATCCAGGTCGCCATCACGCTCGTGGGCTTCGCCTCGTCCGCCGTCGCCTCGACGAGCCTGTCCGACCCGCTCGCCACGTGGCTCATGAGCTTTGGCATCGCGCCGCTTTCCGCCATCGCGCGCGGCCTGGCGCCGGTCATCATCACCGTCGCCGTCGCCTTTGTGTCCATCGTGATCGGCGAGCTCGTGCCCAAGCGCATCGGTCTTGCTAACGCAGAGGGCGTATCCAAACAGGTCGTGGGACCGCTCTCCGTGTTTCAAAAGATCGCCCGCCCGCTCGTGTGGCTGACCGGTGCTTGCTCTGACGGCCTGGCCCGCATCCTGCGCATCAAGAGCGCCGATGACCGCCAGAATGTCTCGGAGGAAGAGATCAAGTACATGGTCTCGGAGCAGGACGACCTGCTCGACGAGGAAAAGCGCATGATCCACGAGATCTTTGACCTGGGCGACACCGTTGCCCGCGAGGTCATGGTGCCGCGCGTGGACACCACCATGTGCGAGGACGACGAGACGGTCGCTGACGTGCTGTCCACCATGCGCCAGACCGGCTTTAGCCGCATCCCCGTCTATCACGAGGACCCCGACAACGTCGCGGGCATCGCGCACATCAAGGACCTGATCCAGCCCGCGCTCGACGGCAAGGGCGACCAGCCCATTGCCGATTACCTGCGCGATGCCACCTTTGTGCCCGATACCAAGGACATCCTGCCGCTGCTGTCCGAGATGCAGACTTCGCACGACCAGATCGTGGTCGTCGTGGACGAGTACGGCGGCACGGCGGGCATCATCACCATCGAAGATATCGTCGAGGAGATCGTCGGCGAGATCGAGGACGAGTTCGACCCCGACAACAAGTACCTCACGCGCCTCTCGCGCCGTGAGTGGCTCGTCGATGGGCGTTTTTCGTGCGATGACGCGATTGAGCTTGGTTGGCCGCTCGAGGAAAGCGATGATTATGAGACCATCGCCGGCTGGATTTTGGAACTTTGCGACTCGGTGCCCGACATCGGAGAGGTGTTTGAGGTCGCGGGGTACAAGTTCAAGGTACAGTCGATGCGTGGCCAGCGCATCTCGCTCATTCGCGTGATCGCTCCGGCCGAAACCGATAAGAAGGATTCCGAGTCCTCGGCAGAGAAGCCGGCGGCGTCGGGTGTGGGCTCTGCGGATCCGCACGATGGCGACGAGTAGGGCAAGGACGAGTAGGGGAGAGTTATGGCAGGCCTGTTCAACATCCTTAAGGTCACCGTCAGCGAGGACAAGATTTGCGCGCACGTGCTGGTGAACCCCGGCATGCCGCTCATGACCTCGGAGGATATCGAGGCCACGGCGCGCGTGTACTACCTGGTGCCCGCGATTGCCAAGCATCTGTGCCTGGGCGATTCGGGTCGCGAGTTCCAGGACTGCATGGGCCAGACCGAGCTTTGCCACCTGCTGGAGCACGTGACGGTCGAGCTCATGAACGAGACCGGTCTTGCCGGCAGCATCTCGTGCGGTCGCACCCGCGTGAGCGAGCATGATGAACGTGTCTTTGAGGTTGAGCTTTCGTGTCCCGACGACGCGTTGGCCATTGGCGCGCTGTCATCGGCGACCTTTATGATGGACTGGGCGTACCTGCACGCTGACCAGCCGGCCCCCGACGTGGAAGGCACGGTCGCTGGCCTGCGCAACCTGGTGCTGGGCATGCGCGCCGAGGCCGAGGGCAAGGACCCGCACGAGGCCGTTGCCGCTGCGAACGGCGAGGACGTGGCCGAGGATGCGCCCGAGCACGACGCTCCTGCCGACGCCGACGCTGGGCCCGTTGCCGAGGCGCCTGCTGAGCCCGAGTCTGCGGAGCCCCAAGGCGTCCCGAGCTTTGACGACGAGCCGCAGATGCCAATCGATACCGAGGGCGCGGTCGTCGAGAACCACGAGGCCCCCGCGGCCGTCTTTGGCGGTGCGGCAACGGCTCCGTCCGGCTCGGCGCACGAGGGCAGCCTGCCGCTCGTCGATGGCGCCGGCGAAGACCCGGCTGCTACGGTGGCCATGCCGGCTGCGCCTCAGGAGTAGGCTCACTCGCTTATCACCATCATGTACCTGTGCTTTTACCGTACGCAGATGAGCGCGACGGCAAGTGTTGCGCTGCGGGTATAATGGACAGCATTCAAACGGTGGGCATCGAGGTGCCCGCAGGAGAGGAATGATCATGGGAAAGACTTTCAGCTTTGTCTCCGGTGCGCTCTTTGGTGCTGCCGCCGGCGCTATCATCGGCGTTGCTCTGGCCCCGCGCTCGGGTGCCGAGACCCGCGCCATGGCCGCCGATATCGCCAACGATGCCTGGGACAACATGCGTGACACCTACGAGCACAGTGCCGAGGAGGCTCGTGCCGCGGTCAACGACTTTGGTCCGATGGTCGACGCCAAGACCGATGACCTGCGCGCCAAGGTTGACCTGGCCCGCGAGCGCATGGACCAGCTTCGCGAGCAGCTCAACGACGCCATCTCGGGCGGCAACGTGACGCCCGCTGCCGACGTCGTGGTCGAGAACGTCGCTGAGGCCGACACCGAGGCCACGGAGCCCTCGACCGAGGCATAATGCGCGCAGGGGATTTTGTCGGCGTCAAGGTTTATCGTAAGCCTGCCGAAGACAAGCGCACCAAAAAGGACGGCACGCCGCGCAGCCCTAAAAAGCTCGGCAAGATTCACTTTCCCGTCTTTACCCCGGGCGGCACGCGCGTGGTGGGCTTTATGGTCCGCCAGTCCGATATCGCGGGTATGATCGAGCGTCCCGACCGCTTTGTGGCGCTCGATGCCATCGGCGTCTATGAGGGTGCTGTCGCGGTCGACGACGTCAAGGGCACCTATGATGCCGCCGCAGCCAAGCGCCTCGATATCAACCTGGACGATTGCATCATCTGGGTCGGCATGGACGTGCGCACGGAATCGGGCGATGTCGTGGGCTACTGCTCGGACGTTGAGTTCAAGCCGCGCTCGGGTATTGTGCAGATGTTCTACGTGACCGCCGGTGCCGCTTCGAGCGTGCTGGTGGGCGACACGCAGGTGCCGCCGACGATGCTGCGCGGCTACGAGAACGGTGCGATGATTGTCTCGGACGAGGTCAAGGCGCTCGGGTATTCGGGCGGCGCGGCCGCCAAGGCTGCCGAGGCCAGTGTCGTGGTAGGCGATAAGGTCAAGAAGGGCGCCAAGGTGCTCGATGACAAGGGATCGGTCGCCGTGGACAAGGGCAGTCGTGCACTGGGCAAGCAGCTCGGCAAGACGCGCGGTATGTTCAAGGCCTTTAAGGACGAATATCAAAAGGCGAGCGGGGGCTCGTCAAAAGCTAGCAAATAGAGACGTACCAAATGATGGGAGGCGAGCCGGAGACATGTTGCTCCGGCTCGCTGTGTTTATGGGGGAGGGCACATGCGCCAAAACGAATCTAACTTAAACGGGCGCTCGGGTGCGCGTCCGACGGCGCGCCGCGACCTGGGGCAACTGCCCAGCGGTCAGCGTCGACGTCGCCGTAAGCCCGGCGCGATGTACCTCAACCATAGCCGCGGGTTTAGCGACCGCAGCGCGCGCATCGGCAACGGGCGCTCGCCGCGCCGACCGTCCCGTCTGCCCTATGCGCTTATCGCCGTGGGTTGCGCGCTCGTGCTGTTTATCGCTGCCGTCGTGGGCTACGTCAACCGCAGCGTGGACGTGGAACTCAACGGGCAAAAGACCGCAGTGCGCGTGGGCTCTACGTTGCAGAATCTTATCGACGATCAAAGCCTGACCGAAACGTATGACGCCGGCGATCTGCTGGCCGTCGACGACAGCGTGCTCAAGCGCCATGGCGGCGAAAAGCTGTCGGTGAAGGTCGACGGCAAGCGCGTGAAGCAAGGCAAATGGGATAGTCGCGAACTTGAGGGCGGCGAGAAGGTGACGGTCAAGGACGGCCGCAACGTGTACGAAAAGCACGAGGTCCAGGCCACGACTATCGAGCCAAAGCTTAAGGTCGAGGGCACGGGTGCCATTGAGTATGTCAGAACCTGGGGCGTTCAGGGCCGCTCCGAGGTATGGGTCGGCGAGCAGTCGGGCAAGACGCAGGACCGCGGCGAGGTCGTGCCCGCCATCGACTGCGTAGTCGAGTGCGCAAGCGTAGCGCCCAAGGGCAACGAAAAGTACGTGGCCCTGACATTTGACGAGGGTCCGAGCGGCGCGACCAAGCAGATCTTGCAGGTGCTCAAGGAAAAGGGCGTCACGGCGACGTTCTTCCTTTCGGGCGATGCCGCGGAAGCCTCGCCCGCTACTGCCAAAGCGATTGTCGATGCCGGGTGCGAGATCGGCTCCAACAGCTACAGCGATGATTCGCTCAAGGGCGAGGATCGCGAGACGGTGCGCAAGCAGATCGCGAAGGGCACCGAGGCGATTAAGTCGGCGACCGGCGTCGAGACGATGTTGCTGCGTGCCCCCTACGCCGCGTTTGATGAGCAAAACTGGATCGATTCGATGGACCTGGTGTCCGCCGTGGTTTCGTGGAATATCGATTCGGGCGACTGGCTGCTCAACGGTGCCGACGAGCAGGTCTCAACGGTGCTCGATTCGGTGACGCCAGGCAATATCGTGCTGCTCACCGATAGCGATGAGTGCGCCGAGCAGACGCTCGAGGCACTGCCGCAGATTATCGATGGCCTTGTCGCCGACGGCTACAAGATCGTGACGCTCAGCGACCTGGTCAAGACGGACACGGCATTGAGCAAAAAGCTCACCTCGCTCACCAAGGTTTCCATGCCCAAAAACGCCGTGTTCCCCCAACTCCCCGAGGACGACGACACCGCAGAGTAGTCATTGGGGACGTGCCTAAACGACTGGTCGTTTAGGACGATCTTAATCGCTTTGTCTTACCCTGCTCATCTGGCTCTCTGTCACGGATACGTCAGTGTTTGGTATGCCTGCAATGTGCAGCGCATAAATTCGGTGCCGCAGCGCGATGCTGATGCTATAGTTACTGCGGTTAATGAGGGTCAAGAGAAAGGTTACAGGTGAAATCCAAACCTCGACCATACAGTCGATGACCCCATGCAGGTGCTTTCTGCGCGTGCACGGGGTGTGAGCGTCGAGCGGCGTGCCGCCCGCGCATGCGTATACATGTCTAAAAGTCCACGGATTGCGTGCCGGCATGGTCACGCGGTCCGCAGGAATAATGATGGGGAGCACCATTGAATTATCTGAGTGAGATGCTCAAATTGCCGGTCTTGGACGTCGATGGCGAAAAACTCGGCGTTGTGAACGATTTTGGCATTGCAACCGGCGAAGTTTTTCCGCACGTGACGTCCCTCGCGTTCCGTGGTCCCGGCAAGACGCCGTTTATGATCAGCTGGCGCAAATGGGTCGACCGTATCGACGAGACGGGCGTGCACCTTAAGACGTCGGCCACCGAAATCCGTTTTTCGTACCTGCAGCCGACTGAACTCTTGCTCGCGCGCGACGTGCTCAACAAACAGATTGTCGACACGCAGGGCATGAAGGTCGTGCGCGTCAACGACATCAAGTTTTCCATGTCGGGTGAAAATCAGCTGCGCCTGCTGGGTGCCGAGGTCGGCGCCCGCGGCCTGCTGCGTGCAATCAGCCCCGCGCTCGAGCACGTCGTCGAGGGCTTTATGAAGCACCTGGGCAAGCCGCTCAGCGAGGACATTATCGCCTGGTCTTATATGGACCTGCTCGATCGCTCGACTAAAAACATCCAGCTCTCGGTGTCGCACAAGACGCTTGGTGAGCTGCATCCTGCCGACATCGCTGACATCATCGAGCAGCTCGACCCGCGCCTGCGCGCGCAGGTGTTCGCGCAGCTCGATACGGCACAGGCCGCCGAGGCCATCTCGGAGTTCGATGACGACGAGCTCATGACCGAGATGCTCGAGGGCCTGTCCGATACCGACGCATCGTCGATGCTGGCCATGATGGACCCGGACGACGCTGCCGACCTGATCGACGAGCTCGATTATGAGAAGGCCGAGAAGCTCCTGCGCCTGATGGGCGTCAAGGAGGAGAAGGCGATTCGTAACCTGCTGGGCTACGAGGACAACACCGCCGGCCGCATCATGACCTCGGAGTTTGTCTCGCTGCCCGCCACGGCGACGGTCGGCGATGCCATCGAGGCGATTCGCAAGCTCGACGAGGACTTTGAGAGTGTCTATTACGTCTATACCGAGGATCCGAGCGGCATGCTGACGGGCGTGCTTTCGCTGCGCACGCTGATCGTGGCCGACCGCGACGCCACGCTGGGCCAGCTCGCCTATCGCGATCTGGTCTACGTGTCGCCCGACGAGGACCAGGAAGACGTGACGGACGAGATGACCAAGTACGACCTGGTTGCCATCCCTGTCTGCGACGAGAACCGTCATATCCTGGGTATCGTGACCTTCGACGACGCCATGGACGTAATCGCCGAGGAGCATCAGGAGGACCTGCAGATCGCCGGTGTCGGCTCGGGCGATAGCGCGTCGGACGACTCGACGAACGTGCTCAGCTGGTTCGTGCATCGTCAGTACTGGGTCGTCGTGTGGGGCATCGCCTCGTGCATTATGGCGACGGTGCTGGGGACGGCGCTGGGCTCCGCGCATCTGGTGGTGTTCCCCATGTGCGCCATGCCGCTCGTGCTGCTGGCTGCCTCGCGCATGGTGTCGTTCGTCAAGAACTACTTCCTCGAGTACGACGGTCACGACGACGAGCCCAAACCGTACCTGGGATTCTTCTTCCAGAGCACGGGCATGGGCCTGATCCTTTCGCTTGTTACTTACCTGTGCGCGCAGCTGGTGCGCACCGCTGCGTTCCCCGATGCCTCTATGTTTGAGGAGCAGCTCTTTACCGGCTGCTTTAACATTGCCGCCATCATCTGCCTGGTGGGCAACATGAGCGCCGTGATTTACCTGATGGTGCTGTTCTGGCGCGACGAGCACGACCTTAACACGTCGGGTACCGCCATGAACGTTATCGCCGTCATGATCTCGTGTGTGGCGTACTGCATCGCCGCGGTGCTGCTCACCATGTCGGTCATGGGATAGGTGGTCGCGTGCAAAACACGAAGCAAAAGGCGAGCACCAAGCAAAAGCTGACCATCGCCGCCATCTTTGGCGCCATGGGCCCCGGTCTGTTGGCGGCGCTTTCGGGTAATGACGCCGGCGGCATCGCCACGTATTCCAGCGCGGGCGCCAGCTATGGTTACAAGATGCTCTGGATGCTTCCCGTCATGACCGTGCTGCTCATCGTGACGCAGGAGACCGCGGCGCGCTGCGGATGCGTCACGGGTAAGGGCCTGGCGTCGCTCATTCGCGAGCGCTTTGGCGTGCGCAAGAGCGTGCTGGCCATGGCGGCGCTGTTGATCGCCAACACGGCCGTGACCATTTCGGAGTTTGCGGGTATCGCGAGCGGACTTGCCCTGTTTGGCGTGCCGGCGAGCATTTCGGTGCCGCTCGTGGCGCTGCTGGTGTGGATGCTTACCATGTCGGGCAGTTTCCAGCGCATCGAGAAGATTTTGCTGCTGGTAAGCTGCGTGTTCGTGACCTACATCGTCGCCGCGTTTATGGCCGGCCCCAACTGGGGCGAGGTCGCGGTCGACTTGGTCGTCCCCAATATTCAAAACGACCCCAGCTACGTGTCGCTCGTGGTCGCAACGATCGGTACCACCATCGCACCGTGGATGATCTTCTTGGCTCAGAACAACGTGGTCGATAAGAATGCGGGCGAGGACGACATCGTGCTGCAGCGTATTGATACCGTGAGCGGTTCGATTGCTGCTGATATCATTGCGGGCTTCATTATCATCACGACCGGTACGGTGCTGTTCCCGGCGGGTATTCAGATTAGCGATGCCGCCGATGCCGCCCGCGCGCTGGAGCCCATCGCGGGCCAGTGGTCCACGGTGTTGTTTGCCTCGGGCCTGGTCGCAGCGAGCTTTTTGGCTGCCTGCGTGCTGCCGGGCGTTACGTCGAGTGCCATCTGCGAGGCATTTGGTTGGGAACGAGGCGCCGATCGCAGCTGGGACGAGGCCCCGGTCTATCGCGGCATCATTACGGCCATCATCGGCATTTCTGCCGTGTTGGTGCTCATGCCCGGCGTCGATTTGTTCCAGATTATGATGACCTCGCAGGTCATCAACGGCGTGCTGCTGCCCGTGGTTCTGGTGTTCCAGGTGGTTATCGCCGCCGATCGTCACATTATGGGTGCCAACCGCAACGGCCGCGTATGGAACGTGCTCACGTGGGCGACTATCGGCGTGATTACGGTGCTGACGGTCGTCATGTTTGTGCTGCAAGCGATGGGCTACAGCGCGTAGCGCCTCTTTTGGGTTTCGAGCGGGCCGCGGCCATGGGCCGCGGCCTTTTTTTGCCCGCTACAGGGGGTCAGTTATATAACGATGGGCAAAAAATGCCAAATATGAGTACTGTTGCTAGACTGATGGCATTTACGGTCAAGAAGATAATGAACATAACCTATAGTATGTTCATTAAGGTTGGCTCCAATACACCTTAAACAAGTCAGGTTGGCTGCTTTAGGGGGTTGTAGGGGTCACTCGGACGCCATTTTGGGTGATTTTGCCTGCTACTAAAATGGTAACAGTACTCATATTTGCCCTTTTTTGCCCACAGACCTTTGAGGTTGCGGCGAAAAGGGCTTGTTTTGATTGTTTGGGGCAGGCGCGAGGCGCGGAAACAATGCCTGGAGCGGCGGAGCGGCTTGAAATTCATCTCTAGAGGTCTTCATTGGCTGCGCCAGAAGTGCCTCAAGGTGCCGGTGCAAAAGGAGCGTCCCTAACTGCCGCAGGGGGCGTCGGCCACGGCCGACGCCCCCTGCGGGTGGAAGCAGATTTGGCCGCGTGTTACTTGTCGGTGCCCAGCTTGTGTGGCTTGTAGGCGAGGGCATTGACGAGTGCGTCGGCGGCGGATTTGACGGCTGCCGGCTGCGGATCGTTGACGTGGTCCTCGGGGTGCACGGGCAGGTCTTTCTTGACCGCATCGTAAATCAGGTTGAGGTACTCGGTCACGCCGGTGGTCGACAGGTGCGTGCCGTCGCCGTCGAACAGGTCGTTGCGGTTGGCGCTGTACCCGTACCAGTCGATAACGCGTACATTCTTGTAGCGTGTGGCGGCGTTGGCGATAGCCTGGTTCGTGGACCCGACCCACGGCTGCGGGCTACGCGTGTTTACAAACACGACAGTACGCTGCTCGCCGGCGTCGGCCATGATCGCATCGACCTGAGCGTCCGTTACCAAACCGTTGGTGCCCAGGGCAAAGACCACGATCTTGCCGGCAAGGTTCTGCTGGATATAGCCCTCAAATGTCGCGCGGCCCGCATCAAACTGGCGTCCCTTTTCGGCATCGATATGGCTGTGCGGGAACACGCCCTCAAAGGAATCAACGGCGCGCAGCGACACGGAGTCGCCGATCATCAACAGGTCGTAGGAGCCATCGGGGAAGCCGTCGTTGTCCTTGTCGGTGTCGTCGGCCGCCTGCTGGTCGGTGGGCGCGGTGTTTTTGGCTTCCTTGTTCAGAACTTCGGCGCCCTCGCCGCTCAGCGCAGACGTCTCGGGCACAAAAATCAGGCCGCCCAGTGCAACGACCAACACGACAGCGCAGGCCGCGCAGACAGGGACGTGCGCGCGAGCCCAGTTGGCGGGCGTGGTGGTGCCATCGCGGAATTCGGCGACGGTGCGGCCGAAGGCGCCCTTCCTAAACGGCGTTTCGATAAAGCGATAGGAGCACTCGGCTACGGCAACCACCAGCAGCACCTGCAAAATGTACTGCCACCAGGGCGTATCGTTGATGTTGGCGACCGGGTTCATGAGCAACAGCAGAGGATAGTGCCACAGGTAGATGCTGTACGAGCGCTTGCCGACCCACACGAGCGGCTCGGCGGACAGCGCGCGGGCAACCATTCCCTGGGGCTGCACGCAGGCCGCGATGACCATGAGCGTGAGGATGGAACATAACAGCGTGCCGCCGCGATACTGGAACGCGGTGTAGCCGTTAGTGAGCGCGACCATGGCGGCAAGGCCAACCAGACCCACGACGCCCAACACATCGATGGATGCGGGCGAGGACCAAAAGCGCACGAGGGCGCTCGGCTGTGCCGGAGCGGTCTCGGCTGCTTCGTCGGCCTTCTCGCCAGACTTGCCCTCGGCGTTCTTGCCGTGCTTGGCGGCGCCAGCCAGGCGATTGAGCCCCAAACGATGTGCGAGACGCACCGGCGCCAGGTCGCGATCGGGGATAAAGGCCATCCAGGCGCCCAGCAGAAGCGAGAACACGCGGGTGTCGGTGCCGTAGTACACGCGGCTGGGGTCGGCGGCGGGGTTGTAAAGCACCATCATGGCGAGGGCAGATACCGCGGCAAGGCCCAGAACCACGCGGCGCGTGTTGGGCTTGCTCACATGCATGGATACCATGGCAAACAGCAGTGGCGGCCAAATCAGGTAGAACTGTTCCTCGATGGCAAGCGACCAAAAGTGCGTGAGCGGCGAGGGGTCGCCCAGGGCATTGAAGTACGAGACGTTTTGGGCAATCTGCCACCAGTTGTTGAAGAACAGCAGCGACGGTAGGATGTCGGGGCGCATCTTGGTGAGCATCACGTGGTTAAAGATGGTGCACAGCGCGCAGGTCACGAACACTACCGTTACCACGGCAGGGACCAGGCGACGGATGCGGCGAATCCAGAAGCTCTTAAGGTCGATGCGGCCGGTCCTAGCGACTTCGTTGAGCAGCAAGCGCGTGATCAGATAGCCCGAAAGCACAAAGAAGATCGTGACGCCGAGCAGGCCGCCCTGAGCCCACGTGAGGTTGAGGTGATAGAGCACCACCGCGACGACGGCGAGCGTACGCAGACCGTCGAGCGCAGGAATGTAGCGAGATTTGGGGCGAGCGGTCGCCTGCTGGTCGGTAGCGGACGAGCGTGTGGCGTCGGTGTTGGTCTTGGCTGCATAGGCACCCTTGTTGGTGGGCGTTCGATGCGGGCTCGGGCCGCGTCGCGACTCGCCGGTGCGGCGGTCGGCGTGCGGGCGTTCGTGCGGCGCCTGGTTATCAGGCGCGCGGCGCGGGCCGCGTGGGCTCGATTGTGGGAATTGCTCCATAAAACATCATCCAATGACGAGAATAATCGGCACATATTCATTGTAGCTGCCTGCTCCTGTGAATGCTTGCTGCTGGCGCAACCTCAAGGGTGCGTTCACATCAAAGTGAACTAAAGTTATAGAGGTGCGAGAGCGCACGATCGACGCCGACGGTGGGCGTAAGGCCTGCAGACGAGGAGGTTTCCATGGCAGACAACGGCATTGTTGCGGTGTTCGGCAGTATGAACATGGACCTTTCGGTGGCGTGCAAGCGCATGCCGCGCGCGGGCGAGACCGTCGGTGGCAGCGGTTTTATCACCAATGCCGGTGGTAAGGGCGCTAACCAGGCCGTCGCCGCCGCGCGCATGGGTGCGCGAACGTGCATGATCGGCGCTGTCGGGCGCGATGCGTTTGGCGATGTGCTGGTGGCGGGACTTCGGGATGCCGGCGTGGGCGTTGAGTTTGTGGCGCGTCGCGATGACGTGGAGACCGGTACCGCGACTATCATTCGCTGTGAGAGCGACAACCGCATCGTGCTGTCGCCGGGTGCCAACCATGCGCTTGCAGGCGATGATGTGGCCTGTGCGTTGCGCTATCTGGTGGCCGATGAGCTCGATCGCGATGTCTGCGGGCTCGCCCCCGCGGCCGGAAGCGTCTTTATCGCCCAGGGCGAATGTGACCTTGCGGCGACGGCCGAGGCGCTTATTTGCGCTCACGAGCTGGGGTTCTATACGGTCTTTAACCCCGCGCCGGCCTGCGCCCTGCCGGCGGGTGCGTGGCCCGCAGTCGACCTGGTCTGTCCCAACGAGACCGAATGCCAGGCGCTGACGGGCATTCTGCCCGCAGATGACGCGAGTTGTGTCGAAGCGCTTAATGCCCTGCTCGGCAAAGGCGCTGGCGCCGCGGTCATTACGCTGGGCGGTGCCGGTTCGGTTACGCTCGGTGATGACGGCGAGCTGCTGCGCATGCCGTCGCTTTCGAGCACGGTAGTCGACACCACGGCGGCCGGCGATACGTTTATCGGCGCGTTGGCGGCGGCTCGCCTAGAGGGCTTGCCGCTCTTTGAGTGCATGGCCGCGGGTGCTCGCGCCTCGGCAGTGACGGTGTCGCGCCTGGGCGCTCAGCAATCGATTCCCACGCGTGCCGAAGTTGAACATTGGTTTGGTTAAACGATAAAGACGGAGAAGCGGAGTAGAACAATGGCAACCAAGAAGCTGATCCTTGATCTGGATATGGGTGTGGACGATGCGATGGCGCTGGCCTATGCCATCGCGAGCCCCGAGGTGGAGCTCGTGGGCATCACCACGTGCTTTGGCAACGTGCGCGTCGAGCAATCGGCGCACAACTGCCTGGCGGTGCTCGATCTGCTGGGCCGCCCCGAGGTTCCGGTGTACCTGGGCGCCGATCGTCCCATTAAGGCGACTGAGCCCTATACGCCGCCGGCGTCCACCACACTCATCCATGGCAAGAACGGCATTGGCGGGGCGAGCGTGCCCGCGTCGCCGTACGAGCCGGTGGGGGCGACGTCGGCCGACGGTAACGCGGCGGTCGATTACCTGATTGATGCCGCGCGCACCTATGGTCCCAATCTGGTCTACGTGGCGACCGGCCCGCTCTCCAACCTGGCACTTGCCTTGGAGCGCGATGCGGCGGCGATGATGTCTATCGGCCGCGTGGTCGTGATGGGCGGTGCGCTTACCGTGCCCGGAAACGTGAGCGCGGGCGCCGAGGCCAACATGGCAAGTGATCCCGAGGCGGCCGATGCCGTGCTGCGTTCGGGCCGCAAGCTCACTATGGTGGGTCTGGATGTGACGCATCGCGTGGTGCTCACGCGTCGCGACATTGCCGGCTGGACGGGCTCGGGCACCATGGCCGGTTGTGCGTTTGCGAGCATGGTGGAGCACTACATTAGCTCGTACGAGATGAACGCCTCCTACCTGGGTGGCTGCGCGCTGCACGATCCGCTTGCCGTCGCCGTGGCGATTGACCCCACGCTCGTGGGCGCGCTCGGCTGTAACTTGCGCATCGACCTGCTTGGCGAGTATCGCGGCCGCACCATCTGCGATGAGCGCCGTGTGGCCGATCCCGACAAGAGCGCACTCGTGGCACTGACCGTCGACGCCCCGCGCTTTCTGTCCGAGTTCAAGGCGCGTATGGCCCGCGTCCTGGGCTAAATGTTTTTCACGCCCCGCCCCATGTAGTCAATTTGGGACGGGGCTTTTTTAGCTACCGAGTAAATGTGCCCGTTGGGGGAATAGTCGCACCACTTTGCTTGACAACAGGCTAAACTAGCTATTAAACATTTACTATTCTGTTTAGATTGAATTTGCGGTCGTTTAGTTATCGAGTCACGGGGCGGTCAGGCCACGATGCTCGACCGCGACCGTTACTAGGGGGAACAATGGCTAAAGCAAGTGTTCGCGAGATCAGCCGCATCACCGGTTTTTCGCCTGCGACCGTGTCCAACGCGCTCAACCGCAAGCGCAGCGTGAGCGAGGAGACCGCCAAGGTCATCCTGGAGTGCGCACAATCGCTCGGATACCAGCAGTCGACGCAGCTCGAGAGTATCCAGTTCGTGCTTGCGCGCAAGACGGGTGCCATCCTGGACGAGAGCACCTTCCATCCCGCGGTTATTGAGGGCGTGGAGCGTCAGGCGCGTCGCCACGGCATGAGCACGAGCTTTGTCTCGCTCGACTTTAGCGACCTGGACGCCGTGCGCCCGCAGGTCGAGGGCCTGATCGCCGATCCGTCCGCCGCCATTGTGCTAATGGGTACGGAGTTGGGCGAGGAGGACTACGCCCTGTTCGCTAACGCCGCCGCCCACCTGATTGTGCTCGATGGCTGGAGCGATCGCCAGTATTTCGACGCCGTGGTCATTGCCAACACCGATTCGGTGCTGCGCGCCGTGGACTACCTTATCGAGAAAGGCCACAAGCAGATCGGCTATCTGGCGGGCGACCTTCGTATTCGCAACTTTAAGGATCGCGAGCGCGGCTATCGCCAAGCGCTTGAGGACGCGGGCCTCGAGGCCAATCCGGCATGGCGTGTCACGTTGGGCACCACGCTCGAGGGTGCCTATCGCGACATGGGCGTGTGGCTCGACAGCGTCTCGCACGACGACCTGCCGACGGCTTTCTTTGCCGAGAACGACGTGCTCGCCGTGGGTGCCATGCGCGCGCTCAACGAGCACGGCATACGTGTGCCCGACGATGTCTCGATCATCGGCTTTGACGACCTATCTCTGGGTGCCTTCTCCAACCCGCCGCTCACCACGGTGCACGTTCCCAAGCACGAGGTGGGCGAGATCGCGGTGCGCCGCCTGGTGGGCAACATCCGCAATCCCAAGAGCTATACCTGCAAAACGGCCGTATCGACCTATTTTGTCGAGCGCCAGAGCGTGCGCGAAATCTAGGCAGAACGGCGCCAGACCTCAGAGCGGAAAAGTCCGCCAAAGGCAACCATATATGACGCTACCAAGAGAGAGGGTCCTACGGGGCCCTCTTTTTGTTGCCCTTGTATGTTCAGATTGTTTACATACCGTTTAGGCTGATTTCTCTACCGTTTACGGGACTTTCGCGCTAAACTACTAAACAAAAGAGTAAAACATTTAGTAAACAGAACAAAACGAAACATGCGTCTGTTTACTGAACATGTGATTAGGGGAGGACGTACATGGATAAGATCAAGCTCGGTTTCGTGCCCACGCGCCGCAGCATCTTTAGCGCGCCGGACGCGATCAAGTATCGCGGCCTTACGGCTGATCGCCTGCGCGAGATCGGCGTCGACATCGTGGATATCGACGACATCAACGACGAGGGCCTGCTGTTCGACGACAGCCATATCGCGCCTATCGTCGAGAAGTTCCGCGCCGAGGGCGTCGATGGCATCATGCTGTGCCACGCCAACTTTGGTACCGAGTACGTTTGCGCCCGCCTTGCCCGCGAGCTCGGTCTGCCCGTGCTGCTGTGGGGTCCGCGCGACGAGCGCCCCGAGCCCGACGGCACCCGCCTGCGCGATAGCCAGTGCGGCCTGTTCGCCACCGGCAAGGTCCTGCGCCGCTTCCAGGTGCCCTTCACCTACATGACCAACTGCCGCCTGACCGATCCCGAGTTCGAGCGCGGCGTCTGGGACTTTTTGGCCGTGTGCAACGTGGTCAAGACCTTCAAGCACACCCGTATTCTGCAGATGGCCACCCGTCCGTTCGACTTCTGGTCGACCATGTGCAACGAGGGCGAGCTGCTCGAGAAGTTCAACATCCAGCTTTCGCCCATCCCCATGACCGAGCTTGTCCAGGCCGTGCGCGACGCCCAGGCCGACGAGCAGGCCATGGCAGCCATGCTCGCCCACATTGCCGACAGCTTTGAGATCTGCATCCCCGAGGATAAGGTCCCCGCTGTGGCCGGTCTTGCCATCGCCATGAAGCGCTTGGTCGAGAAGTACGGTTGCAACGCCGGTGCCATCCAGTGCTGGAACGCCCTGCAGGACGAGTTGGGCATTATGCCCTGCGCCGCCAACGCCATCCTTAACGAGATGGGTATCCCCGTCGTGTGCGAGACAGATATCCACGGCGCCATCACCGCGCTGATGGTCGAGGCTGCCGATCTGGGCCGTCACCGCGGCATGTTCGCCGACTGGACCGTGCGTCATCCCGACAACGAGAACGGCGAGCTGCTGCAGCACTGTGGCCCCTGGCCCTGCAGCTGTGCGGCCGTCAAGCCCAAGCTCACCTACCCGCTGGCGTTCGATCACCCCGGCGCGCTGACGGCCGAGGCCAAGCACGGCGACCTCACCCTTGCCCGTTTTGACGGCGACAACGGCGAGTACTCGCTGCTGCTGGGCAATGCCCGCGGCATCGACGGCCCGGCCGGCATGGGCACCTACCTGTGGGTCGAGGTCGACAACCTCAAGCGCCTCGAGGCCAAGATCGTCGAGGGTCCCTACATCCACCACTGCGTCGCCATTCACGCCAACGTCGTGCCGGTGCTCTACGAGGCGTGCAAGTACATCGGCATTGCCCCCGACTTATACGACCCGATTGAAGAAGACGTCAAAGCCTACCTGCGAGGAGAGTAGAAATGGCAACTATCGAAGAGCTTGAGTCCCTGCGTTGGGACCTTCGCCGCGATTGCGTCGATATCATCATGGCTGGCGCCGGCGGCCACATCGGCGGCGACATGTCGGTGATCGACGCCCTCATGACCCTCTACGCCAACCATCTCAACATTTCGCCCGAGACCGTCGACGATCCCAACCGCGATCGCTTCGTGCTCTCTAAGGGTCATGCCATGGAGGCCTACTACGCGGTGCTCTGCCACGAGGGCTATCTGGACCTCGATGACGTCAAGGCCCGCTTCTCCAAGTTCGGCAGCCCCTACATCGGTCACCCCAACAACAAGCTCAAGGGCATCGAGATGAACTCGGGCTCGCTGGGTCACGGTCTGCCCGTGGCCGTGGGCATGGCGCTTGCCGGCAAGATGGACGGCCGCGACTACCGCGTCTGCACCATCATGGGCGACGGCGAGCTTGCCGAGGGCTCGGTCTGGGAGGGCGCTATGAGCGGCGGCAACTACCAGCTCGATAACCTGTGCGCGCTCGTGGACCGCAACCGCCTGCAGATCAGCGGCAGCACCGAGGACGTTATGAAGCAGGACTCGCAGGAGGAGCGCTGGGCCGCCTTCGGCTGGAACGTGCTCTCCATTCCGGGCAACGACGTCCAGGCCATCGACGCCGCGCTGACGCTGGCCGCCGAGACCAAGGGTAAGCCCACGGTCATCATCCTCAACACGGTGAAGGGCTACGGCTCGCCGGTTATGGAGGACAAGGCCTCCTGGCATCATCATCTGCCCAACGATGAGGAATATGCCCAGATCATCGCCGATTTCGCTGCCCATAAGGAGGCTATCAATGGCTAACAAGATCGCCAACCGCAAAGTTATCTGCGACACGCTGCTCGAGGCCGCCGCAACTGACAAAGACATCGTCGTCCTGTGCTCCGACTCCCGCGGCTCCGCATCGCTCACGCCGTTCTTCGATCAGTATCCCCAGCAGTCCATTGAGGTCGGCATTGCCGAGCAGGACCTGGTGAGCATCGCCGCCGGCATGGCCTCGTGCGGCAAGAAGGCCTGGGCCGCCTCGCCGGCGTCCTTTGTGACCACGCGTTCGTATGAGCAGTGCAAGGTCGACGTCTCGTACTCCAACACCAACGTCAAGCTCATCGGCATCTCGGGCGGCGTGTCCTATGGCGCCCTGGGTATGAGCCACCACTCCGCGCAGGATATCGCCGCCATGAGCGCGATTCCCAACATGCGCGTGTATCTGCCGAGCGACCGCTTCCAGACCGCCGAGCTTGTGCGCGCCCTGGTAGCCGACAACAAGCCGGCCTACATCCGCGTGGGGCGCAACCCGGTCGAGGACGTGTACGCCGAGGGCGAGTGCCCGTTCCAGATGGATCGCGCCACCTGGGTGCGTCGCGGCACCGATGTGACGCTTGTCGCCACCGGTGAGATGGTCCGCCATGCCGTGGACGCCGCCGATTTGCTGGCCGAGCAGGGAATCTCGGCAACGGTGCTCGACATGTACTGCGTCAAGCCACTCGACGCCGAGGCCGTGATCGAGGCCGCCGGTACCACGCGTGCCGTCGTGACGGTCGAGGAGCACAGCCCCTTCGGCGGCCTGGGTTCCATGGTCGCGCAGGTCGTGGGCGAGCATTGCCCGCGTCCGGTTAAGTGCCTGAGTCTACCCGATGCGCCGGCCATCACCGGTACGAGCCCCGAGGTCTTTGCGCACTACGGCCTGACGGGCGAGGGAATCGCCAAGACGGTCGCCGAGTTCCTCGGCAACTAGTAGAAACAGACGCTGCGCGGCCGCCAAGCACCGCACCTTGCCGTTCAAACCGTCGCTTGCGTACACAAAGTACGCGGCGGCCCTCTTTCACGGCGATCTGCGGCACTTGACGACCGCTCGCTCCTTGTCCGTCGGGTTTTAGTTTTTGAATCGACGGGGGAGACAGGAGAGTACATGAGCAAATACATCATCGGAATCGATCAATCCACGCAGGGTACCAAGGCGCTGCTGGTGGACGAGGGCGGCCATTTGATTCATCGTGCCGATCGCCCGCATCGCCAGATTGTCAACGAGGCCGGCTGGGTGAGCCATGATCCAGCCGAGATCGCCGCTAACGTGCTGGCCGTGGCACGCGCCGTGGTGGAGGAGACCGGGGTCGATCCGGCCGACGTCGCCGGCATCGGCATCTCCAATCAGCGCGAGACCACCGTTGCCTGGAGGCGCACGACGGGCGAGCCGCTGTGCGACGCCGTGGTGTGGCAGTGCGCCCGCGCCCGTGAGCTGTGCGACGAGCTGGCCGCGCGCGAGGGTGTGGCCGAGCTGGTGCGCGACACGACGGGTCTGGTACTCTCGCCCTACTATCCGGCGGGCAAGATGGCTTGGATTCTCGCGAACGTTCCCACGGCTGCCGAGGCCGCGGCGGCAGGCGAGCTGTGTCTGGGCACCATCGATGCCTGGGTGGTTTGGACGCTCACGGGCGGCGCGGAGTTCCGCTGCGACTGGTCTAACGCCAGCCGCACACAACTCTTTGACCTGCGCCGTGGCTGCTGGAGTGAGCCGGTGTGTGAGGCCTTTGGCGTCGATCCTGCCTGCCTGCCGCAGGTGACCGACTCCGATGGCATGTTCGGCACGACGGATCTGGGCGGCTTTTTGCCGGCGCCCGTGCCCATTCACGGTGTGCTCGGCGACAGCCATGCCGCCTTGTTTGCCCAGGGCTGCCACAGCCGCGGCATGGCCAAGGCGACCTATGGCACCGGCAGCTCGGTCATGATGAACGTCGGCGTCGAGTTCGTTGCCAGCTCGCACGGGCTTTCGAGCTCGCTTGCGTGGCGTATGGACGGCGTGACCGAGTATGTGCTCGAGGGCAACGTGAGCTACGCCGGCGCCGTCAAGACGTGGCTGCGCGACGACCTGGAGCTCATCAACAATCCCGAGGAAGTCACCGACCTGTGCTACGCCGCCAATCCGGCGAGCCGTGTCTACCTTGTGCCGGCGTTCACTGGCCTGGGCGCGCCGCACTGGGCGAGCGATGCCGAGGGCTGCGTCTTTGGCATGACGCGCACCACGGGCCGTGCGGAGTTCGTAAAGGCCGCCGATGAGTCGATCGCCTATCAGATCTTCGACGTCATCGATGCGATGGTCGAGGATTCGGGTGCGGCGCTGGCCGAGCTTCGTGTTGACGGCGGTCCCACGCGCGACGCGTACCTGATGCAGTTTGAGAGCGACTTGGTTGGCTCGCCCATCCGCATCGCGAGCAACGACGAGATGAGCGGCCTGGGTGCGGCCTGGGCCTGCGGCATTGCGCTGGGCATGTACACGCGCGATGTCGTCGACGTCTACGGCGCCCGCGACATCGTGGAGCCTGCCATGCCTGCCGACGTGCGAGCCAAAAAGATCGCCGGCTGGCGCCATGCCGTGAAATCTACAATCGCGTACACCGCCTAGCATGATTATTCTGAGACGGGGATTAAAAACTCATTGATCCCCGTCCCGGGCAGCTCATTTGGGACGGGGCTTTTTTGACTGGTATGATTGGTGCGACCATTCGAACCAGCTAAAAGAGCCCCGTCCCAAATTGACTACCGAGAGGAACTGCCATGGAGCGCATTGCAAGTTTTTCCGTTGACCATCTGCTGCTTGAGCCCGGCGTGTATGTGAGCCGCATCGACCGCGATCCGGCGACCGGCGCCGCCGTCACCACCTTTGACCTGCGCCTGACCACGCCCAACAAGGAGCCAGTC
Organism: uncultured Collinsella sp.; assembly: GCA_900556875.1. Classification (GTDB taxonomy): domain Bacteria; phylum Actinomycetota; class Coriobacteriia; order Coriobacteriales; family Coriobacteriaceae; genus Collinsella. Next base: position 62,575 of record USQQ01000007.1, read on the forward strand.
ATGAACACGGCCGAGTGCCACACCATTGAGCATCTGGGCGCCACCTTCCTTCGCAACCATGCCGAGTGGTCGAGCCGTATCGTCTACTTTGGGCCCATGGGCTGCCGCACGGGCTTTTACCTCGTCGTTTTTGGTGAGCTGACGAGCGAGGAAATCTTGCCGCTTGTGCGTGAGCTGTTCGAGTTTGTTGCTGGCTTTGAGGGCGATATCCCCGGCGCTGCTCCCGAGGAGTGCGGCAACTACCTGGACCAGAACCTCCCCATGGCCAACTGGCTTGCGCGTCGTTATCTCGACCGCGACCTGGCCGATATCGACGAGAAGCACCTGCACTATCAGCAGGCATAGGGCCGCCCTCTGCCTCCAAACCGTTCACACGGAGATATCGACCGTTTAACTGTTTAGAAGTGTTTATTCGAGGTCATTAGCACTAGCTCGCTTAAACTAGTCCTCAGAGTGATATTCAGGCAAGGCTCCTGAAGCAGCATCTGTCGACATTGATTGTCGGATTCTGCTTCGGGAGCCTTGTTCTGTTTAGGGGGGGGGACACATGGAAATTGTTAAACGAATTAATACCAGCGCTGTCCTCTGCGTCGATGGAAATGGCAGACAGTTGGTTGCATTCGGCCGTGGTCTGGGGTTTAAGAATGTCGGAGACGAGGTCCCTCTTTCGGAGATTCAACGAACGTTTTATAACGTTAGCTCTCGCTACATCGCTCTCGTTGACGAGGTCCCCGACGAGCTTCTCGAGCTTACCTCGGATGTTATTGATATGTCGACAGGTTTGCTGTCTTATGAGGTGAGCCCTAATTTGCCGTTTATCCTTGCGGACCATATCGCGTATGCGGTTAAGCGCAAAGAGCAAAATATCGTTGTCCGCATGCCTTTATCGTTTGATGTCCGCCAACAATATCCCGTCGAATTTAGAATCGGCGAGTATGCACTTAAGATAATCAGGAAACGTCTTAACGTTAGGCTTCCAGCTCATGAGGCAGTTGGAATTGCCATGGCGTTTATCAATAACATGGCCGATTCGGACTCATGCGAAGTAGTTAAAGAGTTTAGCGCGGATATCTACGATCGTGTTCTGGAGGAGTCAACCGTTGCTGTTGAAAATCGGCTTGGCATTCAAGTTGATCGGGAAGGTTTCGATTACGCAAGGTTCGCAACCCATCTTCAGTACTTATTCAATAGGTTGAACTCTGGCGAAAGCATCGTGAGCGACAACCGCAAGATGTACCTCTCGCTCAAAAAAGAATATCCGGTGGCATCAATGTGCGCCGATGATATTGCTTCTGTTCTCAGCCGACTGACGGGGCGGGAACTTATAGACGAAGAAAGACTCTACCTCATGATGCACATCAATCGAATTGCATCGAAAACAAGGTAATTAGTTGGCAAAGGCGCGCGCTTTGCTGATGGTTACATATAAAACTCAACATGGGAGAAATGGTATTTATGGCAGATACAACCAAGCTCGCTGCCGAGATTCTCGAGATGGTGGGCGGCGCAGACAACGTTACATTTGTAGCTCACTGCATGACTCGTTTAAGGTTCAACCTTAAGGACGAAAGCATCGTAGACGATGCAAAAGTCAAGGCGATTGATGGCGTGATCGACATTCGCCATTCCGCGGGGCAATATCAGGTGATTGTGGGACCTAAGGTCGATAAGGTCTATGAAATCGTTGCCAAGGAAACCGGGATTGATGCCGGAGATTCCGAGGCAAGCGAAGGAGAGACTAAGGGCTTTCTGGGAAAGCTAATGAAGCTCATCAGCGGCATCATGATGCCCGTTCTTCCTGCCTTGATCGCATGCGGAATGATAAACGCCGTCCTTAGTATTCTGACGACGGCGGGTGCTGTTTCCGCCGAGAGCGGAATATACACTCTGCTGTACGGCATGGGAAATGCCTGCATGTATTTTCTGCCCGTTCTTGTCGGATCATCTGCTGCTCAGTTCTTTGGAACCGATCGATATATCGGTGCGGTACTCGGTGCAATCCTGATTTATCCGACTTTCGTTGCTGCGGCCGGAGCGGGCGATGCGCTGGATTTGCTCGGCATGAAGTTCACAATGGTGAGCTATTCCTCCACGGTGTTTCCTGCTATCGTGGCGGCTTGGTTCGCATCCGTTCTTAATAAGTGGCTGCGGGCGGTTCTTCCCGATGTTGTGGCATTTGCGCTCGTCCCGTTCCTGACGGTTGCTGTTGCCGCCCCCGTCTCGCTCCTTGTGATCGGCCCCGTTATTCAGCAGGCGAGCTCTTTGCTTGCGACTGCAGTGCTGGCGGTCTATCAGTTCAGCCCCGTCCTTTGCGGCGTTATTCTCGGGCCGATATTCGGTCTCGTTATGATCCCCCTTGGACTCCATTGGGCCCTGATCGTGCTTTCCATCAACAATATTATGACCGTCGGCTCCGATCCTATCCTTGGACTTCTCTGCTGCAGCATGGGTGTTGTCGGCGCTTGTTTGGCGTTTGCCCTCCGCTCGAAGGACCCGAGTGAAAAGAGTCTTGGGTTCAGCTGTGCCATTACGGGCTTTTTCGGGATTACGGAACCGGCGCTGTACGGCATCATCTTGGAGCACAAGAAGATCATTATCGCTTCCATGGTCGCCGGAGCAATCAGTGCTGTTATCCCGGCGATTTTCAACACCTGTACGTTCGTTATGACGTCGAGCGGCATTTTTAGCTTCCCCGGTTATATGGATCCTTCTGGTGATATGAGCAGCCTCATCGGCGCAATTCTTTGCAATGTCGTCGGTTTAATTCTTAACTTCGTTCTCGTTTACATCCTGTATCGCCCTGATGAAGAGGCAGTAGTGGAGTAGACAATTATTTGGGATGTAAGCTGCCGAAAACCCCGCGGCAGATTGCATGTGGTGGGCTTGCCGTTGATTCACGCGAGCCCACCCTCATTTTTGGAGTGACTAGCTATGACAATTACAGCCGATATGACGTTTGGCGAAATCGCGCTCCTTCCTGAGTTCGCTGGCTTTGGCGAGCACCTTATGCTTTGCCGGCCTTCAACTTGGGAGCGCATGTGGAATAAACCCATCGTGTCTCATATGAATTCTGATGCTAATCCATATGAAACTACTCGCGTTTTGCGTGGATTGAATCGGATTGTCGAGCTCGTGGATGACGGGAGGCAAGTTGCCTACGATATATGGGATGAAGCCGACTGCATCCGTGATCCGACTCGACGCAACACGAAACTGTTCTTCTTTCCCGGGAGACCCGGGGCTCCCTTTATCATTGCGGTTTCGGGCGGAGGTTATCAGAGCGTTTGTCATCAAATGGAAGGCTTTCCCGTTGCCCCCGAGCTCAACGATGCGGGCTATAACGTGTTCGTGCTGTCATACAGGGTGAGGGTCGAGCCTTTGATGCCGCGTCCAATCGACGATTTAAATCGAGCTGTCCGTTTTGTCTTCGAGAATTCAGCGAAATTTAATGTCGCAAAAAGTTATGCAGTTATCGGCTTTTCTGCTGGTGCGCATTTAACTGCCGAGTGGGGGACGGACAACAAGGGATTTGCGTCCTACGGATGCGAGGCGCCAAAAGCCTTGGCCCTGTGTTATGCACCGATTGATCTTCATGGCTTTGAGAACGCATCAGACAATAGATTTCTTGATTCGGTGTGCGGCGGGGCTGGTCGCGACTCGCTCGATGATTTCTGTATTAATCAGCATGTGTGGGAGCAGTATCCTCCGACATATCTTTGGCAATGCGCTGACGATGATATTGTATCGCCCGACAATTATGAAAAGATGGTCGATGCTCTGGATGCAGCTGGAGTACACCATGAGGGAGTCATGTATTCAGAAGGGGGGCACGCATTGATGAAGCCCCATGCGCCGGAGACCGACTACTGGTGTATGAGCGTTATTGAGTTTCTTAAAGATTATCTCGACTAGGAAACTGCATGTCGCTTTTTAAGCGGGTGATTTCGTCATGCAATGTTTTCGGTATTGATCGTGGTCGTGGATGAATGATGTTCTAGAATGTTCGTACTGTCACATAAACGAACAGGAGCGAACATGCATATCTACTCTGTATCAGATCACGAGTTCAAATCTTATGGCTGCGTGTGGAACGACGTTCCGTCCAACCTGACCGCTCCGCTCATCGAGGCGCTCGCGGCTACGCCCATCCCCGAGGGCAGCAAGTACGTAGCAAGCGCGCCGGAGCTCGAGGGCGTCAAGGATGCCGATAAGCTGGGCTTTCTCATGTACGGCGGCCGCTCCTTCCAGCTCGGCTGGTGCAACGGGCACAACACACGCCTCAACTGCCTGGAGTATCACCGCGCCAGCGAGTTTAACCTGGGCGCCCGCGACTTTATCCTGCTCGTGGCGCATCGCTGGGAGATCGAGGACGGCAAGCTCGACACCGCGTGCGTCAAGGCGTTCCGCGTACCGGCGGGCAAGGTCGTTGAGGTCTTCAACACCACGCTCCACTACACGCCCTGCATGGTCGACGACGGCGGCTTCCAGGTGATGGTGGCGCTGCCGGCGGGCACCAATGGCCCGCGCCCCGAGGCTGCAGCCGACATGCCTGCCGCCGGTGACAGCTACTGCTACTGGAAGGCTGACAAGTGGGTCCTCTGCCACGCCGATAGCCCCAAGGCAGCCGAAGGCGGCTACGTGGGCCTCGTCGGCAAGAACCTCGACATCACCGTGGACTAGGGGCTTTTGTTTTAATCTGTAACACCTGGCGGGCTAAATCGTCTCTACCTGTTACAGATTGAGATAACCGCAGAGGGTGCCCGAAAGATCTCGATCTGTAACACCAGGCCCGGTTTTGGCGGTCTACCTGTTACAGATCAAGACAAACCGCCCCAAACCACCACAAAGGTGCCTGTCCCCTTTGTGGTGGTTTGGGGCGGCGGTATCAGAAAGTGTCAGGCAGGGGCGGCTGCCGGACGCCCGCGCGCGAAAAGAAGTGTCGACCTGCGTTGCTGTCGTTGAGCGGCGCGCTGTTTGCGGGGATACTGAAGCTACGACAAACAGCGTGTGAAAGGATTGATGCATGGCTTTCCGTAAAGACTTCCTGTGGGGCGGCGCGACGGCTGCCAACCAGTGCGAGGGCGCTTACGACGTGGATGGCCGCGGCCTGGCCAACGTGGACGTGGCACCGCACGGCCCCGAGCGCTATGCGGTGGTCTCCGGCCAGCGCAAGATGCTCGACTTCGAGGACGGCTATTACTACCCCGCGCAGACCGGCATCGATTTCTATCACCACTACAAGGAGGACATCGCCCTCTTTGCCGAGATGGGCTTTAAGACCTTCCGCATGAGCCTGGCTTGGACCCGCATCTTCCCCAACGGTGACGAGACCGAGCCCAACGAGGCCGGCCTGGCTTTCTACGAGGATGTGTTCCGCGAGTGTCAGGCGCACGGCATCGAGCCGCTCGTGACCATCACGCACTTCGACTGCCCGATCCACCTCATCAAGGAGTACGGCGGCTGGCGCAACCGCAAGCTCATCGACTTCTACAAGAACCTCGCGACCACGATCTTTACCCGCTACAAGGGTCTGGTGAAGTACTGGCTCACCTTCAACGAGATCAATATGATCTTGCACCTGCCGTTTATGGGTGCCGGTCTGGTCTTTGAGGAGGGCGAGAACAAGGAAGCCGTCGAGTACCCGGCCGCCCACAACGAGCTCGTCGCCAGCGCTTGGGCAACTAAGATCGCCCACGAGATCGACCCCGAGGTCAAGATCGGCTGCATGCTCGCCGCGGGCAGCTGCTATCCCTACAGCTGCCGTCCGGGCGATGTGCGCCAGGCGCAGCTCGACAACCAGGACAACTACTTCTTTGTCGACGTCCAGAGCCGCGGCTACTACCCGGCTTATGCCGTCAAGAAGCTCGAGCGTCTGGGCATCGACGTCGGCATGACTGACGAGGACCGCGAGATCCTGGCCGAAAACACCGTCGACTTCATCAGCTTTAGCTATTACAGCACCCGTTGTTCCGCCGGTGCCGATAACCCTGATGTCGAGCGCACCCAGGGCAACGCCTTCGCCGGCGCCAAGAACCCCTACCTGCAGGAGAGCCAGTGGGGCTGGGCCATCGATCCGCTGGGCTTCCGCATCACCCTCAACGACCTGTACGACCGCTATCAGAAGCCGCTGTTTGTGGTCGAGAACGGTCTGGGCGCCAAGGATGTTGTCGAGGAGGATGGCTCCATCAACGACGACTACCGTATCGACTACCTGCGCCAGCACATCGCCGCGATGCGCGATGCAGTGACCGAGGATGGCATTGACCTGCTGGGCTACACCACCTGGGGCCCGATCGACCTGGTGAGCGCCGGCACGGGCGAGATGTCCAAGCGCTACGGCTTTATCTACGTCGACCGCGACGACGCGGGCAACGGCACCCTCAAGCGTTCCAAGAAGAAGAGCTTTGACTGGTACAAGCACGTCATTGAAACGAATGGTGAGGATCTGTCCTAAGGAAGCCGAGACACTCAACTTCAGAGTTTCCTAACCAAAACGCCCGGCGAGCAGTTAATGCCCGCCGGGCGTTTTGTTAAAAGAAGTGAAAGCACTCATTGGGGACGTACTTAAATGACCAGTCAAACAAGAACGTCCCCAACGACTACTCATTTAAGTCTGTCCCCAATGAGTGCCCCAAAGTGAGAGTGGATAATCTGCCGTTTTTGGCCTGTTTGGGGGCTCAAAGTGGGAGATTATCCACTCTCGTCATTTGGCCGGCACTTGGGGGCACTTCTTGTTGAGTGTGAGCGCCGTCGCTGCTACGCGACGGTGATGGCGACCTGGCCGTAGCGGGTGCAGGGGCGCTCGGCGCGCGTCTGCACGGTAAGGGTGAGCACAAGGCGGTCGCCGGGCCGCGCGTCGGCGGGCACGATGAAAGCGGTGTCTACCGTGCATTCTTGCCACAGCGACAGATCCTGGGCGCCTGCATAGCTCGACGGGTCCACGGCGACATCCCAATGCACATCGAAGCCCTTGCCGTCGGGGTCGACGATGGTCGCTGTAAGGTCGACGCGCTCGCCGGCTGTGGCGCTGCGGTCGGCCGTGACCTCGACAACATGTGCCGGATGCGAGCAGGCTGCCGGATCATGGGCACACCATTGCGCGCGGGCGGCAAAGTCTTCCTGATAGGCACGCAGGTAGGGATTGAGATTGTCGTCTGCGGGCGTGGCGATGGAGGCAAAACCGGCGGGCGCGTTCGCATCGGGATGCCCATCAAAAAACATGCGGCCCAGCAGCGTATCGAAGTCGCGGTCGTCGATACCGCGCAGGCCAAACGGAAGCAGCGGAATATAGGTCATGCTGTCGCCTTCGGCCATAAAGTCGCCGCGCTCAAACTGCACCGCGGGCCTGCCTTCTAGGCCCCAATCCAGACGGGCATGCTTGCCAAACTGAAAGCGCTCGGGCTCGTTTTCGTAGACCTTACCATCGCCATAGAGCATATAGCGTGCCATGAGGGGTCCGTTGCCCTGCGTGAGATTCCGCTCAGGCCAAGGAGCCTTAAACAGCGGCAGCGTATCGGGCTGAGCTGTTTTGGCGTCGAAATAGTTGCCATACATATAGGGCGTACGCCAAAAGATGAGCTCGGGAAAGAGCTCGCGTCCATGGTCGAGCCACGAGTTGTCCTGCCCCACGCCATCGGCAACGCCCATCACGCGCACCTTCTGATAGACCCGCTGCCGTACGGCGGGCCACTCGGGCGTGGCGCGATAGCGCTCGGCAATACTCATGAGGGCGCGAACGATCGTATTCATACCACCCCAGCTGAGCAACCATAACGTACGCGGATCATCATCCAGAATCGCCTGCGCAATTACGCGAGACCCCTCAGTTTCCTCAGTCACATCACCCTCAAAGGCAACATTTCCCACAAAGGTGCGCTCGATCATCTGGGCGGGCGTGGGAAACGGCGGCTCACCGGCAGCGGCCGCATTTGCTTGCAACTGCGGCCAAGCCTGGGCATATTCATTACTCCAGAGACTCTCAATCCAATGCTCGGGAAACGGCCGATACTCACGAAGCTCGCCGGCTAGCGGATCGGGCTCATGAGGCACAACAGCCCACTCATAAGAGCGCCGCCCTTTGGTCCGCCAATGCGAATTCACCTCGCCGAGCGTATGAACCCCATCCCCAAGAAAGTGATACTGCGAAGCCGTATACACCACAGCCTGAACATCAAGCAAGTTGAGATACAGAGCCAAATGAACAAGCGAGTTCATATCATCGACTTCCATATCAGTGGTAACAATCACCCGAGTCAACTTCTGGGACATAGGAACAGCTCCAATCAAAATCAATTCAGCCAGTTACGCGCAAGGCAAGACGGGACCCATGCCCCCATCGCCACCGACCCGGCGGCCCGCTAGAAGCGGCCGGCCAGGGTCACAGCAACGTCAACGCAGCGGAGACCGGGGTTTAGTCTTGCAAACATTCCGCAGGGGGCATGGGCAGGCGCAGCGCGAAGCGCAAAGCGCCAGCCCATGCATGCCCGAGGACGTTTGCAAGACTAAACCCCGGTCCCCGCGATGGGAGGGCTTAGCGGTCGACCCTGGCCGACCACCCCCAGCAGCCCACCGGCTCGCCGTCGATGAGTACGTTGCCCCCGTCGAAGTCTTGATAACACAGGTCGTTGAATTGGTGGATCCACACGCCGTGGTTGAACGTCTTCTTGGCCGAGCCGTCGGCCTCGCGATACACGCCGGTCAGGTCCTCGACATGGCTAAAGTAGGTGAGATGCACGTTGGCGCCGGCATCGCGCAGGCGCGCGAACAGCGGCAGCACGGTCTGCTGCGGGCACACGAGCTCGTCGCCCTTGGAGTGCGTAAACCACAGCGGCGTCTTGGCGAGCGCGGCTACGTCCTCGTCCGTGGCGTTGTACCACGGGGCGCAGCAGGGAAGGCCCGCGGCGAAGAAATCGGGGTAGTCGGCGCACAGGCGCAGGGTCATAAAGCCGCCGTTGGAAAGACCGGCGACCACGATGCGGTCGGTGTCGATGCGGTCGGCATGCTCGGCGACAAACTCATCGATAAGTGCCTTGAGCACGGGGGAGTAGATGCTCTGGTTGGAGTGACCAAGCTGCTCGACGCCGTTGTCCATCCAAAACGTGGGCGACTGCGGCACGAGCACCCAGGCAAAGCCGCCAAAGTAGCGCTGGATCTGCGCCTGGCTGATGGCCGTCACGCGGTTGCCGATATAGGCGCGCGTGGCGCCTTCGCCCTGCGTGGCGCCCTTGCCCTCGCCGGCGCCGTGCAGATACACCACGAGCGGTGCCTTTTGGGGCACGGCCGTGGCCTCGGGCGCAAAGGGGTTGAAGCATGCCGAGTCCTCGGCCTTAAAGCTGGGCTCAAAGAAGCCGTATTCGAGCGCGATACCGTCGACGGCGGTCTTTTGCGTGTCGTTGCTCCAGCCTTTGAGCGCAGGGCAGATATCGCCACGGCAGGTGTCGAAGACCAGGCCGCAGGTGGGATCGTCGCCGTCGTTGCCGGGAAGAGCCGCGAGCTGCGTGATGCGCAGCTGGTCATCGAGCATGCGCGAGCCCATGACGCCGCCTTCGATGGTCTTGGTCAGGCGCTGCTCGGCGACCTCGAGCGCCACATGGGTGCCCACGGCGAGCTTACGTCCGTTTTCGTCGCACGGATATGCGGCGAGAACGTCGATGTAACCCACGGAGGGCGCGGCATGGTCGGCGCCGCGCTCCTTGCGCATCAGAACTTCGCCCGAGCGTTCGTGACGCTCTACATATATATGGAAGGTGTTCGCGTCGATGTCGTTGGCGCGCACGGTGCAGGGCAGGTCGAGTACGACCTTGCTGATCCAGGGGCCAAAGTCGCCCAAGGTGGTGACGGTTGCGTAGGTACACAATTTGAGTTCCATGAGCTGCCTCCCTTGCGCCGCTAGTGGGAAACAAAAGCGGCAATACAATCTAAACATGTTTAGTTTAATCCAGAATTGCAGAACAAGCTGATAAACTCGGTAAACGGCAAAATTTAACACGCCATGAACTACTAAACATATGTTTACTAGCTTCTAGCAGGGCTTCTGTTGATGAGTTAACAGGTCATAGAGGTGTTTATCAAAATAAAAGCCCACGTAAAGAGCCATTTATCAATAGACAGTCAAAGAGACTATCTCCCGCCATTGGAATACGTTCACCCCCGATTTCCTACCGTTCGCCGGACTCTGCACGGTAAAATTGCCACAAATGAGGCGCTCCGTGTAAACTAAAGCCCGTAAACGTTCAGTAAACACTTTGTTTACGACAGCGTATCCAAGGGTCCGGCAACCGTAAGGGGTTATAGTCGCCGGGCCAAAGGCGTGCCTAAGCCCAAGGGGGCTGGCACACGAAGATATGGGGAGGGGTCCCATGGCAGTAGATAACAAGCAGATTGCCACCGATGTCCTCGAGCTCGTGGGCGGCGCGGAGAATGTTTCCGTTGCCACCAACTGCATGACGCGCCTGCGTCTGACGCTCAAGGATAACAACAAGGTCGACGTGGAGAAGATCAAGAAGGTCAAGGGTGTTCTGGGTTGCCAGTTCGCCGGCGCCCAGCTCCAGGTCATCATCGGCCAGAACGTGCCCAAGGTGCTCGCCGAGTTCGTCGCCATCTCCGGCGTCAAACAGGGCGAGGCGGTCAACGAGAACCTCGACGCTCCCAAGGAGAAGTTCGAGCTCAAGAACCTGCCTAACATCATCCTCGACTATCTGTCGGGCTCCATGACCCAGCTCATCCCGCTGCTCATGGCCGGTGGTCTGTTCCGTACCATCGCGGCCGTCCTCGGCCCCACCATGCTCGGTGTGCTCTCGGCCGACGACCCGACCTATACGTTCCTCTACACCACGCTGTACGAGGCCACGTTCACCTTTATCCCCATCTACCTGGGTTATGCCGCCGCTAAGAAGCTCGGCGCCAGCCCGGTGCTCGGCATGCTGCTCGGTGGCGCCCTCATGGCTCCTTCCGTGGTGAGCGTCGCCACCCAGGAGGGCGGCGGAATCATCTCCGTCTACGGCATCCAGATCGCCGCTGCCAACTACCAGCAGTCCGTCCTGCCGATCATCCTTTCGGTGCCCGTCCTGTACTTCATCGAGAAGTTCTTTAAGAAGGTTATGCCCGACGTGCTGTCCACGGTCTTCACGCCGTTCTGCACCATGATCGTCACGATCCCCATTGCCTTCATCGTCCTCGCTCCGATCGGCAACGAGATCGGTACGCTGATCGCCAACGCCCTCTTCGGCCTTGCTGACCTTGGCGGCATCGGCATCCTGATCGTCATGGCCATCCTCGGCGCCTTCTGGCAGCTCTTCGTGGTCTGCGGCATGCACATGCCCGTCATCCTGCTCGCCCAGGTTCAGATCATCGCTGCCGGTTACGATCCCTTCGTCTTCGTTTCCACCAACTGCGCTATGGCCGCTGTCTGGGGCTGCGCCTTCGGTGCCTTCCTCAAGATGAAGAACCCCGACGAGAAGTCTCTCGCCATCGGTTACGTCATCTCCGCCATCGCCGGCGGCGTCACCGAGCCCGCGCTCTTCGGCATCCTCATGCGCTTCCGTCGCACCATGTTTGGCATGTTCATCGGCGGTGCTATCGGCGCTGTGTTCTCCGGCCTCATGGGTGTTACCTACTACCTCGCAGGCGGTGCCTCCAACTTCCTGGTCTTCACCAACTACCTGCAGGGTGGCCAGATGAACACCGTCTGGGCTATCGTTGGTATGGCAATCTCCTTTGTCATCGCCGCTGCCGTCGTCTTTGCCTGCGGCTTCTCCAAGGAGGAACTCGCCGAGATGGAGGCCTAAGGCCAAACCATTCGGTTGCATATGACCTCACCTACACGACAGGGCCCCGTCAGGCGCAAGCCCGGCGGGGCCCTTCTTGCAAGGTAGACTGATGGGGGGCGGGTGAGATTCGCCCGCGAGGGTTTGCCAAGCGGCGGGGGCTTTCGCGCGGGGTTACCGCGAAAGTTTCCGGCGGTTCGCAAATCCTTTATCGAACGAAAGGACATGCAGATGAGTTTGGGAACGCTGACCGTCAACGGTCGCCAGGATGGCTTTTTGTGCGAGGGCAAACCGTTCTTTTGGTTTGCCGATACGTGCTGGAGCGCGTTTACGAGCATTGCCGAGGCCGATTGGGACTACTATCTGACCCGTCGCGCCGAGCAGGGCATGAACGTGCTGCAGATCAACACGCTGCCGCAGTGGGATCGCTGCTGCCCCGATCTGGGCATTTGGCCCTATGCCAGCGAGGATGGCGTGCATTTTGATTGGTCCCGACCCAACCAAGCGTACTGGGATCGTGCCGCCGCCATGTGTCGCGCTGCCGTCGAGCACGGCATTCGTCCGGCACTCGTGCTTATGTGGTGCAACTACGTGCCCGGTACCTGGGGCGCCAAGATTGCCGAGCATTGCGGTGCCGAGGTTATGCCGCGCGAGGAGGTCCGTGCCCACGTTGCCCGCGTCGTCGAGAACCTGGGTGAGTTCGACCCCGTTTACGTGGTGACGGGCGATACCGACTTTACCAGCGACGAGGCGATCGCCTATTACGAGGATGCCCTCGACGAAGTCGTCAATCGCGCGCCCGAGGCGTTGCGCACCATGCATATCAACCGCGGCAACCGCACCATCCCGGCACGGTACCTGGACCGCTTGGACTTCTACATGTTCCAGCCCGGCCACAACTACGAGGGCCAGCCCGAGGCTTGGCACTTGCCGCAGGACTTTATCGCCAACTATCCCAAAAAGCCGATGGTCAACTCTGAGCCTTGTTACGAGCAGATGGGTGCGTCGCGCAATGTGTACTGGCGCTTCACCGCGCAGGACTGCCGCGCGAGTGTGTGGTCGTCGATCCTTGCCGGCGCCAGCGCGGGTGTGACCTATGGCGCGCACGGTGTTTGGAACTGGCAGACTAGCAAGAGCCAGGGCTCGGTGCTGGGCGAGGGCTTCGATATGCCGTTCCGCTGGCAGGAGTGTCTGCAGTTTGCGGGCGTTTGGGACTTTGGCGCGATCGAGCATGTGCTTGCCGGCCTGGGTGCTACGGCTGGCGACGACGCACTTGCCGTGGTTCCGGCGCAGGAGCTCCTCGATGACGCGCGCGAGGCCATTCGTGTGGCGCGCGTTGGCGATCGCGTCGTCACGTACCTGCCGCGCACCACGGCGCTCAAGTTTAAGCTCGACGGCGCGCGTGGCTGGACGGCGACGGTTCTCGACATGGAAGACAAGCGCGTCGCCAAGCTGCCCGTTCGCGACAACGGTGACGGCACCGTGCGCGTGGCTCAGCATCCCTTTGAGCACGACGCCCTGGTGATCCTGACCCCTGGGCGCTAACGGCTCTTCTCCAACATTTACAACCCAGTCCCTTTCATAAGGCTGCGACGGAATGGTTCCTGCATGACGGCTTTAAGCTGTCAAGGGGAGCCATTCCGCCGCACTCATTGGGGACGTACTTAAATGAGTGGTTTAACTTGAGACGGGACTTTTTGACCGCCTGATGGGTCGCGCGCCACAATTCGGGCGCTACAGTAGCTCGCCGTGGCGGGCAATGTGGCGGCGCTTTGCCAGCTGGGTGAGCGCGATGTAGGCGGCGACGATGCCGATGAGCAGCGCGAAAAAGCTCGTGGGCAGCGTCGTAAGGCCGAGCGTATCGGCGATGGGGCTTGCCGGCAGCCAGGTGACGAGCGCCAGGCCCAGCACGGTGAGAACGCACAGCGCGGGCGCGGCGTGGTCGCGCGGGCTCGGCAGGCGCGGGGAGCGCAGCATGTGGATCACGAGCGTCTGCGACCACATGGACTCGACAAACCAACCGCTCTGGAAGAGCGCCGTAAAGGCCGCCATGCCTGCGACGTCGCCTATAGCGGCAAGCTCTGCCCAGCTTGCGCCCACGGCGGCGGGGCACACCACAAAGAAGAGCGCGGCGAAAGTCGCGATATCAAACAGTGAGCTCACGGGGCCCAGCTCGAGCATAAAGCCCTTGATGGACGCGGCGTCCCAAGCACGCGGACGGGCAGTCCAGGCGTCGTCGACGGTGTCCCACGGCAGCGCGATGCACACGATCTCGTAGACCAGCGACAGCAGCACCAGCTGCAGAGCGCTCATGGGCAAGAACGGCAAGAACAGGCTCGCGACGGTCACGGACAGCACGTTGCCAAAGTTGGAGCTCACCGTGGTCTTGAGGTACTTGAGCAGGTTGCCGTAGGTGCGGCGGCCTTCGATGATGCCGCGCTCGAGCACGCCCAGGTCCTTCTGGAGCAAGATGATATCGGCGGATTCCTTGGCGATGTCGACGGCGGAGTCGACCGAGATGCCGCAGTCGCTCGCGCGCATGGCGGCGGCGTCGTTGATGCCGTCGCCCATAAAGCCCACGGTGTGGCCGAGCAGCTCGCGCATGACGCGCACAAGGCGCGCCTTCTGCAGCGGCGAGAGTTTGGCAAAGAGATGAGTTTTCTCGGCGCGCTCGGCAAGCTCGGCGTCATCGAGCGCATCGATCTCGGAGCCCAGCAAGACGTTGCTTGCGTCGATACCGATTTGCTCGCAGACGGTGGCGGCCACGCGGTCGTTGTCGCCGGTCAGGACCTTGACCGCTACACCCTTGGCCTCGAGGGTGGCGACGGCGCCCGCGGCACTTGCTTTAGGCGGATCGAGGAAGGCCAAAAAGCCCATCAGCACCATGTCGCACTCGTCGGCAATGCCAAATTCGCCCACGCAGCGCGGATCGGTCTTCTGCGCCACGGCAATCACGCGCAGGCCCTCGGCGTTAAGTTCGGCGACCTGCTTGCGAATCTGGGCGAGCTTATCTTCGGTGAGTGGCTGGGCGGCACCATCGACCTCGACAAAGGAGCAGATCTCGAGCATTTCCTCGGCAGCTCCCTTGGTAACCATCTGGGTTTTGCCCTGGGCGTCGGCGACAACTACGCTCAGGCGACGGCGCGAGAAATCGAAGGGCACTTCGTCGACCTTGATATAGCGGTCGCGCAGGCTCTGGCCCAGCATAGAATCGGGCACGACGGTCGAGGGCGTCACATCGGCACGGTCGATGACGGCCAGGTCGATAAGGTTTTTGAGGCCGGTCTGGAAGAAGCTGTTCAAAAACGCATGGCGCAGCACGCGCGCATCCTCGTTGCCGTCGGTGTTGAGGTAGCGCTCGAGCACGATGCGGTCTTCGGTGAGGGTGCCGGTCTTGTCGCAGCACAGGACGTCCATCGCGCCGAGGTTTTGGATCGCCGGCAGCTCCTTGACGATAACCTGGCGGCGGGCGAGGTCCTTGGCGCCCTGCGACAGGCTCGTGGTCACGATGACGGGAAGCATCTGCGGCGTGATGCCCACGGCCACGCTCGTGGCGAACAACAGCGCATCGATGACGTTGCCTTTGGTGGCGGCGTTGATGGCAAAGACCGCCGGCGCCATAACGAGCATGAGGCGCACGAGCAGCATGGAGACGCTCGAGACGCCGCGGTCAAACGCGCTCTTCTCGCCGCGCCCGTTGAGCATCTTGGCGATGCCGCCCAGGTAGGTGTCCGAGCCGGTGGCAACGACAAGCGCCATGGCGGTGCCGTTTTGCACGGAGGTGCCGGTAAAGACGATGTTCTTGCAGGCAGAGAGTGGTAGCGCGGAGCCGTCGGCACCCTCGACGACGGTGATGGCAGCGGTCTTCTCGACGGCCTCGCTCTCGCCGGTGAGTGCGGACTCGATCACAAACAGGTCGCGCGCGGTGATGATGCGGGCATCTGCCGGCACCATGTCGCCGGCAGAGAGGCGGATTACATCGCCGGGGACGAGCTCGTCGAAGGGGATCTCGACGCGCTCGCCGTCGCGCAGGGCACAGCAGGTGTTGGAGACCAGGTCCTTAAGGGCCTCGGCCGCATTGCCGCTGCGGGCTTCCTGGATAAACTTCATGCCGCCCGATACCAGCAGCATGATGCCGATGACGATGACCGTGGAGGGGTCACGCTGCAGCTCGGGCACGGCGAGCACGTCGATGTAGAGCGAGACCAGTGCGAGGGCGGCGAGGATGCCAGCGAAGGGATCGACGAACGCGTCGGCGATGCGGCGGGCGAGCGTCTTGGTCGGCGCTTCGATGGTGTTGGGGCCGACGGCGCTCAGGCGCTCGGCGGCGTGCTCGGCGGTGAGGCCGTCGGCTGTGGCGTCGAGCAGCACGAGGGCATCCTCGGCGCTATGGGTGGCGGCGAATATGGTGTTCTTGGACATGCCGGTATGAGCGGCGGGGCGCGCCGTGCGGCGGCGCTTGGAGATGGCTTCGAGTACCGTGGCGGTTTTGAGCATCAGCATAGGGTCCTCCTTGTTGAAGGGAGTTAGCGTACGTGTCGTATGTGCTTCAAAAAACCTAGATGTCGCTCACGTCATGCTTTCGAACCACCACGAAGGGACAGGCACCTTTGTGGTGGTTTTGACGATCGGCTGTTGGCGCTTATGCGCGTGCGGAATCCTCGCGGCGTGCCGAGGGCGACATGCAGGTTTTTCGACTATGACTGCCTTCCATGGCACACCTCCTTAAGGCCGGGCGCGGCGCGCTTTGGGTATCTCGTACCCGTTACAATCCGCCCGTATTCTTGATGAGGGGGTTTGCCGTGTCAACCCCAATGTTTGGAAAACCATTGCCCCTGACAAAGCCTTTACAGAATGCTGAGGCTCCAAAGCGCGCCCGCAACGCGCCCTGCCTGCGCTAAACTGGAAGGCACGTACGCGATTACGAGAGGAGCCCGCATGGAGGCTTACAAGCAAGAGTTCATCAAGTTCATGGTCGAGTCCGACGTCCTTAAGTTCGGCAGCTTTACGCTCAAGAGCGGCCGTCAGTCCCCGTTCTTTATGAACGCCGGCGCCTACGTGACGGGCTATCAGCTCAAGAAGCTGGGCGAGTATTACGCCCAGGCCATCCACGATAACTTTGGCGACGACTTTGACGTGCTGTTTGGACCGGCCTACAAGGGTATTCCGCTGGCCGTCGTGACCGCAATTGCCTACCACGAGCTGTACGGCAAGGAGGTCAAGTACTGCTGCGATCGCAAGGAGGCCAAGGACCACGGCGCCGACAAGGGCAACCTGCTGGGCTACGAGCCCCAGGACGGCGACCGCGTGGTCATGGTCGAGGACGTCACCACCAGCGGTAAGTCCATCGACGAGACCTATCCCAAGGTCAAGGCTGCTGCCGATGTCGAGATCAAGGGCCTCATCGTGTCCCTCAACCGCATGGAGGTCGGCAAGGGTGGCGTGACCACCGCGCAGAAGGAGATCGAGGCCAAGTACGGTTTCCCCGTCGCGAGCATCGTCTCCATGGCCGAGGTCGTCGAGACCCTCTACAACCACGAGATCGACGGCAAAGTCGTCATCGACGACGAGCTCAAGACCGCTATCGACGCCTACTACGAGCAGTACGGAGCTCGTTAGTTACGGCGTTTTACCAAACGCCGTAACTGCTCGACGCTGCAAACCCGTCAGGGCGGCAATCTGCCTTTCAACTTCGGCGGCATTGACCAGAAGGTCAATGCCGCCTCGTTTCAAGGCACCTTGCTCGCTCTGGCGGGTTTTCGCTGTCGCTACCAAAACATCGGCACTCCCGTTGCTGGCGATGCGGCACTTGGGGACGTTCCTTTTAATATGAGCAGGACATTGTCAAGAGGCAAAATCGGGCCTGGCCCCAACGATATGGGGTCAGGCCCTCTCCCTATATCAACCCGTCCGCGGCGACCTCGGCGTGTCTTACCGACGCTCGTCTTTGCAGTTTAATATCCGCCCGCGGCGATCTCTCGCTGGGCAATCCGTTGCTGCGGCTGAGGCTTCTACGTCGAACCGACAGTCTGTGCACGCGTGTGGCGCCCTGGGCGCTCGCAGAAAAGGGACCTGAGGTTCGCCTCAACGGCTTCGGATCGAACCGCTTCCGGGGTGACTGGCTTATGTGCGGGGGACCGGCCCCCTACGCCTCCTCGGCCATGAGGCCGACCGCCCACACCCAGCAGGCGAGCTCGCGCGCCGTGGCCACGTTCGCCTTGTTGCCGTGGACCCCGCGCGCGAGCAGCGCCTCCCGCCTCTCGACCAGCCTCCGCACGCCCTTGGCGGCATGCCTGCGGGCGGCCGGGTCCGGGGCCTGGCCCTTGGCGAGGTCCTTCGGCCGCCCCGAGCACGTCAGGTAGTGCCACGCGGCCTCGACCAGCGTCTTCCTCAGGTGCTTGTTGCCGGCCTTGGTGATCGCGCCCCTGCGGTCGCTCTCCCCGCTGGAGTGCTCGGAGGGCGTCAGGCCGACCCACGCCGCGAACGAGCGGGCGTTCCTGAACCTCGAGAACTCGCCGGCCTCGAACACGAGGTCGGCGGCGGAAGCGGTGTCGACGCCCTTGAGGCAGCGCAGGGAGTCGACCCTCTTCCTCCACCTGGGCTTGCGGGCCTCTGTTAGCGCTACTGTAAAAACAACCATTTTGACCAACGCTCAATAACCAATCATG
>USQQ01000008.1 GCA_900556875.1 uncultured Collinsella sp.
ACTGCGGGAGCGTGCCGTCAGCTCAATGTGTTCGGCTGAGATCGGAAATCAACCCAACACGAGCTGGACCTTAAATATCAACTTCATCCGAACACTCCCCCACATTCATCTCTCGTATGTATCGAGGTATTCCTGCTTGAGCGTCTGCGAGGACGACTTGATCTTTTCCACGAGCGTGCCGGCCTCGATGAAGTAGAACGAGTTGGTGAGGTCTGCCAGGTCGTCGAGCAGATGGCTTGAAATGAGCACGCTGCGTCCCCGCGCCACCTCGCTGCGCATCGCGTCGCAGGAGGTTTTCCGCTTTCCCGGATCGAGGCCGTTCAGCGGTTCATCGAGGATGAGGTACGGGCAACCGGTCGCTATCGCCATGGCAAGCTTTACCTGCTGCTTCATTCCTGTCGAGAGTTTACGGGTCGGCTTGTCGAGATATGGGGAGATTCCGAGGGAGTCGCAGAGCGAGTCGATGTCGGCGGCCGATTTCCACGCCTCCCTAACGAAAGCAAGGTGCTCGATGGCCGATAGCGTGGGGTAGAGATCCGCGCTGCCCGAAGAGCTCAGGTAGACGAGTTCTGCAAATTCGGCTGATCGACGTTGGCAGATTCCGTCTGCCGCCAGGCTTCCCGAGCGGATGCGGGCGGGAAATTGGCCCGACAGCGCTTCAAGAAGGGTGGTTTTCCCCGAGCCGTTGGGAGCAACGAGGCCCGCCGCCGTTCCCGGGCTCAGGAAAAGCGACCCGATTGAAAGTATCGTCGTGCTTCCGTATCCCACGCTCGCGTCCAGAAGCTCGAGCCCATGGCGCTTTTTCGCGGGTCCAGGCTGTTTGGGCGAACGTGTCACAACGGCGCCGACCGCAAAAAAGACCGCGACGTATATCAGGGCCACGGCAAGCATCGATGCACCGCCTGAACCGGAGCCAATGAATTCTGTCGGGAAGCATCCTACGTAACCCGTTGCCTCGATAGGCGAGAACACGGCCAGCGGCAGGAGCCCGAGCACGGCATTATGCCCTAGTGCCGAATCGGACAGTAACGGGAATGCCGGGGCCGCGACAAGCAGCACTGAGGTAAGGGGGCCCGCGAGGACGCGCCTCGTTGCGGTCGATATGACGGCGGAGCAAACGGATATCAAGGTTCCGCCCGCAAGCAGCGCGAGAAGCAGGGCTGTGAAGACGTTTCCCGCGGTCGTGGTGGTAAGCGCGCCGTCATGGAAGAAGACGATCGGGTACCCAATTTGCCCGAAGCCGTTTAGGGCCAAGGCGTAAATGCCCCCGGGTGCGAGGCCGGCGAGGAGCATCGCGGTCCCCGCGGCGATTATCGAAAACACGATCTGGATAAGGCGCCGGAATTTGGGCACGGGCGCCTTCGCCGCCAGGGTCGCAGGCCTTGTGGCCCCGAGCAGGAGTATCGACGAGAGAAGGAAGGGGATGAAGGGAAGGAAAGACGGCGCCGCGGCAATGGCGTAAGGCAGGAAGGAAAGGAATGGCAGGTCGCTTGCGGAGGCCGGGATATCCGTGATGCCGGAGCTGCTCAGGGCACGGCAATATGCGAGCTCCGCGTCATTGGTCTCTCGGTCTCCCACGATGGACCCGGATTGGAAGCCTTCGTCCATGAGCGCGTAGTAGCTCTCGGCAGAATCGAGAAAGGCGGCGTCGGTTTGAGCGGCAAGGGCGGCGTTCGCGTATCTTGCAAGCTCCGCGTCAGCTTGCTGCTCTGGAGATAGGTCTGTGCCGCTGGCCTGGGGCGCGCGCGTATTGAATGCGTCGACAAAGCCCTGCATGCCCTGCTTCATAAAGAAGGGCCCGTAGATGGGTGAATTGAACGCAATGGGGACGGAAAAGGCTGCAGCGAGAACGAGCGTACAAATCCATACGGCCTTGTCTCTTAGGATTAGTTTGAGAAGAAGTCGACAGTACATTTAGAAGCACCTACGTTCCTCAAAGAATTGTTAGATTAAAAGTAACAGACCGGATGAAGATACGTGCGACGGGGGCGAGGCGAATGGCTGAGCGGTATCGATATGCAGGTTCAACGGTATCACATTGGCCACATAGATTTTTAACTTGCATTTCTACCCGCCCTTTTCGTAGAGTCGCCGATACGTGCTTAGCGCACCCTCGGCGCGTCCGGCAGGCTTTGCGAAATGGGATCCAGGAGACTTCGGCGCAGCATCATCTTGCGGAATGCTTCTAATGAGCCTCCCATCCTTCAAAAACAGAATCTCATCGCACAGCCTATCGACCGAATCCAAGATGTGGGATGACATGATGATGCACGTACCAGAATCGGCCAGCTTCCTGAGAATCTCGGAATGCAAGTCCACCCTGCTGGGGTCGAGCGCGTTCATGGGCTCATCTAATAGAAGGTACCGCGCGCCCGTCGCATACGCAATCGCCAGGGTAAGCTGCTGCTTCATGCCCTGGCTCAGAGTGCGGATCCTCATCTTCGCGAACTCGCCTATCTGCGTTTGTTCCACTATCTCTTCGATATCGCGAGCATGCGGCCACATATCGCAAACCATCTTGAGGTGATCTTCCGCACGCAATCCGGGATACAGCAGCGTCCCCTCACCAGGTGCATAGAAGATCATAGAACGGACCTCTCTCGCACCCGTACCCTGCACCTCATCCAGAACGATGCTCCCGTCCACGCGAGGACCCGGCAAACCTGCCATCGCACGCAGCAACGTCGTCTTTCCATGCCCGTTCGGAGCGACGAGACCGTAGACCGTACCCGGGGCAAACTCAGCGTTCACCGAATCTACGAGCACCTTCTTTCCATAAGAGATCGTCAGCGTTTGAAGGTCAATCATCGAGATCATCCCCTTTCGATCTTTGGAACACTCAGGCGCACCATCAACGGAGATACGGCGCCCAAGACCACCAGCAGAGCGCCCGATGCGCCGACGACCTCTCCAAAAGGCATCGCGTTCGTCCCTCGCCCAAGGAACCCAATCGTCCCCACCTGGGAAGCGGGATCAAACGAGGCGAATGGAGCCAGCAGCGCGACGCCCATGCCCACGCTTTCAACATGAGCGCTCAACGAACCCAACACCAAGAGAACCGCGCAAACCATTCCGGTGACAACGGGGTTGCGGCTAATCGCTGCTGTCAACGCAGCGACGACGGAAATCACGCCGTATGCCATGACCAGCAACGGAATACTGCACAACACCGCCTCCCCCACCATGGACGTTGTCGAAGCTCCCGCCCGAATGAGAGCGACGGGATACTCCGATCCACCCGCACCGTTCTTAATCACGGACACAACGACAGCGGGAACCATCGACACCAAAAGCAGCACCAAGCCAAGCAGGAGAGCCAGCGCAACAGCCGTCAGAAAACGCACATGCGCTGTTGCGGGGATCTGGAGAACCAGAAGGGAACGACACTGCAGGTGGGTGCACGCGAGCGATGTGACAACCACGGGCAACAGCAAAAATAAGGAGGGAAGCGCTGCCTGGAGATACGAAAGGAGGATTAATGGGGGCATCTTCGTACTTAACTCGTAAACCTTGGGGTCCGGCAAGCTCGCGATCGACTCAAGCAGAAGGGCGCGCGCCTCCGCACGAGAAGGAGTCTCCGGCTCGATTCCGATCGATTGCAGGAGAGTCGCATCTGCCGCGCCCAGCTCACCTCGAGCGCGCTCGTACGTCGCAAGGCTTCGAAACCCCTCCGCAGGCATAGGCGCGTACACGAAACCCGAAAGAGCATCCCGCATGTCTTCCAGGGCCGCTTTGCCCTCGACGTCCATATTCGCAGCGTTCTGCTCTAGATACCGATCTATTGAACGGAGCTCCCCATCCCTATACCGAACAGCGGAAACGTTATCAGCGTCAGGAAACATCTCGACCAGAGCCGGGGCCAGCATCGTCGTCGACATTGCAATCGCGCATACGGCGAGGGTAGAAGAACGCAGGAGCAGTTTCCCCATCGTTCTTACGTATGCAACGGCGGAGGCACAAGCGCTCGAACGAGCTGCCGTTCTCGATGCAGTGAAGGAACCTCTCTCAAGACAAATCGGGGATATCGGGCACGCGCAGCCGCTCTTTCCAGCAACGCAAAGCAGGCTAATTGCCAGCACCTCGATCCCGATTGCGCATACGAGGGCAATCGCGCCACGCTCGAAGCAAAGTCCAGGCAGATTCACTATCTGCGTTGTCGGGTACGGGCTATAGGCGCCGACGGTCAACTCAGTGTTCGCATACGTAAGGGGATTCAACAGGGCGAACTCACGTAAAGCGATGGATCTTCCGTAATACCCGGGAACCATCGTCACCCCCATCAGGGCACATACGAACACGATTCCAAGCGTAGGGTTATTGGCAATCTTCACGGCAAGCTGAACGACAAGCGAGATGAACGCTGCCACCAAGAATTGCAAGATGGCCGTCTGCGCGAACACCAGCCAAGCCGGTTTGATAACCGGAGTCGCATATTGAATGTAGCCTATCGGATAGAACGGCGAGCCCGGGCCATTCTTCACAAGCGCGGCGATTATCCCTGGAAGATTGATGGCGAGGACGGCAAGCATTGCAAAAACACTCGCCCATACGCTCGATGCAACAAGTCTACCCAGCTCGCCCATCGGTGCCTGGATGATGAGCTTTTCACGTTTGTTAAGACGCGCGGCAAGGAACGAGACGGCAACGGCCGTTGCGACCCATAGCAAGTACTCCTTCGATCCGTCATAATAGGTGTACTCTCCATCCGATATCTGCAGAAACGGAAGTAGGGGAGAGAGCGGTGCCAAGATAAGACGTCCCGCGGCAAGAGGGTACAGAAGCGCGGGCATGCTTGATGAAGAGGTGTAGACACCGTCCTCCCCCGCATTCACAAGCGCATCCGCATAGGATGCTGACAATTCCTGCTCAACACGGGTTATTCCCGACTCGAGGTATTCGACCCGTCCGTCGATGCCAGCCGCGCTCCTGAAGACGGGCAGAGCACAAAGAACCATCAACGCAACAACGACAACACAGAGCGACCTGG
Source organism: uncultured Collinsella sp. (assembly GCA_900556875.1). GTDB lineage: Bacteria > Actinomycetota > Coriobacteriia > Coriobacteriales > Coriobacteriaceae > Collinsella. The sequence goes on from USQQ01000008.1 coordinate 4,988, forward strand.
AGGAGAGAAGCGACCTAAAGATCGCCTTCGAGATTTTGAGCATATTCATCGCCAACCTTAACCTCATCCAGTCGGAACAGAGGGGCCGAACAAAATGCTCGGCCCTTCCTTGCATCTAGTAGGTGCTATAGACAAATTGCCATTTATCAGTTGTGCCAAGAACACCACAGGAGCACATTGCAGCGAGGCGGGATTCCCTATGATGCGCGGATCGGCGATAGCCATTTCGGTAGGAGATCGTCTTGTAAGAGATGTTGAACATCGAGATGCTGTGCCCGCTTACGCCGCGAGGACAGCTGTAGCTCCAGTAGGTATCGACGACGTCGTCCGTATACCCGAGGGGCTCAACGAGGGCACACTGGCTGCTCTCCTGGGAAGGAGGCATCGGGGTATCCGCAAAAGCGGGGGCTCCCGGCAGCAACAGACAAAGAGCGAGGCCGAGGAAAACCAAGAGCTTACACGACTTAACAGTACTGAACATAATCCTCTCCAATCTAGAGGGGTTTCGGTTGCAGTATGCTGTGATTACTTGCCGGCAAAGTCAATTTAACATAAACTGTTAAAAAGTAACCTGAGTTTTTTAAATTCTTCGGAGGTTATTATGAGTTCCGACAATCGCACTCCCCGGCTTCATTCCTTCCGCATCGCATGTGCGATAGCCTCTGCGACCCTTTGCGCCACCGCCATCGCACAAGTGGCGTTCTCCTTAAAGCCAGCAATCGAAGTGCTCGACAACCCTGTAATTGCAGACTCCCCCGCGTATCCAGCCCTTGCGATCTCGACATTGCTCCCTGCCGTCATCGGTATCGCTACGACCATCCTCAGCGCCGTTCTCGTGTGGACGATCAAGAGCGGAGACCCCTTCAAGAAAGGGTCTGCGACATGCTTGAAGGTGCTCGGCATTCTCTTCGTTGTTCAAGCTGCCACCAGCCTCTACGCCGGCTCACTCAAAACCTCCGTTTCGATGTTTGGCGGCGAGGGGGCCGTCGGCGCCCAAGAGATCGCTTCATCATTCGATTGGACCTCTCTGGTTCTCGGCATCGTCCTGTTCATGCTTTCCCAGCTCTTCTTGTACGCCCGAGAGCTGTACCTCGACTCCGACGAGATTGCGTAAGGAAACGCCATGCCCGTAATTGTTCGCCTCGACAAGATCATGGCCGAGCGAAAGATTTCCTCGAACGAACTTGCCGAAAGGATTGGAACCACGCCCGTGAACCTGTCCCGTATTAAAAAAGGGCATATTCGCGGCATTCGCTTCAACACACTCGAACAGCTATGCCTCGCCCTTCGTTGCCAACCCGGAGACCTTCTCGAAGTCATGAGCGAAGAGGATGCCCGAAAGGAGTTCGGACTCGATTGGTCCGCCGAGGATTAGAGGGCGGTCGTACTCGCCCTGCACACGGGGATGCGAATCGGCGAGGTCTGCGGCCTTCGGTGGTGCGATGTGGATTTCGAGACGGGCCTGATCTCGATCAGACACTCGGTGGCGTACGCGAAGGGAATGGGTTCGTTCATCAAGGACACCAAGACCCATGACGCCAGGGGTATCCCCATCGACCCGGTCGGCCTACTCCCCTTCCTGAAGGAGACCCACGAGATCGACTGCGGAAAGCTGCGCTTGCGCGGCCTTACCGGGGCGGTCGAGATCGGGGACTGCTACATCCTGTCGGAGCCGGGCGCGACCTTCGCGACGACAAGCTATATCCGCAGGGCGTTCAAGACGTTCTCGGAGACCAACGGCCTCATGGGCACCAACGACGAGCTGATCACGTTCCACGGCCTTCGCCACACGTTCGCAACGCAGTGGATCCGCCAAGGCGGCGATATCAAGGCGCTCCAATCGATCCTCGGCCACAAGGACGCCATGGCGACGCTCAACGTCTACGCCGACATCGAGCCCATCTCCAAAATCCATAACATGCTGCGCGCCACGCCGTGCCTTTGGCGCGGGCACCTCGGGCCGAGGGTCGATCCGGGTCCCATGTTCCAACAGAGGATCCAGGAGTCCATCGAGACGCTCCAGGCGTTCGGCTACGGCATCACCGAGCCGGACGACCGAAATATCGCCATACGCGACGTGAAGACGAACAGTTGGCTCTAGCTCACCGAGTACGCGGCAGTGCTGGGCCCATCCCAACTGAGGTCACGGTGGTCCGATAGGGGCGCCGCCCGCGGCATGCGCCGCGGAGCGGTATCCCCTACCGAAGGGCGGGGATGCCCTCCGCTTCCAGTTCGGAATCAGCCGTCGGAGGCGTTCGGCTGACTGCGGGAACGGCCTGTCCGCTCAATGTGTTCGGCTGAGATCGGAAATCAACCCAACACGAGCCGGACACGCGCCAGACGGCTCTTCCCCGTGCGGCCTTCCCCCTTACGCTCATGTTGCAGGCATGTAACGCCGCAGCGAGCGCGCCTTTTTTGCGCCAGACAGGTACAATGATGAACACTGTACCGTAGCGGAGCGCCCCGCGCGCGCCGCAATCACGCGAAAGGGTTTCCCATGGCCGAGATCTCGTCCTCCCGTATCGTCATCACCGTCCTTGGCAAGAACCGCCCCGGCATCGTCGCCGGCGTCACCCGTGTCCTAGGCGAGGCCAACGTCGACATCCGCGACATCACGCAGTCCATTATCGAGGACATCTTCACCATGACCATGCTGGCCGATACCGCCGAGTCCAAGCTCGACTTCGCCGAGCTGCAGAAGGCGCTGGCCGAGGCCGGCGAGCTTTCGGGCGTCAACGTGTCCATCCAGCGCGAGGACGTCTTTAACTTTATGTACCGCCTGTAGCGAGCAGGCCGCTGGGGATAGCCTGACACGCGCATGCCCATGCAGGCCACCCCGATGCGGCCCGGAGAGGAGCGCGCATGGCCTACGACGCCAAGAAAATCTATTACCGCTTCGATGACCACTTGAGCCGCCTGGTTCTGGATTACGAAGCAAGCCGCCAGATTTCGTCTGAGAGCGAAAGCCTCTACCACGGCCTGCCGACCGACCCTTATGACGAGGGCCTGTTTGTCGAGCACAATGTCAAGCGCGGCCTACGCAATGCCGACGGCTCGGGCGTGGTCGCGGGTCTCACTCGTATCTCGGATGTGCACGGCTACAACAAGGTCGACGGAAAGGTCGTGCCCGATCAGGGCAAGCTCACGCTTCGCGGCTACAGCATCGAGGATCTGGTCAACAATGCCCAGGCCGAGAATCGCTATGGCTACGAGGAAGTCGCCTATCTGCTTATCACGGGTTCGCTGCCCAACAAGGAAGAGCTCGACGGCTTTTGCGAGCGCCTGGGCGCCTTTAGACATCTGAGCGACGAGTACGTTAAAGAGTTCCCTATGACCACGGTATCGTCGAGCATCATGAACGTGCTCCAGCGCGCCGTACTGCTGCTCTACGCCTTCGATGCCGAGCCGGACGTGATCACGCCCGAGCACGAAATCGACGTCGCCATTTCCATGCTCGCACGTCTCCCGCGCATCGCCGCCTTCGCACACATGGCCTCGGTCGCCAAGCTTCGCGGCTCCGAGGTTCACGTGCCGCACCCTACGCCCGGTCTCTCCACCGCCGAGACCATCCTACAGGTCCTGCGCGGCGGCATGGCGTTCACCCGCGATGAGGCGATGCTGCTCGACGTTATGCTCATGCTGCATGCCGAGCACGGCGGCGGCAACAACTCCACCTTCGCTTGCCGCGTGCTGTCGTCTTCGGCCACCGACCCGTATTCCGCCTACGCCGCGGCTATCGGCTCGCTCAAGGGCCCGCGCCACGGTGGTGCCAATGCCAAGGTCGTGTCCATGCACGAGGACATCCGCGCGCATGTCTCCAACTGGGAGGACGAGGACGAAGTCGCGGCCTACCTGGGCAAGATCCTCGACAAGCAGGCCTTCGACGGCACGGGCCTCATCTACGGCATGGGCCACGCCGTCTATACGCTCAGCGACCCGCGCGCCGAGGTCTGCCGTCGTTACGCGCGCTCGCTGGCAGCCAAGAAGGACTTGGGCGAAGAGTTCGCACTCATCGAGCGCATCGAGCGCCTGGCACCCCAGGTCATGCGCGACCACGGCATGACCAAGCCCATCTGCGCCAACATCGACCTGTACACAGGCTTTATCTACAAGATGCTCGGCGTGCCCGAGACGCTTTTTACGCCGTTATTCGCCGTCGCCCGCATGGCCGGCTGGTCGGCACACCGCATGGAAGAGCTCTTCTGCGCGCACCGTATTATTCGCCCGGCCTATCGTCCGGTGATCGAGCCGCTGGAGTACAAGCCGATCGCCGACCGCTAGGACGCGGACCGTTATAGAACTCGAACGTGGCCAGGGCATCACCGCCCTCGGCCACGCTTTTTATGCCAGTAGAAAGGGCTGCATCGAATGATTGTTTTTTCCGATATGGATGGAACACTGCTGACGAGCGACAAGCAGATGGGCGACGCCACCTGGGCGATGCTCGACGAGCTCGCACGTCGCAGTATTGAGTTTGTACCGTGCACGGGGCGTCCGCTGTCGGGCGTCTTTGAGCCCATCCTCGCCCATCCTGCCGTGCACTACGCGGTCTGCGCCAATGGCGCCAGCGTCTGGCAGCTCGACGACGATGTGCCCAACGATGCCTCGCGCGCCACGCGCATTTTGAGCCGTCCGCTCGATCGCGGCATTGCCCATCGCGTCCATCGCATCGCCGCCGGCCACGATGTGACCTTCGATATCTTCGCGGATGGGCAGTGCTTCCTCCCCCGCTCGCTTTACGGGCGCCTGGATGAGTTCTGCGGCGGTGACCCCCACATCGCGGCTTCGCTCAAGCGCACACGAACACCGATCGACATGGATATCGACAGTAAGATCGACGGGGTCGAGACGCTCGAACGCATCGCCATGTACTGGCACGACCCGGCCGATCGCGACGCCATCGCGGCTGAGCTCGACACGCTCGGAGGCATTGAGGTCACACGTTCTTACGCCATGAATATCGAGGTCATGGGTGAGGGCGCCACCAAGGGAACGGCCCTCACGTGGCTATGCGAGCACCTGGGCGAGCGTCTCGTCGACGCCTGGGCGTTCGGCGACAACATCAACGACATCCCCATGCTGCAGGCAGCGGGCCACGGCATGGCCATGATCAACGCCGAGCCCGAAGACCGCGAGGCCGCCGACGCCGTCACCGGATACGACAACGACCACGACGGCGTCGCCCACACCATCATGGCCGCCCTTGCCTAGTCATCGTCTGGTCATTGGGGACGTTCTTGAATGACCAGTCGTTGGGGACAGCCTTCACGAAAAAGCTGCAAGGACTGTCCCCCACTGTCGGCAGAAAAGGAACGTCCCCATCTGCCGGATTAGGAGAGACTCTCCAGCACGCGACGGAGCTCCTGCTGGACGGCGTGGTCGCGGTTACAACCCACCACGCGATCGGCCACCGCCTTAAGCGCGGGGCGCGCGTTTTCCATCGCGCAGCCCGTGCCGACAAAGCGAATGATCTCGTAGTCGTTCATAGAGTCGCCAAACGCTATGACCTCGTCGCGATCAATGCCGTAATGCTCCGCGAGCTGCGCGATACCCGAGGCCTTCGATACACCAGGCTGCATGGCATCGATCCACGCGTTGCCCGAAGGCGCAAAAGTAAAGAGCTGACCAAGTTCGCGCTGTAGCACGTACGCACTGTCCATAACCGCACTGTCGTCGCAAAAGATACTCGCTTTGATGATATTTACGCTGGGATCGGGCAGCTCCCAAATACGCTCGGCATTGGGAAGGTCCTTATCGACCTCACGCACGAACTTGCACTCGTCATCGAGCAGGAAGGACTTGGTTCGGTCAAAGAGCGCAAGATGCAGATTGGGAAACGTCCTGACGGCTTGGGCGAGCCTTCGAATCGCCAGGTGGGAATACACCTCACGGTCTACCATCTTACCGTCGGCGTAGACTTGGGCGCCGTTAGCGGCGACAAAGTCCATCTTGTCGCGAACGGGCGCAAAGAACTCGCACAGGCGATCGTAGCGACGACCTGACGATGCGGCGAAATGCACGCCATGCTCGTGTAGCGCCAGAATCAGTTCGTAGGTCTCGGGAGGCACCTGGCCGTTTTCGTCAAGCAGCGTGCCGTCCATATCGGATGCAATCAGTTTAAACATAGAAAAGCTCCCTTCGGGCTTGTTGGAATCGAACGTGTATCCGATTCCAACGTACCCAAAGGGAGCTCAAATAAGACTCCGCGGGCGTAAACGTTACAAGGACCTGGCAAATAGCTCAGACATGCCAGAGGTCTCACGGTCGCGGCGTCAGGCGACACGCCACCCCGACGGCTAGTCGTTTAAGAACGTCCCCGATGACTAGTCGGCGTAGGTGAAGGTCGTGACGTCGAACATGCCCTCGGGGCGGATGCGGAGCGTCGGGATGACCGGCAGGGGCAGGAAAATGATGCCCATGATGGGGTCGAGCGGCGGCTCGATACCCATGGCGCGCGCCTTGACCATAAAGTCGTCGTGCTGCGCGGCGACATCCTCGGCCGTGCCCTCGCTCATAAGGCCACCGAGCGCCAGCGGAATGCGCGCCACGACCTCGCCGTTGCGCACCAGCACGTGGCCGCCCTGGCCCACGGCCTCAACGGCAGCCATCATATCCGCCGCATTGTCGCCCACCACGCACACGTTGTGCGAGTCGTGGCCAATCGTGGAGGCAATGGCGCCACCCGTGATGGTAAAGCCGCGTACCCAGCCGCGACCGATATGCTTGCCAACCAAGCCCAGACCCGCGGGGCCGTCACCGTCGGCGCCCTCGGCCTGCAGCGACACGCCGCGGCCGTGGCGCTCGATCAGCATAATGCGGCGCAGGCCCTCGGCACTCTCGGGGCGAGCCATACCCGTGATAGCCATACCCGGGATGACATCGATAACGGCCTCGCCCGGCTTAAAGGCATAGTCGAACACGTCGAGCGAAAGCTTCGGCAGCTTAACGGAGGCGCGCAGCTCATCGGCAAGGGCCGCAACCTCGGCCATCTCGGGAGCGATCTCGCCCACAAAGGTGCCGTCCTGCGCCACCAGAGCACCGGCGGCATATACTCGATGCGGAGCCGTAGCAAACGTCAGGTCATTGAGCACCAGCAGGTCGGCACGCTTGCCCGGGGCAATCGCACCACGCAGCTCGTGCGGGTCGCGGCAGCCGTGATCCAGGCCAAACGCCTCGGCCGTGGAGAGGGACGCCATAGAGATAGCGACCACGGGGTCGATACCGGCCTCAATCGCCACGCGGCAGGCATTGTCGATCATGCCAGTCGCAAGCGCATCGGAAGGGGCGCGGTCGTCAGTCGCAAAGCAGCAGCGGCGGGCGCGCGCGGGGTTCTCCAGCAGCATCGGCGACAGATTGGCCAGGTCATGGCTGCACGTGCCCTCGCGCAGCATCACGTACATGCCACGAGACAGTTTATCGAGCGCCTCCTCGGGAATCGTCGACTCGTGATCGGCGATAATGCCCGCCGCGGCATAGGCATTAAGGTCCTTGCCGGCAACGAGCGGTGCATGGCCGTCGACCTGCTTGGACGGCGTCTGGTTGGCAGCATCGATGCGAGCACAGGTCTCGGGGTCGGCCATAAAGACACCCGGCAGGTTCATCATCTCGCCCAGGCCAAAAACATCGCCCGGATGCTCGGCAAAAAACGCCTGCATATCGGCAGCCGAAATAACGGCACCGGCCTGCTCGTCGGGCAGCGCGGGCACGCACGAAGGCATCATGTACTTGATGGAGATGGGTGCGCGGCGGCCGTCCTCGATCATAAAGCGCAAGCCGTCGAGACCGGCAACATTGGCAATCTCGTGGCTGTCGGCAATGGCGGTGGTAGTACCGCGCGTCGCGGCCATGCGAGCATACTCGGCGGGACGGATGTTCGAGGACTCAATATGCAAATGCCCGTCAATAAAACCGGGAGCGAGATAGCGACCCTGGCAGTCGATGACCTCAGTTGCCTCGTAGGTGCCAGCAGCATCGTCGCGACCATCGTAGAGCACGCCGACGATCACACCGTCCTTGACGGCAACGCTACCGGGCGCCACACGCTGGCCATACACGTCGACGATCTGCGCATTGGTAAACAGCGTGTCGACGGGCACGCGCCCCTCGGCAGCATCGATCACAGACCTCATGACCTCAACGGACATACATACTCCTTTAACCGTAGAAAAAAGCTGCGGAGCGGACAGACCTTCACCGCAGCAAGCCAATAGCCATTGTATGCCCAAAAGAAAGTCCCGCTAACACCCCTTCCGCTTAACGGCACCGCCAAATGATCCCTCCGTCCCCAAGGGATCGTCGTAACCAAAAAGGCCGCAGTCGGGATTCCCGGCTGCGGCCTTATTGCACTTGTGAGGTCAACTCGCTCGTTAGACCAACTTAAAGCCCTTGCGCTTGCCCACGGAGAGGGTGTCGCCCAGCTTGAGGGCGCTCGGATCGATGTTGTAGCTCTTGGGAGCCACAGCCTTGCCGTTGATCTTGACGCCGCCGCCGTCGATGTCGCGGCGGGCCTGACCGGCGCTGGCCGAAAGGCCCAGGTCCTTGAGCAGGCCAGCGAGGTAAATCTGGCCCTCGTCGTTGACGGTCAGCTCAACGTGCTTCTCGGGGAAGTCGGCAAGCTGGCCCTCCTTGAACACACGGTCGAACTCGGCCTGAGCCTCGTCGCCGGCGCCAGCACCGTGGTAGGTGTCGCACAGGTCGCGGCCTAGAGCGCGCTTGAGCTCGTAGGGGTCGGCGGAGCCATCGGCCAGGGCGGCATCGATCTTGTCGACCTCGGCCGGGGTGAGCGAACTGGCCAGACGATAGTACTTGCCAATCATCTCGTCGGGGATGGACATGGTCTTGCCGAACATATCCTTGGGAGCATCGGTCAGGCCGATGTAGTTACCGTAGGACTTGGACATCTTACGGACGCCGTCGGTGCCCTCGAGCAGCGGCATGGTGAGCGCGATCTGCGGTTCCATGCCCATCTTCTCCATGAGCTCACGGCCGGCGAGCAGGTTAAAGAGCTGGTCGGTGCCGCCCATCTCGACGTCGGCCTTGATCTGCACGGAGTCGAAGGCCTGCATCACGGGGTACAGAAACTCGTGCAGGGCAATCGGCGTCTGGGACTGGTAGCGCTTGGTAAAGTCGTCGCGCTCGAGGATGCGGGCGACGGTGAACTTGGAGCACACCTGCAAAAGACCGGCCAGGTCCATCGAAAGGATCCAGTCGCCGTTGTGCACGATGGTGGTCTTCTCGGGGTCCAGGATCTTCATGGCCTGGCTCACGTAGGTCTCGGCGTTGGCCTCGATCTGCTCCTGCGAAAGCTGCGGACGGGTGGAATTCTTGCCCGAGGGGTCGCCGATCAGCGCGGTACCGTTGCCAATGATAAGGGTGACGTTATGGCCCAGGTCCTGGAACTGGCGCATCTTGCGCAGGGGCACGGCGTGGCCCAGGTGCAGGTCGGGGCTGGTGGGGTCGACGCCGAGCTTGATGTTGAGGGGCTCGCCCTTCTCAAGCTTCTTGCGAAGGTCGGCCTCGGGGACGATCTTCGCGGCGCCCGAGGTGATGATACGCATTTGCTCGTCAACAGACAGCATTGGGTATCCTCCTTTTGCCATAGCACCCTCACCGGATACGGCGGTGCTGGAAGTTCATAAACTCTCTTATGATAACCAAAACGGCGCGGCCGAACACCTACGACAGGAAAATCCTCGTCCTGCCGCACGCATCAACGGCGACCGGCAGGCGCATGCCGTCGCGCTCGACCAAATATCGTGTTTGCTGACGGCGCGAGCAGTCACGGCAACGGATCTGCCCCGTTGCATCCGTGGCGCAGGCGCCCTCGGCAGTCAGCAAGCAGTGCTCGCACACCATGAGCTCGGGACGGTCGGCATCGACAGGCCCCAAGACACCGGGACAAGCGGCAAGCTCGGCAATACGCTCCGCATCATTGCCGAGCAACTCGGCCGGCAAGTACACCCGCCCCGCACCGAGTCCGCGCAGCCAGGTAAGCGTGGCCCGATTCGCGCAGAACACCGGCGCCGCCACGTCAAACGTCACGCCCAGCTCGCGAGCAATCACCACCTGTCCCAGGTTGCGGCAGACGACGCGCCCGGCACGCTGCATCAGCGAGCGGGTCCGGTCAGCGTCACCCGTGCGGCACACCTCGTCAAGCACCACAACGGTGTCGGACAAATCGAGTTCTCTGCGCGGGTCGGTATCCATCAGCTGCCAAGCAAAAACCATGCGAGCGGGAACCGCGCACTCCACCAACTCCGGCGACGCACCGCTATCCACCGCAACGTCCTCAAAGGGCAGCACCTCAACGGCACGCGCAACGGGCGCAATCGCATCCGCCTCGGCCCGCATGCGCTCCAACACCGCCGCCGTCTGATCCAACACGCCGGCGCTACGAATCAGGTATACCTCGCAGCCCGCGTCCACCTTACGCTTGCAATGCACGACGACGCGCTTCCCCGCTGCGGCATCCACCGGGCAGGGCACCTGCGGCCAGCGCTTGGGCACATCGGGACGCGCGTCGACACCCGGATAGAACCGAATCTCGAGCGTGTCACCCGCCGCCACGGCGGCATCGAGCTCAACGGTCACCTCTTCGTGGCCCACAGCGACCAAGCGCCCCACGCGCACGCCCTGGTTAATTGCACGCTCAAAGCTCATCAGCTCGGCACCCGAACGCCCTCGCAGGTACGCATCGGTAAACCCACGGTTAAACGACCTTCCCAGCTCGCGCTCAAGCTCTTCCACGGCACCGGGGTCCCACGCGCCGTCGCGCAGCATATCGAGCGCCCGGCGCCAAACCCGCACCACGTTGAATACGTAATCGGGGTTCTTCATGCGTCCCTCGATCTTGAGCGACGCAACGCCAGCATCTACAAGCTCGGGCAGATGCGCAATACCCAGATAGTCATGCGGACACAGCAGACGATCCCCCTCAACGGCGACAACGCTCTGCCCCGCCTCGTCCACTAGGTCGTACGCCAGACGGCACGGCTGCGTGCAGTCGCCGCGCATCGCCGATCGTCCACGCCGCAGGGCCGAGAACTCGCACGCCCCCGAATAGCCGATGCAAATCGCACCGTGGCAGAATACCTCGATGGGCACGCCCGTGGCACATAGCGCCGCAATCTCGTCGACCGTCAGCTCGCGTGCCGTCGTCACGCGCTCGACCCCCAGCTCATCGGCGGCAAGCCGCACGGCACCCTCGCTATGAGCGCCCGCCTGCGTGGACAGGTGAATCTCGACCCCGGGAATCGCCGCGCGCAGCGCGCAGGCCAACCCGGCATCGGCGACAATCAGAGCATCGGCGCCCAGCTCCAGTGCATGAGCTCCCAACGCCACCGCGTCGGACAACTCATCGTCAAACACGAACACGTTGAGCGTTACGTACACACGCACGCCATGGGCATGCGCCACGGCGCAGCCGCGCGCAAACTCGTTATCCGTAAAGCCATGGGCGCTCACACGGGCGTTAAAGCCGCCCAACCCCGCATAGATGGCATCGGCGCCCGCGGCGATGGCCGCAAGCATCTGGTCGAGCCCGCCCGCCGGCGCCAGCAGCTCGGGCAGCGCCGCACCGGCAGCATCCAATCCAGTCTCGTATTGTCCGCTCGGCCCCATCGTCCGAATCGCCATCGACAAACTCCTTACCAAGGTATGCATTCACTCTGAAAAATGCCGTCTTCCAGCATACACGAGGCCTCGCGCGCCCCGTTTGGTTTATCGTGTAATAACTTATGTCCATCCTGCCCCGACGGCACATCCACCGTCTGGCACGACATACCTGGAGGTCAATATATGGGTCCTCGCCAACGACAGGGACACAGCCGTTCAAAGACGCACGCCCTGCCCATAATCCTGCTCTCGTTTTTGGGCTTTCTGCTGATTGCGGGCGTGGCGTTTGGCATCGGCATGCTCGGTAACGTCAACCGCTGGCTGTCCGATCTGCCCGACTACACCGACGCCAACGCGTATCTGGTGAGCGAGCCCACCGAGATCGTCGACTGCAACGGCAACAAGATCGCGAGCTTCTACACGCAAAACCGCAAGTCCATCACCAAGGACGAGGTCTCCCCCTACGTGCTGCAGGGCACCGTTGACGTCGAGGACGAGCGCTTCTACGAGCACGGCGGTATCGACCTGTGGGGTATCGCGCGTGCTGCGGTGGCAACCCTCGGCGGCGGGCACGAAGGCGCCTCGACGATCACCCAGCAGCTTGTGCGCAACACCATCCTGCAGGAGGAGCAATTCGACTCGACCATTGAGCGTAAGGTGCGCGAGGCCTACATCGCTATCAAGATGGAGGACATGTACTCCAAAGACGAGATCCTCATGATGTACCTCAACACCATCTATTACGGCCACGGCGCCTACGGCATCGAGGCCGCAGCCGAGACCTATCTGTCCAAGAGCGCCGCCGACCTCACCCTGAGCGAGGCCGCGCTGTTGATCGGCCTTCCCAACTCGCCCTCGCAGTACGACCCCACGGTCAACCCCGACCTGGCGCTGTCCCGTCGCAACAAGGTCCTCGACAACATGTTGCGCCTGGGCCACATCACCCAGGAGGAGCACGATGCCGCACAGGCCGAACCCATCACCCTCAATGTGACCGAAATCTCGGGCAGCGGCGTCGACGTATACTCGCAGCCCTACTTTGTCTCCTACGTCAAGCAGCTGCTGGAGCAGGAGTTCTCGACCGACGTGCTCTTTAAGGGCGGCCTGACCGTCAAGACCACCATCGACCCCACGATGCAGCAGGTGGCAGAGAATGCCGTCCGCGAGCAGCTCGACACGCTCTCGCTTGACGGCCTGAACATGGGCATGGTCGTCGTCGACCCCAAGACCGGCTACATCAAGTGCATGGTGGGCGGCTACGACTACAACGCCGACGAGAACCACGTAAACCATGCCACGGCCAAGCGTCCCGTCGGCTCCACCTTTAAGGCCTTTACGCTGGCAACTGCCATCCAAAACGGCATGAACCCCAACGTCACCCTCAACTGCAACTCGCCGCTCAAGGCCAAGGGCACCACGACCGAGGTCCAAAATTACGCCAACCAGAGCTATGGCAACATCACGCTTAAGCAGGCGACGGCATACTCCTCCAACACCGGCTACATCCAGGTGGCGGAAGCCGTCGGTAACAGCAAGATCATCTCGCTCGTCAAAAAGCTCGGCATCGACCCCGCCAAGGACAACATCGAGGACGTTCCCGTCATGACCCTCGGCACCGGCTCGATCTCGCCGCTCGAGATGGCCGCCGCCTACGCGACGTTTGCCAACGGCGGCTACTATCGCCAGCCGATCGCCATCACCGAGATTGACTCTCGTACCGGTTCGGTGCTGTACCAGCACACCGACAATCCCTCACAGGTGCTTACCGAGGGCGAGGCCGCCGCGGTCACCGATGTTCTGTCCGGCGTCATGAAGGGCAGCGGTACGGGTGCTGCCGGCGCTCTGAGTGTCAACCAGCCCTATGCCGGCAAGACGGGCACCACCGACAACACCACCAACCTGTGGTTCTGCGGCTATACCCCGCAGCTGGCGTGCGCCCTGTGGACCGGCTATTCCGCGGGCGAGATCCCCATCCAAAAGTACGGCACGGACCTGCTGGGCGACAGCACCAACCTGCCTGTCTTTAAGCGGTTTATGAACACCGTTCTGACCGGTACCGAGCGCGAGGAGTTTGCGACCGGAACGGCGCCCACCTACAAGAACAACAGCGTCTGGAAGTTCTACGGCACCAACAACACCAAGAAGTCGGAGAACGACGACAAGGACAAGGACGAAGAGGAAGAGGAAACCACCACAACGACTACCACGACGACCACGACCACCGAGACCACGGGCGGCGACACCACCGGCGGCACCGGTACGACCGGTGGCTCGACGGGTGGCTCCACTGGTGGTTCGACCGGCGGCGATGGCGGCACGCCTACGCCTACGCCTACGCCTACGCCCACTCCCGACCCCTCGCCCACGCCTGACGATACGGTCGGCTAAGAAGTACGCGACTAAAGCCAACAAGGCCCCGAGCAGCTTATTGAACTGCTCGGGGCCTTTTAGTTTGAAGCGACCTGGTGGGCGGTCTTTATACCGGCAAACAAAAAGGGGTACCGACCAACGTCGATGCCCCTTACAAGCCACTATGTCAGCGCACACAATGCCGAGCGCACGACCCGCACACCTACTTGCGAGAATTGCTCAACTTATTGATCAGCGCCTCGAGACGCTCGCCGTCCTCGGCCGTCTGGGCAATAACCAAAATCGTATCGTTGCCGGCAAGCGAGCCAAGCACATCGGGTAACTCTGCCGCATCAACGGCGGCGGCGATGCCGGAAGCCGTGCCAGGCTGAGCCTTGATCATAACCAGATTATCAGTACGCAGAACGCCCGTTACGAGCTCGGAAACCATACGCTGCAGGTGCAGGTCCTCTGCCAGAACATAGATGCCCTCAGGGAGCTTACGCAGCCCCATATCGGCAATATCGCGAGAGACAGTCGCCTGCGTGCAATCAAAGCCCATAGCACGGAGCTCATCGACCAGCACGCGCTGCGTGCGGACATCCTTATTGCGCACAATATCTCTAATGGCATCCTGGCGCCCATTGCGTTTTTTAGCCATACAAACCCTCTCTCCAAAAGATGGCGGAGACAATCAATCAGTGATTGAATAGTTTAACGCTATTTGAAGGCTTTTGTGTATAAGAACGCATTTCGAAACAATTCTATGCAAGTTTGTTTCGTAATGAGCCGTTTAGGCGGTTTTTGCGCCCGTCCGGTTAAGAAAAGCTGCCAGATGCGTACACATCACGCAGCGCGCGGGCTTGGCGCTGGCGATCGGCCCAAACAACAGACCGAGTCCCCGATGGTTATCCTTGAGCGCGGCGACCATCTGACGGGTTCGAGGCGCCTCGAGCATATCACGCATGCGGGCGGAACGCTCGATTGACGACACCCCATGCGGGCTCAGACACAAATTCTCGATGCAGGCGACCAGTCCGGCAAAGTAGAACTTTTGGCTTGCCAGCTTGAGCCGACCACCGCTATCTGCTTCCGAGAGTGAGTCCGCAAGCTCGTCGAGCGCTCGAGTGTCATCGGATATCCTGGCATACATGGTGGGATCAAAGGCATCTGTAAGCTTAGGTGCCGCCGCGTGGAAACAAGCGTCGCCGCAGCCGGACACGAATCGTGCCTGCGAGAGCGCATAAGCCATAAACTCAACCGTACGGTACGCCTTGCCGCGCGACAGGCATGCCTCAAACAGCGGACGGCTATACATCACGCCAGAGGTCTGAGCGACTAGGCCGCCCAAAATCAACTGGGGCAGCCCAGTCACCATAGAAGACTCGTCTTCTATGGCAATAGAGGCAGCATCCAAGACACGCGAATGGCGCTCTCGATGTGCATCATAGCGGTCGAGCGACACCGTGGGGAACACTATGTCTGCCGCAGTATCGCACGCGATATCGACCATCTTGGAAAGGGACTGCGGAGCAAACCACTCATCGGCGTTCATAGCGATGATTTGAGAGCCGCGCGAGGCATCAAAACCGGCACGAAGACAAGCGCTGTGCTTCGCGTCCTCGACGTCAATCAAATCAATATGGATGTCCCTGTCGGCAGCAACTTGAAGCGAATGGCGCACACCGGGCGCAGTATCGCGACAGACAACGACAATCTGCAAATCGTAGAGGTCTTGGTTCTGGATACTCTCGAGCGCACGCATCGCATAGCTGGGCGAACCTTCTACCACAAGGATCACCGAAAGTCGCGGATGCGAGCCACGTCGAACCAAGTTTTCCATCCTCTCGATAGCACCAAATCAAACTGTCGTTCATGGTACACCCGAGCTATAAAAGCAACGAGCCGCCTAACATGTTGCACGCCAAGAACAGATGTTGCACACGCGCAGCTCACACATAGTATGTGCAAGGCACAGACGCGCCGAGCACTCCCCTAGTCGAGAACGACAAGCTCGTCGGGGCCGTAATCCACACCCATAAACGTAAGGCCGCAGGCAGGCGCCGTGGGACCCGCAGCGGTTCGGTCACGGGCGTCAATAACCTCGCGCATCCACTGGGGATCGCGACGATGCATGCCAATCTCCACGAGCGTTCCTACAATGGTACGCACCATCGAGTGCAAAAACGCATTGCCCTCGATAGTGAAGGTCAGGATATCCTCGCCAAAAGCGACCTCGTGGCCAAACTCCGCACGCATCACGCAGCGGTGCGTGGGCTTGCCCACAGCAGAGGCAACCTTGCAAAAGCTCTTAAAGTCCTGCTCGCCCAAAAGCGCAGGGCAGGCGGCCGCCATCGCATCGACGTCGAGGGGATAGCGATGCCACCACACCGCACCGCGCGAGAGCACGGGGCGCGCATCGCGATCGGCAATACGGTACGTATACGTACGGGACCGCGCGTCAAAGCGGGCAGAAAAGCCCCTACGGGCCTTGTAGACCTCGTTTATGGCGATATCTTTGGGCAGGAGGGCATCCATAGCCCTCAGCCACCTACGGCGCGTCAGAGCAAGCTCAGCGTCCGTTACGGGCACGCTAATGTACTGGGCCACCGCATGCACGCCGGCATCGGTACGACCCGCACACGTCAGATCGATCGGGCGGCGCAGCAGCGTCTCGATAGCGCGGCGCAACTCGCCCGCAACAGTCGTCTGGCCCGGCTGCTCGGCAAATCCGCTATAGGACGAGCCATCATAGGCAACACAGAATACAAGCGTGGCATCGAGCTCAGGAATCGAATTGAAATCAGACGGCGCGGTCATGGGCGCTCCCAACAAACAATCAACGGTATCGCGACAAAAAAAGAGGGGTACGCGAACGTACCCCTCGAATATAGCCTATGCAGACGGATTGTCTACTCAGCGGTCTCCTCAGCAGGAGCCTCCTCGACGGCCTCGACCTTCTTGGGAGCAGCGGCCTTCTTGGGGGCCGGAGCAGCCTTCTTGGCCTTAGGCGTGCAAGGCTCGGTGACGAGCTCCATGATAACGATAGGAGCGTTGTCGCCCTTACGGTTGCCGAGCTTCATGATGCGGGTGTAACCGCCGTTGCGGTCCTGCCACATGCCCTGGGCAGCCTTGTCGAAGATCTCGGCAACGAGCTGCTTATCGCCGAGCTTGGCGATGGCCAGACGACGAGAGTGCAGGTCGCCCTTCTTGGCCCAGGTGATGATCGGATCGACGACCGAACGCAGCGCCTTAGCGCGGGTCTCGGTGGTCTTGATGCGGTCGTTCTCGAAGAGGGCCTTGGCCAGGCTCTTCTTCATGGCCTTGGTGTGGCTCGCATCGGTGCCGAGCTTCAGGCCCTTCTTAACGTTGTGACGCATGGTCTAGTTTCTCCTCAAATATGCGAAGCATTAAGCCTTCAGGCTCAGGCCCATGGACTCAAGCTTGTCCTTCACTTCCTCGATCGACTTAACACCGAAGTTACGGATGTTAAGCAGATCGTTCTCCGAGAACTCAACGAGCTGACGGACCGAGTGAATGCTGGCGCGCTTAAGGCAGTTGTAGGAACGGACGGAAAGGTCCAGATCCTCGATCTGCTTGTCCAGCTCGGCGTTGTCGTTGGTGACCTCGGGAGCGAAGATCGAAGCCTCCTCCTCGACCTCGGGGGTCTCGGCAAGGTTCATAAAGGCAGCCATATGCTGGTTGATGATATTGGCAGCCTGGACCACGGCGTCGCGCGGAGCGATGGAGCCGTTGGTCTCGATCTCGAGGACAAGGCGGTCGTAGTCGGTGTGCTGACCGACACGGCAAGCCTCAACGAGCTTGGCGCAACGGGAAACCGGCGAGTACAGCGAGTCGACGTGGATCACACCGATGGGATCGTTGTCGCGCTTGTTAGCCTCGCCAGAGACATAGCCGCGGCCATAGCCGATGCGCATGCTCATGGTGAGATGGCCACCCTCGGTGAGCGTAGCGATGTGCTGCTCGGGGTTGACCAGCTCAAACTCGGACGGAATAAAGAAGTCCGCACCGGTGACCTCGCAGGGGCCGTCAACCGAGATGGTGGCGGTCGCCTCGTCGGTCGTGCCGAGAGCCCTGAAGACAAGACCCTTGACATTCAGGACGATGTCGGTGACATCCTCGACCATGTTAGGGATGGTCATGAACTCGTGCTGCGCACCATCGATCTGAATAGCCTCGACGGCGGCACCCTCGAGCGAGGACAGAAGAACGCGACGAAGGGAGTTACCCAGCGTATCGCCGTAACCACGCTCGAGCGGCTCGACGGAGACACGAGCAGACGTCTCGTTGATCTCTTCGACCTGAACCTGAGGCCTAATGAATTCTGACATGTATTACCTCCAGCCTCAGCAGCCCGGATGGACTACTTAGAGTAGAGCTCGACGATGAGCTGCTCGTTGATATCACCGCTGATCTGCTCACGCGTCGGCAGAGCGAGCACGTTACCAGACAGCTTCTCGATATCGACCTCGAGCCAGCCAGGGACCTCAAAGCGCTCGGAGGAAATCAGGGCCTCCTTGATGGGGAGGAGGTCACGGAACTTCTCGCCGACAGCGACGACGTCGCCGGCCTTGACGCGGTAGGACGGGATGTCCACGCGCTTGCCGTTCACGGTGAAGTGACCGTGACGGACGGACTGACGAGCCTCTTTGCGGGTACGGGCGAAGCCAAGACGGAAGACAACGTTGTCGAGGCGAGACTCAAGGATGATCATGAGGTTCTCACCGGTGACGCCGTTCATCTTGCGGGCCTTGTTGAAGTAGCCGTGGAACTGCTTCTCCAGAACGCCATAGATAAACTTGACCTTCTGCTTCTCGCGCAGCTGCATGCCGTACTCAGATTCCTTGCGACGGCGCTTGGGCTGACGGATAGATTCCTTCTTGCTGCTGTAACCGAGCTCAGCGGGATCGATCCCGAGCTGACGGCAGCGCTTAAGAACAGGAGTCCTGTCGATTGCCATATTGATACGATCCTTTCAGTTACACGCGGCGACGCTTCTTGGGGCGGCAGCCGTTGTGCGGGATGGGGGTCTTGTCCTGGATGCTCGAGACCTCGAGGCCAGCAGCCTGGAGGGAGCGGATGGCGGTCTCACGACCGGAGCCGGGGCCCTTGACGAAGACGGAAACCTTCTTCATACCGTGCTCCATGGCCTGCTTGGCAGCAGCCTCGGCAGCCATCTGGGCAGCGAACGGCGTGGACTTACGGGAGCCCTTGAAGCCCACCTGGCCAGCCGACTTCCAGGAAATGACGTTGCCCTGGGGATCGGTGATCGAAACGATCGTGTTGTTAAACGTAGAACGAATGTGAGCCTGGCCCACGGAAATGTTCTTACGGTCCGCGCGCTTCAGACGGGCAGCGCGAACGTTCTTCTTAGCAGTAGCCATCTATCTAGCGCTCCTTATTTCTTCTTCTTAGCACCGATCTGACGCTTCGGGCCCTTGCGGGTACGAGCGTTAGTGTGGGTGCGCTGGCCGCGGACCGGGAGGCCCTTGCGGTGACGAAGGCCGCGGTTGCAGCCGATGTCCATAAGGCGCTTGACGTTCTGGTTGCGCTCACGGCGGAGGTCGCCCTCAACCATGATCTGGTTCTTATCGATATAATCGCGGATGGCGTTAACCTCATCCTCGGTGAGGTCCTTAACGCGCGTATCCACGTTAACGTTGCACTCGACGCAGATCTTCGTCGCAGTGGTGCGGCCGATGCCGTAAATGTAGGTCAGACCGATCTCAACGCGCTTCTCACGCGGGAGGTCGACACCATTAATACGGGCCAACGTAGTCTCCTCTCTTAACCCTGACGCTGCTTATGACGGGGGTTCTCGCAAATGACGAGGACCTTGCCATGGCGCCTAATGATTTTGCACTTATCGCACATCTTCTTGACCGAAGGACGTACCTTCATCGTTCTTCCTTTCGGTAGCGCTCAAACTACTTCCCTACTATCTACTCGCCCAGCCGCAGGCGTTTAAAACTATGGCTGGTCTTCACACACAATCCGACCGTAGGTTGAGCTAAGCCTGCAGTCGGAAATGGAGTGCGTGTATGCGTGCCGCTATTTGTAGCGATAGGTGATGCGGCCGCGGGTCAGGTCGTACGGGGAAAGCTCCACGACAACCCTGTCACCGGGGAGAATACGGATGTAATTCATTCGGATCTTGCCAGAAATGTTGCATAGAACCGAATGACCGTTCTCGAGCTCGACCTTAAACATGGCGTTGGGCAGCGGTTCCTTTACCGTACCCTCGAGCTCAATTGCGTCTTCCTTCTTCACAAGCAATCATCTTTCTCTAGAAAAC
Organism: uncultured Collinsella sp.; assembly: GCA_900556875.1. Lineage (GTDB taxonomy): Bacteria > Actinomycetota > Coriobacteriia > Coriobacteriales > Coriobacteriaceae > Collinsella. The sequence goes on from USQQ01000008.1 coordinate 25,266, forward strand.
GACAGCGATTGAGTATTCTACAACACGTATGCACGCATCGTATTAACTTCGTAATGGCTCCACAACTAAGCGGAACTTGTTACATTTCTCCGCCTTGGAGCGAACACCAAGCACCTTGGGCATCCGTGGTGAGAATCACCGGACCGTCATTGGTAATGGCGACGGTGTTCTCGTAGTGCGCGGCGGGCAGGTGGTCGTTGGTCGTAACAATCCAACCGTCGGAGCCCGTGCTCACATGGTTGGAACCCATCGTAACCATCGGCTCGATGGCAATGACCATGCCGGCCTGGAGGCGAACGCCCCTCCCCTTCTTTCCATAGTTAGGAACGTTGGGGTCCTCGTGCATCACGCGGCCAATGCCATGACCCACATAGTCACGAAGCACGCCGTAACCGTGAGACTCGGCAAGGGACTGAACGGCATAACCGACGTCCCCGATATGGTTACCGGGAACAGCCTGCTCGATGGCAGCCTTAAGGCAATCGCGCGTGACCTCGCACAAAGCCTTGGCTTCGGGCGTGGGGGTGCCGACGAAAAACGTCCATGCGTTATCGCCGACCCAACCGTCGACAACGGCTCCCGTATCGATGGAGATGATATCGCCATCGCGCAGGATCATGTCAGGGTTGGGAATACCGTGGACCACGGCATCGTTGATCGATGCGCAAATGGTCCCCGGGAACCCGCCGTAACCCTTAAAGGCGGGGGTGCCGCCATGCATGCGGATAATCTGCTCCGCGAGCTGATCGAGCTCAAAAGTCGAAACGCCGGGGCGCACCATGGCTCCAACGTGGCGGAGCGCCATCTTAGATAGCGCTCCTGCCTTCTTCATCTGCTCGATTTGCGTTGCAGACTTAATCTTGATCATAGACCGAGAGCCTCTTTGACATCCCCGTACACGGTCTCGCGAGCCTGGTCACCGTTGACCGACTTGAGCAGACCCTGGCCACGATAGTAGTCGACGAGCGGGCTCGTGGACTTCTCGTAGACGTCGAGACGGTTCTTGATGGTCTCGGGCTTGTCGTCGTCGCGCTGATACATCTCGCCGGCGCACTTGGGGCAGGTAGCATCGGCAGCGGTGCCGGTGTAACCGCAGGCGCGGCAGGTGCGACGCGAAGACAGACGATCGATGATGACCTCGGGGGCCACGTCGACCAGAAGGGCGCAGTCGATCTCGCGACCCATGGCGGAGAGCTCGGAATCGAGCGTCACAGCCTGGGCGGTGTTGCGCGGGAAGCCATCGAGGATGAAGCCCTGCTGGGCGTCATCGGCAGCAAGGCGCTCCTTGACAAGGTCGATCACGAGCTGGTCGGGAACGAGCTCGCCAGCGTCCATGTACTTCTTAGCCTGAATACCAAGCTCGGTGCCACCCTTGACGGCAGCACGCAGCAGGTCGCCCGTGGAAATGTGAGCGACGCCAAACTCGGCGACGAGCTCCTGTGCGACGGTGCCCTTACCGGCACCCGGAGCTCCGAGCAATACGAGGTTCATGAGCAATCCTCCTCTAGCCTATTTAAAGAATCCATCGTAATCATACATCTTGATCTGGCCTTCGAGCTTATCGACCGTGTCGAGCACGACGCCGACCATGATGAGGATGGACGTGCCGCCAAATGCCTGGATCAGATGGTTACCCGTGAAGGAGAAGATGATCGAAGGCACGATGGCGATGAGCGCCAAAAAGACAGCGCTGGGAAGCGTAATCTTGTTGAGCGCGTTCTTGATGTAGGCCGCGGTAGCCCTACCCGGACGCACGCCCGGAATAAAGCCGCCCTGCTTCTTAAGGTTGTCGGCCGTGTCATCGGGATTGAACACCATGGAGGTGTAGAAGTACGCGAAGAACACGATGAGGACAACGTTAAGCACCCAGTTGAGCCAACCGGTCGAAAGCGCGGAGGCAACTGCCTGAATCCAGCCGATGCCGGGGAAGAACACGGCAATCTGAGCCGGGAAGTACAGCAGCGCCGAAGCGAAGATGATCGGCACGACACCCGCGGTGTTGACCTTGATGGGCAGGTAGGTGGTCTGGCCACCCATCATGCGACGGCCAACGACGCGTTTGGCGTAGGAGACCGGGATGCGGCGCTGGCCGCGCTCAAGGAAAACAATCAGCGGAATAACCAGCAGGATGATGGCGCAGATGATCACCATGGTGATGATGCCACCGGCATTGCCCTCGGTGCTGGAAAAGATCGCCTGCGGCAGACCGGCCATGATGTTCGCGAAGATGATCAGCGACATGCCATTGCCGATACCGCGCTGGGTGATGAGCTCACCAATCCACATGATCAGCATGGCGCCCGCGGTGAGCGTACCGACGATCATGAGGTCGAAGATGATCTCGGGAGCGCCGGCGCCATTGAAGCTGATGCCGAAGCTCTTAAAGAGGAAGAGGTAACCCACGGAGTTGAGGATTGCCAGAGCCAAGGTGAGGTAACGCGAATACTGCGTAATCTTGGTCTGACCGACCTCGCCCTCGCGGGCAAGCTCATGCAGGGAAGGCACGACGGCCTGGAGCATCTGGAGGATGATCGAGCTGGTGATGTAAGGCATGATGCCCAGCGAAAACACCGACACATAGCTCAACGCGCCGCCAGAGAAAAGATTCAGGAGGGCCATAGCACCTGCGGCGACCGAATTGTTATCGGTCGAGAAAAGGCCCAGCATCCCCTGGAAGGGAATGCCGGGCACAGGAACGTGCGCACCAATGCGGTACACGACGAGCATAGCTATGGTAAAAAGAATCTTTTCGCGCAATTCTTTGATGCGGAAAGCATTCTTAAGACCATTTAGCACGGCAGCTCGACCTTTCCGCCGGCGGCCTCGATCTTGGCCTGCGCAGAAGCGCTGACCTTATCGACCTTGACCGTGAACTTCTTGGTGAGCTCACCATTGCCGAGCACCTTGACGGGCTCGAACTCGCTCTTGGTGATGCGAGCGGCCTTAAGAGCGGCACCGTCGATCACAGCGCCATCCTCGAACTTACGCTCGAGACGCTCAACGTTAACAGCGGTGTACTCGATACGACGGGGGTTGCGGAAGCCCGGAAGCTTGGGCAGGCGCATAGCCAGCGGAGTCTGGCCACCCTCGAAGCCGGCACCCTTGGTGCCGCCAGAGCGGGAACCCTGGCCCTTCTGACCGCGGCCAGAAGTGGTGCCGTGACCCGAAGAATTGCCACGGCCGACGCGCTTGCGGTTCTTGGTGGAACCGGGCGCGGGAGTAAGATCGTGAAGCTGCATTTGCTACTCCTCTACAATCTCGACAAGGTGCTTGACCTTGAAGATCATGCCGCGGACGGACTCGTTGTCAGCAATCTCGCGAACCTCGCGGATCCTGTGGAGACCGAGGGCACGGACAGTACGGACCTGGTCCTGCTTGCAACCGTTGGTGCTGCGGACCTGCTTGATCTTGATGGTGTCAGCCATGCTTAGTTCTCCTTACCGACGAACATCTCGGAGACCGTCAGGCCACGGCGAGCCGCGACGTCCTCAGGGCTGGAGAGCTCCTTGAGGCCCTCAACGGCAGCCTTGATGATGTTGAGGCCGTTGTCGGTACCGAGGGACTTGGACAGGACGTTCTTGATGCCAGCAAGCTCAAAGAGGGGACGCACAGCGCCGCCGGCGATAACGCCGGTACCCTCGACAGCGGGCTTGATGATGATGCGGCCGGCACCAAAGTGGCCGAGAACCTCGTGCGGGATGGTGCCCTGCTCGGTCACCGGCACGTGGAACATGTTCTTCTTGGCATCGAGAGACGCCTTGGAGATGGCCAGGGGCACCTCAGCGGACTTGCCCATGCCAACGCCGACGTTACCCTTGCCGTCGCCAACGACGACGAGAGCGACGAGGCTCATGCGACGACCACCCTTGACGGTCTTCGACACGCGGTTGATGTAAACGACGCGCTCCTCGAACTCGGAGGCCTCGCGCTGCTGCTTCTGATTACGAGCCATGTGCTACATACCTCCTAGAACTCGAGACCGGCGGCACGAGCACCGTCGGCGAGGGCCTTGACGCGGCCATGGTAGATACGGCCACCGCGATCGAAGGCGACCTTGGTGATGCCGGCCTCGATGGCGCGCTTGCCAACGAGCTGACCGACCTTCTCCGCAGCCTCCTTGTTCGAGGTGTGGGTGCCCTTGAACTCGGCCTCGAGGGTCGAGGCAGAGACGAGCGTCAGGCTGGAGCCCTTGCTGTCGTCGATGATCTGGGCATAGATGTTGGCGTTAGTACGGGTCACGCGAAGACGCGGACGCTCGGAGGTACCCGAGACCTTGCCGCGAACACGACGCTGACGACGCTTGAGGCCTTCCAGCTTCGCCTTATGCTTGTTCATACGTAAACTCCTAAAAAGGTTGATCTTGCCAGCACCTGACGGGGTGCTGGTCTTATGCGAGTGAGTCGGTTACGACTACTTGGCGGCCTTACCCAGCTTGCGGCGGATGTGCTCGCCAACGTAGTGGATACCCTTGCCCTTGTAAGGCTCGGGAGGACGATGGCCGCGGATCTCAGCGGCGATCTGACCGACCTGCTGCTTGTTGATACCCTTGACGTTCACGTGGGTGTTGTCGGGAACCTCGAAGGTGATGCCCTCGGGAGCCTCGACGATCACGGGGTGCGAGAAGCCCAGGGAGAACTCGAGGTTCTTGCCCTTCTGCTGCACGCGGTAACCGACGCCGGCGAGCTCGAGCTTCTTCTCGAAGCCCTCGGAAACGCCAACAACCATGTTGTGGATGAGGGCGCGGGTGAGGCCGTGGCGGGCACGGGTCTCACGCTCGTCGTCGGGACGGGAAACGGTGAGGACGTTGTCCTCGACGTTGATAGCGAGCTTCTCAAAGACATCGAGCTCGAGCTGGCCCTTGGGGCCCTTGACGACAACGTTGTTGCCGTTGACTGCCACTTCGACTCCGGCGGGAATCTGGACAGGCTTATTACCGATACGAGACACGGTGATCTCCTTTCCTTCTACCTACCGAGCGAATTACCAGACGTAAGCGATGATCTCGCCGCCGACGTTGTGCTTGCGAGCATCGCGGTCGGTCATGACGCCATGGCTGGTGGAAATGATGGCGGTACCAAGGCCACCGCGGACGCGGGGCATGTCGGCAACGCCGGTGTACTTACGCAGGCCCGGCTTGGAAATGCGGCGGATGCCGTTGATGACCTTAGCCTTCTTGGGACCATACTTAAGCGTGATGTGCAGAGTCTTCTGGGGAACGGTGTCCTCGACATCGTAGCCCTCGATGTAGCCCTCCTCGTGCAGAACACGAGCGATCTCGACGAGCTTCTTGCTGCTCGGCATGGAGACCGTGGCCTTGTTCACAGAGTTAGCGTTACGGATGCGCGTAAGCATATCTGCGATCGGGTCTGTAAGGTTCATACAGATTCTCCTTCGTTCTTGATGAACACGTGCTCTTGGTTCTTCGCCGCCCTTAACGGCAAAGCCTTTTTAGCGCGTTTTCCCTGTTCCAAACTGATGCTTGAAACGCTGGTAGTGACTTACCAGCTGGCCTTCTTAACGCCGGGAAGCTCGCCCTTGAGTGCAAGCTCGCGGAAGCAGACACGGCACAGGCCGAACTTGCGGTACACAGAGTGCGGACGGCCGCAGCGCTGGCAGCGCGTGTACTCACGAGTAGAGAACTTCTGCTTGCGATTGCACTTGACGATCATCGATGTCTTAGCCACTTATATCCTCCTCACATAGAGTATTGTTCGCCCCAAGCGCCGCCCCCTTCTGGGAACGGCGCTCATAGGGCAGGTGAACCTATTTCTTGAACGGGAAACCGAAGGCGTCCAGAAGGGCCTTGGCCTCCTCATCGGTGTTGGCGGTGGTCACGAAAGTAATGTCCATACCACGCTGGTGATCGACGGAGTCGAAGTCGATCTCGGGGAAGATGAGCTGCTCGGTGACGCCCATGGAGAAGTTACCACGACCGTCGAAGCTCTTGGCGGAGATGCCGCGGAAGTCGCGGATACGGGGAATCGCGACGGAGGTCAGACGATCGAAGAACTCCCACATACGGTCGCCACGCAGGGTAACCTTGCAGCCGATCGGCATACCAGCGCGCAGGCGGAAGGTAGCGATGGACTTGCGGGCACGGGTGATCATCGGCTGCTGACCGGTGATGGCGCGCAGGTCGCGCACGGCACCGTCGATGGCCTTGGAATCGGTAGCGGCCTCGCCGACACCCATGTTCACGACGATCTTCTCAAACTTGGGGATCATCATGACGTTCTCGTACTGGAACTTGTCCTGAAGCTGCTGCTTGACCTCGTTGTTGTACTTGGTCTTCAGACGCGGCACATACTTCTCTTCTGCCATTGTTCACTCCTTCTTGGGGTTTTAAGCACGGGGCGTGGCCACGATGGGTTGTCCTCGTGCCTCCTGGCTGCATCCGCGCCGCTCATGGCATTTCGCGGTTTGGACTCGACGCAGCAGGAGCCGACAAAACAATCGGTACTATACGCGCATCGGGAGCGTATTTCCAGAAAAACCTCGTCTGCCTGCACAACTCCACAACTCCCCCGCACATATTGATCCCTAGGGGACGGAGGAAAATGGCAGTTGCGGTGAAATAGGGACCGTTTGACGGCTTAACAGGCTTTAACAGTCCGTATTTCACCGCAACTCATATATGGGGATGCGATTAGCGCTTGCGGGGGACGAGCTTGGTGCGGCGCAGGTGGATCATCTCGGCAGCGATGGAGATGGCGATCTCCTCGGGGTCCTCGGCCTCGATGGCGACACCGATCGGCAGGTGCAGCTCGTCGATCTGGTCCCGCGTAAAGCCCTCCTGCTCCAGGCGGGCGCGCACAAAGGCCGTCTTGCGGCGCGAACCCAGACAGCCCAGATAGGCGGGCTTGGCGTGCATGGCCTGAATCACCACGTCGATATCGGACTTGTGACCCGCCGTGGCGACGACCACTAGGTCACGCGGGCCGATGGGGCACTGCTTGCTCAGGTTCTTGTAGTCGACCAGACGACGGTCGTAGACACCGGGCACCCATTCGGGGGTCAGTGTGCCGGGGCGGTCGTCGCAAGCCACGACGGCAAAGCCCGCCGCCGTGAGCACCCGCGCCGTCGCAGCACCCACGTGGCCGCAGCCAAAGATATAGGTCAGGCCCTCGGGGCAGAGCGTCTCGATGTGCGCCGCGGGAATCTCGGAGGCCGCGTTGGTGTAGGTGACCTTACTCCCCTCCTCCACCAGCGAAAGCTCGGGGCAGCCCATTATGGTGCGGCGCGACTCCTCGCCATGGTATTCGGCAACGTCGCCTTCATGCGCACTTGCGATAAACGGTTCAAAGTCGATGGCGAAGTCGCCGATGCGCCGATAGGCCAAGACGTCGGCAACCGACTGGAACAACGGTGCCTGGGTCGCATCCAGATGCAGGTAGCACAGGCAGATGGCTCCGCCGCAAATCATGCCGGTATCGGAGTTCTCGCCGCCCATGGTGTAGCGGACCAGACGCGATTTACCCCCGGCCAGCAGCTCGCGCGCCTCGTCCAGCGCAAAGAGCTCAATCTTGCCGCCGCCGATAGTGCCCGCTTGGCTGCCATCGGCAAAGACAGTCATCCATGCGCCCACACCGCGCGGGGACGACCCCGCCGTACCGGCCACTACCACCAGCTCGCACGTCTCGCCAGCACGCAGGGCGGCAAGCGCCGCATTCACAACATCGAGCTTTTCCATTGCCGCCTTCTATCCTCTAAAGACATCGGTGAGCATAGCGAGTGCCTCGAGCACGCCGCCGCCGACCGACGTCGCTTTGTCCGAAATGTAGTTGATATAGCTGGCATCGCCGCGTGGATCGACATCGGCGCATTTAAAGCCCTCAGTCACCTGCACGCCGTTCGCCAAAAGCCCGCGCAGACAGCCATCGATCTGCGTGCACATGGGCGTATCGCCCGCGTAGCCAATCACGTCTCCGGCGCTCACGATGTCGCCGATTGCGCGGTCGGACCGAAACACGCCGGCGGCGGGGCTGTGGATAACACGTTCCTTGCCATAGCCGGCGATAATGCCCGGCACGCCCGTGTTGGGCTGGGGCGAACCTTGGGTAATGACACGGCCCAGGAAATGCCCACGCATGGTCTCGACCACGGCGTCGCAGTCAACCGGCGCGGTAAAGCCCGGCCCCACGGCGATGACGGCAGGCGCCATGTCGCGCGTGGTGCCCAAGTTGCGCTTAGCCAAAATCGCGTCGACCACAGCAGCGGGTTTAAGCTCATCGAGCATCTTGGCCTGAGGGTCCACCACAACGGCGACGTCTCCAGCCTCGGTAATCTCAAGCGCCTCAGCCGGCGTCTGTGCCAAGCGAGCGCGAATGCCTTCGACCTCGACCTCGCCCAGGCGAATGGCCTCGCAAAAACAGATTGTGCGGCGGATGCACGTGGGAACCGCGATATCGGCCATAACGACCGAAACGCCGGCGCGCACCAAGCGAGCGGCGACGCCCGTGGCGATATCGCCGGCGCCGCGAACATAAACGAGCATTCCCGGGGCACCTCCCTGTGCTACGGTTTGAGCAGAGCAAAAGCGGTTCGGCCGCTACTCTGATGATTATTTATTATCACAGTATTATACGGCGGTGAACAGATGGAAACGACGAGCGGAAACCTTGCCTCCGCGCTCAAGATCGAGCCGGGCATTACCGCAATTATCGGCAGCGGTGGCAAGTCGACCTTGCTAAAGACGCTGGGTCTCGAGCTCATGCGCGCTGGCGGCCGCGTGCTCCTCTGCACCACCACGCACATGTTTCCCGTCGCCGGCGTGCCGTGGGACGGGTCAAACCGTCGCCTGGATGCCGCGCCTTGGAAGCCGGGTGCCGCGCATGTCCCCGGCTGCACCTGCAAGGTATGCGCTGGCATGAGCCGCGGAAGCATCTGCCAGGCGGGTGTTTTGGACCCGGAGACAGGCAAGCTCTCCGCCCCCGCCGAGCCGCTCGGCGAGCTGGCACGGCGCTTTAACTATGTGTTGGCCGAGGCAGATGGCAGCAAGCAACTCCCGCTCAAGGCGCATGCCGCCTGGGAGCCGGTAATTCCCGCCGCCACGGCAAACGTTGTCTGGGTCGTCGGCGCCTCGGGGCTGGGCAAGCCCGTCGCCGAGGTTGTCCACCGCCCCGAGCTCTTCTGCGAGCGCTGCGACTGCGAGCCTACCGACATCGCCACGCCCGAGCGCGTCGCCCAGGTGCTCAATGCCGAGATGCAGATGCTGAACCTAAACAATGCCCGTATCATGCTCAACCAAGTCGACACGCTTGCCGACTCAACGATAGCCGACCGCTTCCAGGCAGCCCTCGGCCGCCCCGTCGTCGCCACCAACCTCAAGTAGCTGGCGCTGCCCCAGCAGGCCTATAAGTTGCGGTGGAATAGTTCCTGAAACGGCCTATTTGGCGGCTAAACAGGAACTATTCCACCGCAACTGCGGAGGGAAATCCGGTGATCTTCCTGCTAGCGGGGCACGTAGCGACCGGGCTGGGCCCCGGTGGGCTCGCCGTCGCGCGCGGCCAGCACGCCGTTCACAAACACGGCCTTGGCGCGGCCGTGCGCCTCAAAGCCCTCGAGCGGCGTGTAGTCCACGGCCTGATGCTGCGTCGCGGCGCTAATCGTCCAGCGCGCCTTGGGATCCCACACGCACACGTCGGCATCGGCGCCCTCGGCAAGACAGCCCTTGTGCGGATACATGCCAAAGACGCGCGCCGGGTTCTCGCTCATCAGGCGGCACAGATCCTCGGGACCCAGCTGTCCCTCAAAGCTCGTAGCGATCGCGACGGGGCGATGCTCCACGCCGGGTCCGCCGTTGGGAATCGCGCGGAAGTCGTCGCGCCCGCGGTCCTTTTGCCCGTGCAGGTTAAAGCTACAGTGGTCGGTCGCAATCGTATCGATCTCGCCGGCCACAAGCGCCTCGCGCAGTGCCGCACGGTCGCCGGCATGGCGCAGCGGCGGACTCATCACGTACTTGGCGCCCGCAAAGCCGTCCTCGCCCTGCTCCAGATAGCAGGTGTCGTCGAGCATCAGATACTGAGGGCATGTCTCGACATAGATGTTCTTTTGCCCGCGCGCTTTGGCAGCGCGAATGGCCTCGAGCCCCAGCTTGGTCGAAAGGTGCACCACGTTGACCGGAGCGTCCCCGGCCAAGTGCGCCAGATACAGCAGGCGGCTCACGGCCTCGGCCTCACACACGTCCGGACGGCTGAGCGCATGGCCCTCGGGCCCGTGGATACCCTGCTCAAACACGCGCTTCTGCAGCGCGTTGACCAACGTGCCGTTCTCGCAATGCACGCACAGGATACCGCCCACGCGCTTGAGCTCCTCCAGCACCTCGAGCGTCTCGGCATCGTCCAGGCGCAGATGGTCGTAGGCAAAGTAGGTCTTAAACGACGACACGCCCGCCTCGCGCATGGCCGAAAGATCGGCGCGGTTGCGCTCATTCCACTCGGCAAGCGCCATATGGAAGGCATAGTTGGCGGTGCAGGTGCCGTCGGCGCGATGATGCCACTCGACCAAGGCATCGGGCATGGTCACGCCGCGATCGGCCGTCGCGTAGTCCACAATGGTCGTCGTGCCGCCGCAGGCAGCCGCGCGCGTGCCGGTCTCAAAGCTATCGGCTGTCCAATCCATGCCGGTCCAGCACTGCATGTGCGTGTGGCCGTCGATAAAGCCGGGAAACACCCAGCAGTCGGTGGCGTCCTCGACGGTATCGCCCTCGCCCGGCTCGATTGCCGCGGCAATCCGCACAATCTTGTCGCCCTCCATGGCAAGATCGGCGCGGCGAAGCCCCTGGGGCGTCACGAGTGCGCCGTTTTTGATGATGATCATAATTGCTCCTTATTGATTGATGCAGTTGGCCACGCGATCAAAATACGAGCAGGCGGCGATATGCTCCGTTATGCGTCGCTGTCCCTTGACGGTATCGACGTCCCACAGCTCGTAGGCACGCGCCTCGACCAGCACCACGTCGGTACGGTCCTTGAGGATCGAACCGCCGCCGTCCTTACCCTCAAGACACATAAGTGCATCGAACAGTTCCGCCGGAAAGAGCACCGGGCTCGAAGGCTCACCGTTGCACGCAAGACGCACCGGATGCTTGCGGCCACGCTCGTCAAATGCACGAACCATAGCCTCAAAAGAATCCGAACTCACGAGAGGCTGGTCGCCCGGCAAAAAGAGGCAACCTTTCCAGTTGCGTTCGACTCCCCACGAAAGGCCCGCACGGACGCTTTCGCTGCGCAGCTCGCCATCGTGCAGCACGCACGGGCAATGCTTGTCATCACAAATCTGAGCGACCTCGGGCCAACGCGTCGAAACCACAACGTCAAAGCCCCGGGGAACCGAATCAATGGTCCGGGCAATCAGCGGCTCGCCATAGATATCGGCGAGCATCTTGTTAGAGCCAAATCGCTTGCCCTCGCCCGAAGCCATAATGACGCAACCAAGTTTCATGGCGATACCTCCCCTGAAACCATCGTACCCATAACTCGCGTCGCGGGGCATCTACATCGAAAGCGCTTATCCCGCACGCCCACGATGCAAAAAGGGGCACCCCGCCGGTTGGCAGAGCGCCCCCTTTACATGGCTTACCTCAACCCAGCTTTAGGCCTGGAACCAACGGGCGGTGTTGCGCTCGTCGAGGGCCTTGAGGGTAGCGGCGGGATCGGCAACCTTCTGCAGGAACATCATGGCTGCGATGGCGTACGGCTTGTAGCTGGCCTCCTTGTACATGCCCACGCGGTGCATGTCGAAGACGTCGGCGTTGACCTCGCCGTGCTCGCAAGAGACACCGGAGATGTCGGCGGGCAGCGGATGCATAAAGATGGTGTCCTGGCCGTTGGCGGTCTTCTCCATGAGCTCGGTCGTGGAGCACCAATCCTGATGCGTGGCGTTCTGAGCGAGCAGCTCCTTCTCGAGTGCAGCGATGCCGGCGTCGTCGCCCTCGGCGTACAGGTTGGTGCGCTTCTCCATGGCGGCAAACGGAGCCCAGCTCTTCGGGATCACGATGTCGGCGCCCTCGAAGGCCTCGGCCATGGTGTTGACCTGCTTAAAGGTGGTGCCGGACTCGGCGGCATAACCCTTGGCGCGCTCGACGACCTCGGGCATGAGGTCGTAGCCCTCGGGGTGGGCCAAGGTGACGTCCATGCCAAAACGGGGCAGCAGGCTGATCAGCGACTGCGGGCAGGACAGCGGCTTGCCGTAAGAGGGCGAGTAGGCCCAGGTGACGGCAACCTTCTTGCCCTTGAGGTTCTCAAGACCGCCAAACTCGTTGATGAGGTAGAGCATGTCGGCAGAGGACTGCGTGGGGTGATCGGAGTCGGACTGCAGGGAGATGAGCGTGGGACGGTGATCCAGAACGCCGTCCTCGTAGGCCTGCTGGACAGACTCGGAGACCTCGGCCATGTAGGCGTCGCCCTTGCCGATGTACATGTCGTCACGGATGCCGATGACGTCGGCCATGAAGGAGATCATGGTAGCGGTCTCGCGGACGGTCTCGCCGTGAGCGATCTGGGACTTCTTCTCGTCCAGGTCCTGCAGCTCAAGACCGAGCAGGTTGGCTGCCTTAGAGAAGGAGAAGCGCGTACGGGTGGAGTTGTCACGGAACAGGGAGACGGCCAGACCCGAATCGAAGATCTTGGACGAAACGTTGTTCTCGCGCAGCTCGCGCAGGGCGTCGGCGACGATGTAGAGCGCCTTGAGCTCATCGGTGGTCTTATCCCAGGTGTGCAGGAAGTCGCTGCCGTACATGCCCTTAAAATCGAGGCCGTTCAGCTGCTCGACGAGCTCGGTAAACTTGGCGTCCATGTAAATATCCTTTCCAAAGATGAAACGATTGCAATGAGTAGATGTGCTCCGGCATGCGCGTGTGGCTAGAACATGCAGAGCACTATGACGAGGACCCGCTACCGTTGAGGAAGCATGGGAGATAACGACCGCGGGCCCCAAGTCAACAGGGGGTGCCGGGGACACGAGCTGTCCCCGGCTCAACAAGATCGAGGAATGGGACTAATCGATCTTGTTGTTGGTCAGACCGGCGCGGAACACGGTGGCGTCGCCATCGGCCTGGCTCGGATCGTAGAGGTTCAGGGCAGCCACATACATGGCGGCAGCGGTGACCAGGTCGTCCTTGTAGGTGACCTCGTTGGGAGCGTGAGCCTGAGACTCGGCACCCGGGCCGAAGCCGACGCAGGGGATGCCATAGCGGCCCTGGATGGAAACGCAGTTCGTGGAGAAGGTCCACTTGTCGCACAGCGGGCGACCGGTGCGCTTGTCCATGCTGGGCTCGCAGCCGATGCGCTCGTCACCGAACATGGCCTTGTGGGCGTCGACGAGGGCCTTGACGTGCGGAGCGGTCTCCTTGTTGATCCACGTGGGGAAGTAAGCCTCGGTCTCGTAGACCTCGCCGGTCCAGGACGGACGATCGTACATGTACATGGAGACCTTCACGTCGTCGCCGTACTTCTTGGCGGCCGGCAGGTTACGGATCTCGTCCAGGCAGGACTCCCAGGTCTCACCGGCGGTCATGCGACGGTCGATGGAGATGGCGCAGGAGTCAGCGACAGCGCAGCGGCTGGGGCTGGTGTAGAAGATCTGGCTGACGGTGCAGGTGCCGCGGCCCAGGAAGCGGGCGTCCTCGAAGTGCTCGGGGTTGTACTTGGGGTCGAGCATCTTGACGAGGCCCTTGATGTCGGTCGACTCGTCACAGCCGTTGTTGTTGAGGGCGCGGACGTCGGCGATGATGTCGGCCATCTTGTAGATGGCGTTGTCGCCGCGGTCGGGAGCGGAGCCGTGGCAGGAGGTGCCGTGAACGTCGACGCGGATCTCCATGCGGCCGCGGTGACCACGATAGATGCCGCCGTCGGTGGGCTCGGTGGAAATGACGAACTCGGGCTTAATGCCGTCCTTGTTGTAGATGTACTGCCAGCACATGCCGTCGCAGTCCTCTTCCTGGACGGTGCCGACGACCATGATCTTGTAGCCCTCGGGGATGAGGCCCATGTCCTTCATCATCTTGGCAGCGTAGGTAGCAGAAGCCATGCCACCCTCCTGGTCGGAGCCGCCGCGGCCGTAGATGATCTCGTCGGTCTCGTAGCCCTCATAGGGATCGGCGTCCCAGTTCTCGATGTTGCCGATACCGACGGTGTCGATGTGGGAGTCGATGGCGATGATCTTGTCGCCCTCGCCCATAAAGCCCATAACGTTGCCCAGGCCGTCGACCTTGACCTCGTCATAGCCAAGGCTCTCCATCTCGGCCTTGATGCAAGCGACAACCTCGCCCTCCTCGCAGGACTCAGAGGGGTGGCTAATCATTGCGCGAAGAAAACGCGTCATATCAGCACGATGAGACTCAGCCGCAGCCTTAATGGCATCAAAATCGAGTTCTTTAGTCATAACAGTCAACCTTTCTACAAGGGTTTACCTACAGGTAGATATCTCAGATAGATCACTTGTGCCAAGCAGCGTGAGGTCGAGCACCCGGCAAGCAAGTAAACGTAGGAGGCGGACGGAGGACTTTGCTCCGTCGCGAGTTCCGCACGAGCCGGAGAGCACTTAATGTGCTCTCCGTGCGAGCAGGACTGTCCGAGCAGGGAGTAAAGTCCTCCGGCTGCCTCCGGACAGGTCAGACCCGCTAGCAAGTCGGGTACTCGCCCTCCCAGACGATGCGACGGTACTGATCCGGATCGGTGTCGCCCTCGGTGGAGAAGCAGAGCACGGAGCTCGTCTTGTCCAGGCCGATGAGCTCCTTGAGCTCGGCGTACTCGGGATCGAGCATAAGGGTCTCGACCAGACCGGTGGTCACGGCGCCGGACTCGCCGGAGATAACGCGCGGGTCGCCCTTCTCGGGAGCGCCCAGGGTGCGCATGCCGCGAGCGGTGACCCAGTCGGGGCAGGACACGAAGGCGGTGGTGTGGTTGCGCAGGATATCCCAACCCAGAATGTTGGGCTCGCCGCAGCACAGACCGGCCATGATGGAGGGCATGTCGCCGTCCACGATGCGCGGGTCGCCGTCGCCGGCGGCAGCGCCCTTGTACAGGCAGGCGGCCGGTGCGCACTCGACCACGACGAAGGTGGGCGGGTTATCGGGATACAGGTTGGTGAAGTAGCCCACCACGGCGCCGGCGAGCGAGCCTACGCCAGCCTGGACAAAGACGTGCGTCGGGCGGTTGATGGCCATCTCGCGCAGCTGCTCGGCAGCCTCGGAAGCCATGGTGCCGTAGCCCTCCATGATCCAGGACGGGATCTTCTCGTAGCCCTCCCAGGCGGTGTCCTGAACGATGACGCCGCGCTCGCAGGCGTCGGCCTCGGCGGCGGCCATGCGCACGCACTCGTCGTAGTTGACCTCTTCGATGGTCACCGTGGCGCCCTCGGCGGCAATGTTATCGAAGCGGGGCTTGGTGGAACCCTTGGGCATGTGCACGACGGCCTTCTGGCCCAGCTTGTTGGCAGCCCATGCCACGCCGCGGCCATGGTTGCCGTCGGTGGCGGTAAAGAAGGTAGCCTGGCCAAAGTCCTCGGCCAGCTGATCGGAGGTCAGGTAATCGAAGGTGCAGTCGGCAACGTCCTTGCCGGTCTCGTCGGCAATGTAGTTGGCCATGGCAAACGATCCGCCCAGGACCTTAAAGGCGTTGAGGCCAAAGCGGTAGCTCTCGTCCTTAACGCACAGGTTGGACAGGCCCAGGCGCGCAGCCTGACCGTCCAGGCGGGCAAGCGGAGTGACGGTATATTGAGGGAACGACTGGTGGAAGGCGCGGGCCTTCTTCACGTGGTCGAGGCTCATGATTCCCAAGTGCTTATCATCGCTCTTGGGCATCGTGTTGCCCGCCCACTGGATCTTATCGGCCATACGGTGAACTCCTTAAGTCCTCTCTTGCCGGCCCCCGCATACGCGTTTCAGCCCGATCCCATTCACACGGCTGAACTTTTATGTGGATGCCAAACAAAAAGTTTGTTAGCACTGTTCTATCACACTTTTTGATTGGAAAACCTAACAAATTGTTTGTTGCCGTAATCGGTACCTTTTCGCCGCCGAACGGTCACATAACACAGCGACGCTTTCGTTATTTGCGAACAAGTGGGGTTTATGGCACAGTGAGCCCAAACTAATTTTTAGGAAGGCACCCATGACCCCCGCACAGATTGAGTTCTACAAGCGCCTTGCACACGGCCTGGCGCTCCAATTTGGCCCCAACTGCGAAGTCGTCGTCCACGACCTGGAGACCGAGGACGTGGACCGCTCCATCGTAGTGATCGAAAACGGCCACGTCAGCGGGCGCAAACTGGGTGACGGCCCCAGCCATATTGTGCTTGAATCCATGCACGAGGGCACCGCCGACGTGCACGACCGCGAGCCGTACCTCACCAAAACCGCCGATGGCAAGCTGCTCAAGTCCTCGACCATCTTTATCCGCAACGATGAGGGCAAGCCCGTCGGCATTTTGGGCATCAACTTTGACATTACGCTTATGAAGGCTTTTGAGCGTTCGCTCGACGCCTTTACCGGCACCGGCGGCACGGGCTACACCGAGCCCGAGCCCATTACCAAGAACATCGGCGACCTGCTCGAGGACCTGCTGCACGAGTGCGAACAGTTTGTGGGCAAGCCCGCGGCACTCATGACCAAAGACGAGCGCATTCGTGCCATTGGCTACCTCGACCGTCGCGGCGCCTTCCTCATTTCCAAGTCGAGCGAACGCGCCTGCGAGTTCTTTGGCATCTCCAAGTACAGCTTCTATAGCTACCTCAATGAGGCCAAGGCGGCGGCCGACGACAAGTAGGCACTCGCCTAGATTGCCCCTCCCCTTTTGGGCGCGAGTTCTGGAAAGCTCGAATCCAAGACCGAGCCGCTTGGGAAGTTCCATATAATCGATGTCATTAGTATTTCGAAAGGGTGGAACAGAATGGCGTTGAGCAAGGCATCATGCACCGGTCGCGGATTGATTCCGGCAATTGGTGGACATGTGCACCGCATGTTCGATGAGGGTGAAGACGACCTGTTTTCGCTGAGCCTTGACGACGTGATGGATGATCGCCCGTGGACCGCCGACGAACTCATGGGCGGTGGGGCTCGCCCGTCAAGCCCCAATCCCGCACTTGCGCCTAAGCCCGCATCTGCGCCAACTCCTGCGCAGCCGCCTGTTTCGACGCCCGCGTCTACGCCCGCACCCATTTCGGCGCCCACGCCCACTCCCCGCCCCGCAAGCGACCCATCCGAGACGGCGGCATTTCTCGCTGCGGCGACGCGGAGCAAATCGGCCGACAGCACCGTTATGTACAGCGCCCAGCAGTTGCCCGTTCCTGCGGCACGCAAGTCTCCGGTCACAAGGCTCGATGAGCCCGTTGCCCATCAGGTTGCCTACGATTCCTGGGCTGCAGCCGATCTGGATGAGACCTCTACCGGCATGCCGGCGCTCGACGTTCCAGTTAACCCGCTTTTTGCCGCCAACACGAGCGCCGCGGACTATGAGGGCGGTGCGGCATATTCCGATTATTCCGATGGCTATGCTGACGCCGGTCGCATCGAGACCGAGGATTATGGCACCGCATCGAGCGATTATCTCAACGATCCGTACGCTGCCACGCCTGCACCGGAATATGACTCGGAGGCCGCGTCCGCGCCGGCGTATACCAAAAGCACGGGCGAAGAGCGCTTCGCCGATTATTACGCCGAGGAAAAGGCGCTGCGTTTTTCGGAATTTCCGCAGGCAGTCAAGGTTGCCTTTATCGCCATTGTCATTGCCCTGCTCGGCGTCATTGCGTTTGAGGGATTCCGGCTGTTCTCCGGCCCCACCCAAGCGGAGTCGGAGACCCAGCAAAAAGAGAACGATGACGAGTACCTGGACATCAACACCCTCAAGGGCGACCCCAACGACGGAGACGACGAGTAGCGAGGGTTAAGGGAGGGCCGGAAGAGCCGGCGGCATGTTACGGCTCCAAAAGCCCTGCCATAAAGATGGGCAGATACAGCACGTCACCATCGCGGTGAAGATTACATTCCGCAAGTACCAGGGCGCGATCGATTCCGTAGCCCTTCGTCGCGAGCGCGTTGTCGAGCGCCGCATGGGACTTAAAGCTCTTGCCCGACTTGACCTCGATGGCAAGGACCTCCCCATCGAGCGTCTCCTCCACAAAATCGAGCTCGCCGACTTTTTTAGACGTAAAGTAGCGCAATCTGAATCCGTGGGCTTTGAGCTCTTGGGCAACGAAGCCCTCAAACGCCGCCCCCATGTTCATGCCAAAGGCGTCTTCCGCCTCCCCATCAAAAACGCCTTGGGCGACCCTTTTGGAATACGACGACATGAGCATTCCGGTGTCCAAGTAAAACAGCTTGAACAGATTTCGTTGCTCCCCCAATAAAAGGGGTACCACGGGCGCCGTTACGTTATACACGGGAAGCGCGACACCCGCCTCCGATAGCCAGAGAAAATGATCTGTCACCTGCGAAAAACGTTTGACACCGTTAATCGATGACAGTTTGAATCGCTTGTTTTTGGAGCCGGCCTCGCTGGGAATCAGATCATAGATATCGCGAATAACCAAGCGTAGCTCAGGCGGAGCGTACTTTGCGATGTCATCGCGATACAGGGCGTGAAGATCGCGATGGATGTTTCGAACCTCGTCGACATTGCGCGTCGCCAAGAAGGAATTGACCGCGTCGGGCATGCCCCCCACCACCACATACTGATGGAACAGATTGAGCAAGCGGTCATACAGATAGCCGGGGAGCTCCTTTTCGTCCTTTAGACAACCCCTGAGCATGTCAAACGCTCCGGCAGCAACGCCGCTTGCCCAGCAGAACTCCTCAAAGTCGAGCGGGTACATCTGGACCTGCTCGACATACCCCACCGGCAGGGAATCGATGCCCTCGAGCTCAACGCCAAGGAGCGATCCGGTAAGGATGTATCGAAAGTCGCCGCGCTGGACCAGGTATTTGATAAACGTCACTACGTTGGGGCATCGCTGCACCTCGTCGATAACCACAACGGTCTTGTTCGCAACCATCGGCTGCGTTGCAGCAATAGACATGCGCATAAGCAGGTCATCCGCGCTTTTTGCCGCCAAAAACGAATCGCGCACGGACGCGTCGGCGATAAGGTCGAACGTCACGACATTTTCGAACGATTCGCTTGCAAAGACGTTGACCAAATATGACTTTCCTACCTGTCGGGCGCCCTTGACCAAAAGAGCCTTGTTAGGCGACGAGGCAAGCCAAGATTCAAACTGTGCTTTCGCTTTTCTCTGTAGCATAAGCGTACCCCTTATTACGTGCTGTTTTAGCACTAGGATACACTTTTCCGTGGTTGCTAGATGCTCATTTCGACACTTTTTCGAGATTTTGAAGTGTGTATTACGACACTTTTCCGTACTTTTACACGGGATATTTCGACACTTTTTCGGATTTAAGCCTAACAGCAGCCGGCGAAATCAAGCGCCGTCTGCACATCATTTCGCAGGCGGCGCTTGATTTGTGTCCGCGCGCGCTGATAGACTCCATCGTGCCAGCAAGGAGCGGGCGCGTTTTATCCAGAGTCGGGGTAGAGAGTTGGCTCCGCGATCCCGACGCCAACCGGCCAAGAGGCACGGTGGCCCTGCCAACATCGATGAAAGGAGTCCGTATGGACAATTTCTCCGTGCGCAGTGAGCGCAACTTCCACAACCTGGTAGCCAAGCCAAAACGAATGCATCTTCTGGACGAGCCGAGCGGCTATGCCTCGGCCATGGTCAAGAGCAGTCTCTCCCATCAGATGCGCTTTACGGTGCAGGCGCTCGAGGAAGAGCTCTGCGTTGCCGGAGACCCTCACGTACTGCAGATCAAGTTGCTCGGAAATGACTCGCGTGAGCCGTCCAGCTGGAAGCTCTTCGCCGACGGCGCGTGCGTTGCGAACGGATCCGGCGCCTTTGCCCGTGAGTGTTTCTGCGAGGGAGCCGAGGTATTCCTGGACCTGTGCCGCGATGCCGTTCGCGCGGCCGAGCTGCACCAGTGGAGCCAAAGGGAGTATGAGCTGCTGGGTGCGGCGCGCGGGATTGCGGGGGTGTAAGCGAAAGCAGGCTGCGCCATAGTGGCGCACAGCCGTTAATCACGCGGTGTCGAAAGACTGACACTTGCGTATATCGTTTGACAGCCTGAAGGCGTTGGCAAATCTCATTGATGCTGCAGCTAGATACATGGCAGCAAAGAGACGTTGAATACAAAAAGAGACCTCCCATCTCTAACACAACCAGAAATGGGAGGCCCTTCATATCCGAAGCTCCTCTCAAGCAAAGCAATTGAAAGTCAGCCTATTCAGCGTCCTTGAACTGAACTTCGTACTTTTTACCCGTCCGATCACCAATCTTTGTGACGTACTGGCTCAAGAGAGTTTTAGCTCTTTCACGGGCGCTGCTCATCAAAGCTGAATTGCCCTCGGCACTTTTTATCATTTCATTTTGGGCTTCTTCAAGCGCAGCAGACTGATCAACTGTCGTAATAGGAGTCAGCAATCCGGTATCGCTATAGATATCAGAAAAGGTGCTCTCGTCAGCTTGGGGCTGACCGAGAACCTGCGCATTAGGGACTGTGATAGTTACGACATTGTTCTCATCCGGTTTACTGACATCTACCTTGGAGACGTCAACGCCCAGTTGCACCGTTCCGTCATACTCGAACCACGCTTTCTTATATCCCACGTTTATCCCAAACAACATATTGGTGCCGTCGTTATAGATTTCCGCGACGTTATGGAATCTGCACTCAACGGTAGCAAGCTCAGCAATCTTCGTATAACCCGAAAAATCAGGCTCTTCGTCTTTTTTGGCGCAACCCGAAAGCCCAGTAAGTGACAGCGCCGCCACGAGGGCAAAGCATACCAACCATGGTTTACGCATTGGAGTCAGCCTCCCCCCTGTAATCGGCCAACGGTTTGAAATCAAGCTTGTACTCACCCTCGATAAGCGGCAGCGTCAGCGCCTTTACGGTATCCCGCAAGCTCGCGTCCGCCTGTTTTTTAATCTCCTTTTTATCGACTTCATCTGCGGCATCTTTGCGACAAAGTGACAGAACATCTTTCATATCTGCAGTTGCGTTTTCGGGAAGATAGCCAAACTTACTATTGTCGAGCTGCGGCTCGCCCACCTGCGCTTTGGGGAGATAGGCGGTAACAGCCTTATCCTCTTCGTCAATGTCAAACTGGATGTCGCTCATCGTATACGATGCACGAATATGAGCCTCGTATTTAACGCGATAGTCCACGCGATCCATCCAGAGAAACTTGCCGTGCTTCTCGACGATGCCGTGGTAGGTGTAATCAACCGTAGAAAGGCTATCAATATCTACGGCAGACTTAAGATCCGATGTCGTGAGGTACTGAGTTTCGTCGTTATCGAGCATTGAAGGGAGGATGAAGCCGAAAAATCCGACAAGGATCACCGCTATGACCAAGACCAAAGCGATCTTTACTTTGGTCGACAGCTTTCCAAAAAGCTTGGCAACCTTCTTGCCCCACTTGTCATTCGCCTCGACCGCTTCTTTTCGAGACGCTTCCACACGCTCATCATGCCCGGAGGTACATTCGGGCTGAATGCCCCTCTCATGTTTGCTATGTTTCAAAACAAGCCTCACTCATACCGTTGAGTAGTAATCTGCTGGTAGAATTCTATCAGCAGTTATTGAACTCATTTCTTCCAGTTCGGCAGGAGGCAAAAATGAAACGGTTGTATGCAGTTTTGGCAGTTGTGATTGCGTTGATAGCCCTCATTCTTCTCGCCAGCACCATTGGCATTATCAGCATCAGGCTTTAGCTCACCATCAAATACCTCGCATCCATCCCTCAGCAGATTCAGCCTCAGCCTTCAAACTGGGCAACCACACCGGCATGCACAACGGCTGCGGGCTCATCGAGATCGGTGAGCCCGCTTTCCGCAATCTGGTTGCCAAAAGCTCCACATTAATGATTGCCCGCATCGACATTGCGATCGATGTACGGTCAGGGAGTGTTGATAAAAAGTGACTAAATGCTTGACGTGTGAGGACGTAAAAGCCTGCATCCCAAATAAGGTGGAATCAAGCGTGTGCGTCGGCTTCTTGGCAAGCAGAGCAATGGGCGTACAAGATGCTATGCAAGAAATAGCGATGACAGAGGCGCGCAAATAAGGTCATGGATAGCAGCTCTCAATGGCCCCAAATTGCAACTAGCTTAAGGGCGCATCGAAAACATAGCTGCACGAATGCAGTCAGGACCATAGTGAAACCCGATACCATGACTACCAAACCGCAGCAGGCTCAGCACTAGTTGACAGTCCCCTTTTTAATGTGACACTCGATGCCGTGATCAAAACAAAAATCACGGACTTCCCTTGCACTATCACGATAGAAACGGGCGCAGTCGTCGTAGGAGCTTGTTAGTCTGTCATAGTGCGTCCTGCCAAAAACAATTTTATCGACAAAAGAGATCTTGCGCAGCAGCGCATCCAAATCTTGCTCACAGATATTTGGAGTCGGATATGGCTCCATGCTAACCCAAGTCTTACAGCCAGCCTTATGGAGAGACTCGAGAGCGGCAAGCCTGACTGAGTATGCCGCTGCACCGGGTTCCATCCTTTTCCGATTGTCCTCATCAAGCGACACCAAGGTAATTCCATAGGTGTTCAACGCCGCATTAGGTAACGCCGTAAGTTCAACGGGAAGCTCTCCTTTCGTTAGAATACTGCACGGCTTACCGTACTCGTTAATGAGCCCAATTGCACCCAAGCTCATACTGCCAACTTCTGGATATCCGAGCATAAAAGGATCGGTTGTAAAGCACAGTTGAACCTGTTTTATCTCATCACAATAACGCGGCAACTCCTTGCGTAGCAGATCCAAAGTGTTGTCGACAAGGCTCGGCCGCCGCCATTCCTCGTATGTTTTGACACGCCCAAAACGTTTTGCCATTAAATATGCATAGCATGGGAAATTGCATCCATGCGAACAGCCTTGCACATGATTCATCGCCCAATCGCCATATTCAACTTTTGTACGGTAGAGCATGCTTTTTCGATATATGTGCCCAAGTTGTTCCATTGTTCTTTAATTCTCTTCTCGCTGAACTTCCTCACACCAAAGATACGACCGACCTAAGCACTCATCTTGCTCGATAAACCTCGTCTTTGAGCGAAAAACTCTTTTTTGGCTTTCCTTTCAAAGTGAACTTGACCGCACGCTCAAGAACACCTTCCTCAATCATTGGGCCCACATAGGTCTTCAAAATAGTATTGCTTCTGTCAAAGACTCCGCACTCGGAAATCAACGTGGCAGCAATATCACCCATTTTCATGTTTTGGTGAACGGGCATATGCTGGACAAAATCACTGGCCTTGGCCGCAATTACGGCAGTCTCAACATTGCGACCATCAACATCCACCGCAAACAATCCCAACTGCCTGCATTGCCGGTCGAGGTTGCGCTTAATCATGTTATCGTTCATCAGAACGCAACCGTCTGGGCTATTGGTCATATGGATCATTCTATATTTGACGAGCCCACCGACATTAACGCGTTTGCTCATATCTTTGATGGGCATATTCGTTACATACTTATAGTAAGAACGCGCGTTGTTGCAAAAGAGTTCCGAGAGCGCATGTTCAGCCTGCCAAGCGTCGATCTTTCCAGCCTTATAACGAACGACCACTTCTTTCCAGTCACCACTTCCGATGCAGGCATTCAGACGTTCAACCCAAACGCTGGCTTTCGTGAGCTCATTAAAGTCGTCTTCCGGCAGTTCAACTTCATTTGGAAGTGACAGTGGCACTTTCATGGCAGCGCAGGCAACGCGGAATAAGCCAAAACTATTGAAGTTGACCAGTGCCTCCGTGTGAGCCATATTCGGCGAATTAATTAGAAGATCGAGTCGTAGGTCTTTAACCCCGAATGGATCGATGTAATAGAAGACTGTTGAGGGCTTACCGCCTCCACAAACGCTAGTTTGTTGTGCCCGTCTTACAGCATCCTCGCAACTGGAAACGATAATTGGCGGCTTGATATAGCCGCTAGCTCCCTTTGCTTCGTTAAATGTCGATTCGAGATGCTTTCTAGATTCCGCGTTGGATTCACTAAGAATGAACTGGATAGGCGTCTTCGAACGATTTTTCTTTGCAATTGCAAAATACTTAGAAAGGGCAATCAAGGGAGATCCTTTACTGCCATCGGCAAATAAACCCGCACCAGCAAAAGCATCGATATAAAGAATACCGTTCCGTGAAGGTCGATACACTTTAGTGAAAAAAGGCGTTAGATAGCATGCCAGAAGATCATCCTTAGTCTCAGACCACGGATGTTTTGCCTGAAAGTAATCTGACTGATTTTTTGCCATGCTAAGCCCACCCTGTTCTTAGTCCTCATCGTCTACTTGAATTTCTCAACCAGCAGCTGCCCGATGGCGCTCATCATGGCGCGATACTTCTCACTGTCCTCAAAGAGGCTGGTAAAGGAGTCCGTGTTCTCCACATAGGCGCGGCGAGCCTCCTCATCGAACACCTTGGGCAGCAGGCTTGATTCGAAGACTTGTCTGCCGTCGCGACGGATGGTGTCGGCGACCTGCGGGTTTTCGGCGATACGCTTCCACAGCGTGTCGATAACCACACGATCTCCCTCGGTGAAGTTGCCAGCCCACTGCTCGTTGAACTTATCCACGAGCACCTGCAGCGGGTCGCGCTTCTTGTCGGGCGTCACGGTCTTGGCCGCGCCACCGGGATCGAGCACGCCGCCGCCAGGCTCAAGCGAAATGCTGCCCTCGAACTCCTGCTTGAGCTTGTAGAAGCGCATCTCGACCTTGTCGTCCACAGCCTCGACGGGGATCTTCTCGACCTTAAGGAGGTGACGCAGATAGCTTAAATACACGTACTCCTTATGCAGGTCTCGGTCAAACATGCGCACGATCTGGGTAATGTAGGTGTACCACTTGCAGAAGCTACGCACCTTGCGACGAACCTGATAGCGTTCATCGTCGTCCAACTCGTTATAACGCGCGACCGCCGGCTTCAAGACGGCCGCGAGCTTACCCTGCACGTTGCTCTGCGATTTACCCTTGCCATCGGTGAAGACTATCTCGGCAGCGGCCTCGATGTCAGACTCGTCATAGAGCCCGTAGCCGCGAATATCGGTCTGCACCTGATAGAGGAGGTCGGTGTTAATCTGCTCGGAAAGCGACGTCTCGGTGTAGAAGCGTTCGAAAGCCTTCTGGATGTCCTCGGGCTTGTTCACGAAGTCGAGGATGTAGGTGTCCTCCTTGTCCGGGTGGATGCGGTTGACGCGGCAGAGCGTCTGGACGGCCTTCACGTCCTTGAGCTTCTTGTCCACCACCAGCGTGTGCAGCAGCGGCTCGTCGAAGCCCGTCTGGTACTTCTCGGCAACAACAAGCACGTCCCCATAGTTGTGGAACTCGGCCTTCGTTTGGCTCTCTGCGACGCGTTGTCCATCGTGGCCGACGTTGATGGCCGGCTCGGTGTATTCGGGACCGTCGGGACCGTCAGCCGGGTCGCTAATGGCGCCCGAGAACGCCACCAGTACCTCGATATCATCGTAGCCCTTCTTCTGCATGTAGCGCTTGATCTCGTGGTAGTAGCGAACCGTCGCGAGGCGCGAGGCAGTGACCACCATCATCTTGCCCTTGCCGCGGATTTTGGTGTGTGTCACATTGCGGAACGTCTCCACGATGATCTCGGCTTTCTGGCCGAGGGCATAGGGGTGCAGCTCCTTATACTTGCGGAGCAGCTTGAGCGTGGGGCTGCTCGGTACGTCGGGGTTGTCGGGGACCGTGCGCGCGAGCTCGACGGCCTCCGAATAACTCACGTAGTTGGCGAGGGGGTCCATAATGAAGCCCTCCTCTATCGCCTGGCGCATCGAGTAGACGTGGAACGGGTGGAAGGACCCGTCAGGCCACTCATCGCCGAACATCTCGAGCGTCTGTTCCTTTGGCGTGGCGGTAAAGGCAACGAAGGTCAGGTTCTTGTGACGGCCGTGGCTCGCGAGCTCATCGGCGAGCTGGTCCTCCCAATCGGCTGCGGCATCCTCGGCTTCCGCCTCGATCTCGGCGTACTCCTCGAGCGCGTCGCGCTTGTCGGCAAGGGCACTCTTGAGCTTGAGCGCACTCGTTCCCGTCTGGGACGAGTGCGCCTCGTCGACGATGATAGCGAAGCGCTTACCCTTGCTCTCGACCTGCTCGTAGATCACGGGGAACTTCTGCAGGGTCGAGACGATGAGGCGAGCGCCGCCGTTGATGGCGTCCCGCAGGTCGGCCGAGGTCTTGTCCCTGCCGATGGTCACGACCGAGCCTATGACGTGGTCGAAGCCCGAGATGGTCTCCTGCAGCTGGCTGTCAAGCACTCGGCGGTCGGTGACGACGACCACGGAGTCGAACAGCGGGGTGTCATCCACGAAGAGGGATGCAAGGCGATAGGCCGTCCAGGCGATGCTGTTCGACTTGCCCGACCCCGCCGAATGCTGCACGAGGTAGTTCTTGCCCGTCCCGTTCGCGCGCACGTCGGCGATGACCTTGCGCACGGAGTCGAGCTGGTGGTAACGGGGGAAGATGATGCGCTCCTTCTTGCGCTTCACCTCGTTGCCGCGCGCATCGAGCTCTGTCTCTTCCTTGACCTCCAGGTGGAGGAACTTGTTGACGATGTCGAGCAGGCTGTCCTTCTGCAGGGCGACCTCCCACAGGTGACTCGTGGCATAGCCGTCGGGGTTTGCGGGGTTGCCGGCGCCGCCGTCGTTTCCCGCCCCGGCGGAGCCCTGGTTGAACGGCAGGAAGAAGGTCTTCGCGCCCTCCAGCTTGGTGGTCATGTAGACGTTCTCGAGATCGACGGCGAAAAAGGCCACCATGCGCGTGTTGAACTTGAGGCAGCGGCGCCTCGGGTCGCGGTCCTCACGCCACTGGCGCATGGCGTTCTCGACGTCTTGGCCGGTGAACTGGTCCTTGAGCTCTATGCCCACCAGGGGGATGCCGTTCACGTCCAGGACCATGTCGATGGTCTGGTTGCCCGTCTCGGCGAAGTGGAACTGGCGGATGCAGCGGCAAACGTTCTTGGCATAGCGATTGGCGGCGCTTTCGTTAAGACCGCTTTCCGGCTTGAAGAATACGACCCTGAACGGAATTCCTCGGTGCTTGAAGCCGTGTTTGAGCACCGCGACCATACCTAGGCGGTCGACAGCGTCGTTGAAGACCTTGGCGAACTTCGCCGTGGAATTAGAATTGCACATGCGCTCGAAGCGCTCCCAAGCCTTGGGCTGGGTTGTCTGGACGAAGTTGACCAGGGTGGCGGCGTCGAGTGCTCGGTCGCGGTGCTCCATGTAGCCACCGGCGACCATCTGATAGGTGCCGTCCTCGACGTAGAGGAGCGAGTGCCTGTCGTCGCACCTGAGGAAGCCGCCTGCAGGAGAGCAGAGAAACGACTCGATATCCTCCTCGAGGTTCTTTTCCTGAGTCTGCACGGTCATGCTTAAACCTCCCTTTTACCAGTAACGACTTCGTAAATGAGCGATTGCTTGTACGCCTTGAGGTCGGCGATGATGGCTTGCTTTGCGGCGATAGCCGCGTCGATTTGGACGCATTTCTCATCCAAGAAACCAGCAATGCGAAGTTGTTCATCGAGGGACGGAACGGCAAGCGGTATCTCTTTAATCTGCGATGTGTTAACCCTATCGCGGGTCGTACCGTGTAGGTTGCTTCGGAGATAGTCAAGGACGACATTCGAAGACAGCGCATATTGAACGTACCGATTGACACATACCCCGCTCTTCAAGCGCAGGCCCACACAATCCGCTTTATTAACAGCAAATTGGACTTCTTTAGGAAGAGAAGCAACCTGGACTTCCTTTGCAACGAAAGTCGCCATGATCAAATCGGTTGGCATTACGGTATGGCGGGCGATGGTTTCGTACTTTTCTTGCGACACATAAGACCGCTTCGAGTCATCGAAGCTCATATACCTGAGATTTTCGAGCCTTACAACCCTAATGCCCTCATCGATATAATCGGCGCTCTTCAAATGGGAGCCAAACGGGCCATCAAATACCCTTGAGCACAAGTGACGAAGGCGCACCTCTTTTCCACCCGCACGCCGAACGGCCTCGGTAACGAGCCCCTTTTTGTAAACGACATATTCTTGAACGGACCGCTCGGCAGCGGAGACGGCGCGGTCAATCTCGGCGCACTTCTCGTCCAGGAAGTCCGCGATGTGGCGCTGCTCGTGGAGGGGAGGAACCGGAAGAAGAATCTTCTTCATGTCGTTCCATCCGGTTGTCCAAAGATCGGCGACTATCCCATGGCCCCATGAATAAAACTCATCTGACCATTGGGAGCTGTCGAACAAGTAGCCGAAATAGCGCGATTCGATCTCTCCGCGCGGAACGCAAATAGTGTTGATAAGCGAAACCGATCCGTCCTGAGAAGCAAAACCGCAGGAATTGCGACGATCCGAACGGCTGTTGATAGCAAAGTCACCCTTGCAGACCAACTTACGATTCGCATGGTCATCGCTCTTTGCGACATGAGACAGCTGAGGCACTACTCCGCCCTTGGTCACAGACAGAGGAGCGTAATCTTCGTCTGATACCTTTTCGCTTCTCAACGAAAAGAAGCCGCCAAGCCTATCGAAGCCCCATTCCGCGGGCACCTCGCCAAGCCACTCGACGCCGCTGTCCTTCATCTCCCGCATCGCTAACGCACCTCTCCGAAGAGGGCCTCGAGGCTCTCCTCGAGCGTCTTTTCGTGCTCTAAGATGCGCTTGGCGATCTCATCGGCAGGCTCGAGCTCGGCGTACTTGTAGAACACGCGCGTGAACGGGATGGTGTAGCCCACTTTGGTCTTCTTCTTGTCCACCCAGGCGTACTTGTTGTACGGGCGCACCTCGCGCTCGATATAGGCATCGATATCCTGCGTGAGCGGGATGTCCTCGGTGTCCTCCTTGGCCTTGTCCGCCTGCATTTTCCGCGCTTGTTAAGGACGGGACCTCCTTTCTCATCAACGACGGGGCTCTCCACGGCCACACGGTTGAAACCGAACTCGACCGTCTCCATTAGGCGCGCCTCGACGGAGACCTCCTGCCCGTTGGAGCCGGTACCCACCCAGGTGGCATCGCGATACTCGGAGTACGCCTGCACGATGAGGTCGCGACAGGGCTTGGTGATGTCGTTCTTCTTGTCGCCGATGCCCTTGCGGCGCTTCTCGAAGCACCGGGAGGCGTCGATGAGCAGCACGTGATCACGATGCTCCGGCGCCTTTGCCTTGCTGAAGAGCCACACATAGGTTGCGATGCCGGTGTTGTAGAACGAGTCGCAGGGCAGCTGCACGATGGCGTCGAGCCAGTCGTTCTCCAGCACGTAGCGGCGGATGCCGTCCTCGCCGCTGCCGGGTTTGCCTTTGTAGAGCGGGCTGGCGTCTTGGATGATTGCCATCACACCATCGTCCTTGAGCTTCGACAGCCCGTTGAGCACGAAGAGCATCTGGCCGTCGCCCTTGGCTGGGAGTTTCTCAACCGGGAAGCGCCCGCCGCCGGCGGTCTTGAGCTCCTTCTCCACCGCAGCGGCCTGTGGGTTCCACGGGTCTCCGAACGGAGGGTTGGAGATGCAGTAGTCGAACTTGAAGCCCTCGAACTTGTCGGCGGACAGGGTATCACCAAAGCGCATGTTAGCGTCGTCCTCACCGCGAATGAGCGCGCTCGCCTTCGCGATGCCGAAGGTAAACGGGTTGAATTCCTGGCCGTAGCAGGTCACATGAGCATCGGCGTCGAGCTGGCGTAGGCGTTCCTCGGTGCAACCGAGCATCTGCGAGGTGCCCATGGTCTGATCGTAGACCGTCTTGGTGATGCAATCGCCTTCGAAGACGTGCGAGTCCGCCTGGATGAGCAGGTCGGTCATAAGGTACACGATATCGCGGCTCGTAAAGTGGGCGCCAGCATCCTCGTCGTAAGACTCAGAGAAGCGCTGGATGAGATTTTCGAAGATATAGCCCATATCCACCGCACGGATCTTATCGGGAGACATATCGGCCTGCGGCTTGCAGAAGTCGCAGATGATCTGGTAGAGCAGCGGGGCATCCGGGTCGGAGAGGCGTTCGATCTGGTCGGCGAACTTCATGCGCGCCAGGATGTCCTGCACGTTGTCCGAGAACCCGTTGATGTAGTCCTTGAAGTTATCCTCGATGTTCTCCGGGTCGGCCTTAAGTGTCTCGAAGGTGAACTTAGAGGTGTTGTAAAAGGGGTATCCAGAGGCTTCGCGCAGAAAGCCGTCCTTCACGGCAAGTGTCTTGTATTTCTCGGCAGCGGCGAGAACAGCATTGTGTGTGGGAGCGAGGCAATCATGAAAGCGCTTGATGACGGTCATAGGAAGGATAACCAGGCCGTACTCATGCGGCTTGTAGGGACCGCGCAGGGTGTCGGCAGCGCTCCAGATAAGGGATGCCTTCTCCTGAATATTAGCGCCAACGGCCTTGATGAGATCGTCGCTGTCTGCCATCGTTACTTCTCCTTCTTGGACAGATACTCGATGAGGCTCGTCTTTACGAGAGACGTGAAGCTAACGCCATTGAGAGCAGCCGCCTCCCTGGCGGCGTCGCGCATGTTCTTGGGAATGCGGACGGTTACTGCCACGTTCTCGCCGTCCACGAGGAAGCTTCTGAGCTCGCTCGGGGTTGCTTCTCCGTCGATAAGGTCGGCGTACTTCATGGGAACCTCCGCGATTGCATGATGCAATACAAATGCGCCTTTGATTCTAGCAAAGGACTGAAAACTAATAACCGTCTAGCACAGATGGATAGACAAGTAATTAACGCAAATAAGAAGGGAGAATAGCATTCTGAACCGTCGTCTCTCCCGCCTGAAGGAGCTCGACGAGAACTAGTCGGCAACTCAAAAAGACACCGAGCAAGCCGCTAACACACTTATCACGTTCCACAAAGAGATGGGTAAGCATGACGCCAGCTTGGGCGAGGGCGCTAATGGCATAGAATTGCAGCCAGACTGCCTGAACCTATTCATCACTTGTTGCCGGCAAGCTGTTGAGCGGTGCGCTCTCGCCGGCGGCACCAAGGTGCTTCTGTATCTTCTCGATCCGCTTAAGGGTTGAAGTCAAATACCCAAGACCCTTCTTCAACTGCTTAAGCAACCTGCTATCCCTGCGATCCCCTTTTCCATTCTCCTTCTCGACATCTTCCTCAACACCAGCGATGCTGCGCTGCACGGCCTCGGCTGCTTTCCGCACCAAAATGGCCCCCTCATGCGGGCAGCAGTCAGTTGCCACATCAAGAAATGCGAGAAGCCTTGAGCATTCAACGAGCACGAACTGAGCATAGTCCTCCCCCATCGACGCCGCCAGGGCAACGCCGCCAGAACCCAAAAGGCCAAGCGCAGCGCCGCCGCCCGCAATTAAAGCGGTGCCGCCAGCCATACCCATGCCGCCGGCGGCCAAGGCGCCGCCGCCGGCAGCGGCAAGACTCGCATTGACAAGCGCAGCTCCGTGGAGGCCGACAAACGAGCCTCCAAAGATACCGACAGCGATATTTGGAGCGACCACCGCGGCAGCTCCTCCAGTGCCCACGGCCACCACCGCGGTGATGGCTCCGCCCACCAAAAACTTTGGCAACGCGCCTGAAAGCCCGCGAATGCGCGCCTTACATCGCTTCTCGAGGGAACGTATGGCGTCCAAATCAGCCGCGTCTTGTCTCTTGGGAAATTCATCTCTAACCCAAGACCCATTCTCCTTCAAACCTTTGTATTCCTTCTTCTCTTCATCTCCTAACTGCGAATAGGGGCAAAACTCAACCAGCTCCTGTGCAACCAGCAGGGCGCGCACCTTACCGCCTCGCTGCCGCGAAATAGCCTCAAGGGCTCCGTATGCATCTTCCTCGCTCAAAAAGTAGCCGCCTGCATCAATGCCTAGGCCATTCGCGACCGAATCCTGCCACGCGCGGGCCCAGCTCCTCTTTTGCCCTTTGCGCACTTCGTTCTTCTCGTTCCCGCAGTCGTAGTTGATGGCGGCAAGCTTCAGCGAGAAGGCAATCCTCATCGTTTCTCTATCTAGGCTATAAAAGTGGAATCCATCGAAAATATCCTGGCGGCGCCTGGCGCGCTCAGCCCAAGCCTCGGACATTTCCTCCGCCATATAGTCCCAGTCGGCATGGAGTGCAAACGCAAGGCGTCCAACTCCGACGTAGCTTATACGCAAGAAGAACTTCTGGGCGAAAACGACTTTGTTCCCCTCGCATTCGATACCCGCCCTGACCGCCACCGTCGCCAGATTCGCCAGAACAAACGAAGTGCTCGAAACCGTGACCATGCGAGTGAGGGCCCTACTGTTATAGGGCATAAAATGCGAAGCCTTGAGTTTGTTCAAGCCGGAGAGCTTGCTCACTTCACAACGCTCTAGCTCGGCCTTGAGCCTTGAAAGCATGTAGAGACAACGAACGATAACCTCGTTGGCCACGACTGCTGGCACCTGGCTTAAAGCCTGATCGAGAAGACCGACTTCCGTCCGAAGGTCGAAGCGAATGGGCTTGCCGTCCTCGGTTTTGAACGCCGTTCCGTTAAACAGCTTTGAGATCCATTGCTGAATGCGAATATCCTCGCCCTTATAGGCAATCTGTATGTCTTGAAAAACAGGCAGGGAGGAGAGCTCCTTTAGCAGGGACAGCACGACGCCGGGAACACCCGTCCCCTTACCGGGGTTTGAACTAGACCCCGCCATGTCGCTCACGAGATGCATCGCCCAGAACAGAATGCCAAACGCGATCTTCTCTGGAACGTTCCTGCCTATAAGAGGGCAGTCGGGATCGAAGGCGGCGGCAGGCAGGTCAAAGGCGACAAACCGGCCGGCCGTATCGGTACCATAGCCTTTGCACGTGAACTGCGAGAGAATCGAACACGCAAGGCCAACCAAGCTCGGGTGGTGCGAAAAATCCCGCAGATGATGTTGGAGCCCGCCGCCAAACTCGGCAGTCAGCTTATCCGCGGCAAGAGGAAACCCTTTCTCTAGAAAGCGAATAGCGTCTTCTAGAGTTGCATCCACCTTTGTCATACCCACAGACTTGGCAATCGTAAGAACGAATTTGCCAACCTTCTTGTCGCCCCACTCTTTGGCGCCCTCTAGGTTGAAGTCTTTCTGCCAAAGGATGTTCAACGTGCCCGTGAGGAGCCCACTAACGGCCGCAAGTTCATAGTCGAGCTTCGTAGCCTTTTCAGCCCGAGGGTCAAAATCAAAGAGGACCTCCTCCCCATCGGGAGCGTCCTTAAAACCAACCAGCACGGCGCTACCGTTCAGCGGCACAGATGCAACTTTGGGCAGTTGAGGCATGGTGTAAACTATCTCGCCGCCACTAAAAACAAGTTCGTCTGCCATACCTGCTTCCTCCTGCAAACGCGTAAAACTAGATTGCTCTACGCCGCCAAATCCCTCTCGTAGAACTACTCGATAATCTCGATGATGCAGTTGCCCAGAACCTCGTCGGAACTGTTCGCCTCTGGCAGCCTGTACGCCTCATTGTGAACGATAACGCGCACAGCGTCACGGGTCTATGCCTGCCCATCCAGCGAATCATGTTAGCAAGCCGTTCTTCGACAATGGATGCCATCTCGATGTCCATACTCTTGACCTGCTTGGTCTCGGCGGGCATCAGCGTGTCCTTGAATAGCATCTCAAGCACAGTCCTCTGATGCTGATTCTGGAATCCTTCCCGCAACCATTCCTTCTGCTTGCGCCCAATGGGCACCCGCTACCTCCCCTCCGCCTTCAGCTTCAGCAGCAGGTCGCCCAGCTCGGGGCACTTGCTGGAAAGACGCGTCTGGGCTCGCTCGCCCATCCCCCACCGCTGGCGGATCTCCTGGGCGCGCGGACTCACGTGATAGTCCCCGTCCATCGCCTGCTTGAGCAACTTGGCGGTCACGCGCGCATCGGCCAGAGCGCTGTGGGCGTGGCCCGTCGACTCTTCAAACTCGATGCCAAACCACGCCGCCGCGTCGCCCAACGAGACGCGCCCGTGGCTGCCCACGTCCATGATCGAGGTGTAAAACGCCTGCAGGTCGGCCCAGCCCGTAGGAAATGCGGAAAGGTCGATATGCTTTGCCTGGCACTCGGTCAAAAGCTGTCGACGATCCGCCCCGCTCCAGCAGACCACCTGGGCGGAGTAGTGACCGATCCAATCGCTGAGCCTTTTGATCACCACATAGAGCGGATCGGCCATCGCGGTGTCCACGGCCGATATCCCTGTGAGCTCGCGGACGGGAAACGCAACGCCTTCGGCATATTCCGTCTGCACAAACTGCGAGAACTCGCCCATAACGTTGCCGTGATAATCGAGCTTGACGGCGCCGACCTCGATAATCTCGTTGCGCAGTCCACGGCGCTGGCGCTGCTTTGGCACCGGCACAAACTCAAAGTCCAGCACGATCTGGCGCGCAAAGTTCGTCGTATCGATAGCCGAAATATCCGGCGTCTTTTTGTCTGGCACGGTCAGGGCCTTTCTCCATCAACTGCCGCTCGTTACATAGGCGGCTACATTGCCGTAAGGATAGGAACCCGTGCGGACATGAAATCGCACAGTGCAGCTTTCCGGCATCCTTGCGTAAAGCCACACTTTGAGAGAATCACGTCACTGTTATTATCGAACATATATTCGTATTTATAGCAGTACTTTGATAGAATTGCAGTTGTTGACGGCAGTTCCATGTGCCGGGCAGCGCCCTCCATGCGACGGGAGGTGATGCCCATGACCGATCTGATTGATTTCGTGAAGCTCCTGACCGCTTTGGTCTCGCTCCTCAC
Organism: uncultured Collinsella sp.; assembly: GCA_900556875.1. GTDB lineage: Bacteria > Actinomycetota > Coriobacteriia > Coriobacteriales > Coriobacteriaceae > Collinsella. The sequence continues at coordinate 60,022 of USQQ01000008.1, forward strand.
GGCGCTTATCGGACTTACCGAGGCACTCAAGCAGCGTACGAAGCATAAAAAGAGGGGTCGACGCCGCTAAGGCGATGACCCCTTAATCCAAGCAACGGCGCTGCCCAGCTCTTCACTACTTGGGCCGCCGTCGACCTTATTTTACCCACGGGCGCCGGGTTTACCAAATGGATTTTCGGTAAAGGAAGCACGGCACGCCCGCAAAAACACTACGCCCCAAGTGCCGCCATGGGGATCACCGCCACGCCGTCGTCGCGTGTGTAGGCAATGCTCCCCTTTCCAACCACGACCGCCAAAAACGCCGGCGCGGCATTCTGGGCGGCAGGATTGGAGAGCACTTTCCTCTCCAGCGCTTTGAGATTTCTCGCTCCATCGTCTGCTTTCGCATCACTCAGCTTGACCTCGATGGCTCCCCAGCGCCCGTCGTGCTCAACGATCAGATCGATCTCAAGGCCCTTCTCATCTCGGAAATAATGGACACTGTTGTCGACACCGCCGTAGGTGGAAAGGAACACGCGCACGTCGCGCAGAACGAGGTTCTCAAAGAGCATCCCCAGCGTTTGCATATCGCCAAGCAGCCGCTCAGGGGTAGCCCCCAGCAACGCCGCCGCAAGTGACGGGTCGCAGAAGTAGCGCTTGGGGCGCACGCGAACGCGGGCCTTCGAGCGCATAGGCGGCCCCCATCCGCACAGGTCCTCGGTCAGCTTGAGCCTGTTGAAGAGGTCCAAGTACGCAGCGATGGTCCTCTCGTCGGGGCCCGCCTCACCGTACGAGGCGTCCTTTATGAGCGTCTTGTACGTGACGGCCTGGCTCTCGTTCATGGCAAGAGCTCGCAAAAGGCCGTGTGCAAGCTCGGGCGATCATGCGATATTCGAAATTACGCCATTCTCAATGCTGTTTTTACGCTACTTTCAATGTAGTTTTTACGCCATGACAGATGCAGTTTTTACGCTATTTTCATTGAAGGTTTTACGCTTGGCATCCTTAGCGCAACGCTCGCTCAACCCCTGACCACCGGATTGCCCGAATTCCGAGACGCAATTTCCGCTCCAAGCAAAGGGCCCCGGCTCGCGATGGAGCCGGGGCCAAAGGCGCAGCGTATGCAGTTGATGCTGAGCATGGACAGCTCATCAGTAATGGCCGTTCGCGCTCCACCCTACCCGCGGTGACGGGCGCGGCTGTACGGGGTATCCACCATGGGCAGATCCGGACGCAGCTTGCCGTCGAATGCGCGATAGGCGTTCTGCACGGCGGGCGCCGTGGGGATCGTTGCAATCTCGCCGATGCCCTTTCCGCCGTATGCCACGGGCAGCAGTTCGTCCTTCTCCACGTAGATGGCGTGGATATCCGGAATCTCGGGCGCACGGAACAGCCCGAGCGTGCCGTACCTTGCCTGGGGTACGCAGTCCTTGAGCGGCCAATCCTCGGTAAGCGCATAGCCCATACCCATGAGCACGCCGCCTTCGATCTGACCCTGGATGGAGATGGGATTGACAACCTTGCCGGAATCGTGCGCGGCATAGACCTCGCTCACGCGGCCGTCATCATCCAAAATGACCACATGCGTGGCAAAGCCGTAGCAGATGTGGCTCTTGGGGTTGGGAACGTCGGCGCCCAGCTTGTCGGTCGGCTCCAGATACACGTAGCCAAACTCGCATCCCTCAAGCGCCTTGATGGCGGTCGCGGGATCCTGAGGATGCATACCCTGGCCGGCGACGAGCTCCTGCGTGCGCAGCTGATAGGCGCGACCGTCGTCGTACTCGATCTTGACGCCGTCGCCATGCGCGCTCACCGGGGCGGTAGGCGCAGGCTTGCCGGCCTCGATGCCAACCATGGCATCGCGCAGCAGGAAGGCGGCACCGCGCACGGCCTCGCCGGTCACGACCGTCTGGCGCGAGCCAGACGTGGTGCCGGAGTCGGGAGCGTTCTCGGTGGAGCACTCGCCATTGGCAATGCAGCTCAGCGGCAGACCGCAGGCCTCGGCAACGTCCTGCAAAAAGACGGTGTTGCAGCCCTGGCCGATGTCGGACGTGGCGGCGTAGACCACGGCGCAGCCATCCTCGACGCGAATCTTGCAGCGACCGGCATCGGGCAGGCCCACGCCCACGCCGGCGTTCTTCATGGCGCAGGCAATGCCGGCGTGGCCGGGATGCGCATAGTAGGCATCCTTGACCTCGAGCAGCGTCTCCTTCAGCGCCGTGGAGCAGTCGGCAATCTGGCCGTTGGGCAAAACCTCGCCCGGCTCGATGGCGTTTCGGTAACGAATCTCCCACGGATCCAGGCCGACCTTCTCTGCCAGCAGGTCGATCAGGCTCTCGAGCGCAAACTCGGACTGGCAAACGCCAAAGCCGCGGTACGCGCCGGCGGGCGGGTTGTTGGTGTAGTAGCCAAAACCGCGAATGTCGGTGTTCTGGTACTTGTAGGGGCCGACGGCATGCGTGCAGGCGCGCTCGAGCACCGGGCCGCACAGCGATGCGTAGGCGCCGGTATCAAAATTGATCTCGCAATCCAGGCCGGTAAAGTTGCCCTCGGCGTCGCAGCCCAGCGTAAAGGTGCCGTCCATGGCGTGGCGCTTGGGATGGAACGCGAGCGACTCGGCGCGCGTGAGTTTGCACTTCACGGGACGCTGGAACTTATATGCGGCGAGCGCGGCCAGGTGCTGGATCGAAACGTCCTCCTTACCGCCAAAGCCGCCGCCCACAAGCATGGTCTCGACGACCACGCGCTCGGGCTCGTTGTCCCAGCCAAACATGTGGGCACACTCTTTGCGCGTGTCGTAGGCACCCTGGTCGGTCGACTGCACCTTGACGCCGTTCTTGTACGGGAAGGCGACGGCGCACTCGGGCTCCAAGAAGGCATGCTCGGTAAAGGGCGTGGTAAAGCGCTGCGTCACGGTAAACGCGCTCTCCGCCAGCGCCTTGGCGGCGTCGCCGCGCGTCACGTGACGGCTCTGGCACACGTTGTCCTTGAGCTCCACCGTGTTGCCAAAGGCAAAGAAGCTGTCGTGAAGGCGCGGGGCGTCGGCGGCCCTGGCCTCGACAATGTTGCGCACGGGCTCCAGCGGCTCGTAGTCAATCTTTACGAGCTTCTTGGCCTTCTCGAGCGTCGCCTCGTCCTCGGCAACCACCAGCACGATGGCATCGCCCACGCAGCGGGTGATATCGCCCTGGGCGATCATGACGTCCCAGTCCTGGATAAGGTGGCCGACCTGGTTAACCGGCACGTCCTCGGCGCGCAGGATGCCCACCACGCCGGGCAGGGCCTCGGCCTTGGAGGTATCGATGGAGAGCACACGGGCACGCGGATACTTGGAGCGCACCGCGCTGGCATAGGTCAAGCCCGGCTGATCGAGTTCGTCAATGTCGTCGGGATACTTGCCCTCGCCGAGCACCTTCTTGCGCACGTCGATACGGAAGGCGCGCTTGCCCACGCCGTAGTCATCGCCGCGCTCCAGGTCCTCGTCGATCTGCTTTTCGCCGCGGAGCACCGCAGCGGCCAGCGAGATGCCCTCGATAATCTTTTTGTAGCCGGTGCAGCGACAGACGTTACCGCGAATGGCGTACTTGATCTGCTCCTCAGTGGGCTCGGGGTCCTCGGCGATGAGCGCCGCACCCGCCATGACCATGCCGGGAATGCAAAAACCGCACTGCACGGCGCCCACGGCGCCAAAGGCGTACACAAAGGCCTCGCGCACGTCCTCGGGCAGGCCCTCGACGGTCACGATGTTGCGGCCGGCGGCAAGAGCGGTGGTCAGCACGCACGCCTTGACGGCCGCACCGTCCACATGGATGGTGCAGGTGCCGCAGGCGCCCTCGGAGCAGCCGTCCTTGGCGGAGTGAATGTGCAGGTCGTCGCGCAGATAGCGCAGCAGTGGTTTATTCTCCGTCGTCGTGTGCTCGACACCGTTAACGGTAAAAGTGAATTCCTGTGCCATGGTGATTCCCTTCTACACGCCGGCGGCGATGCCGGTGCGGTCGTGGATGGCGCCATGCGGGCAGACGACGGCGCACATGCCGCACGACAAGCAATCCGCGCCATCGATATGGGCGCAGTTGTCCTCGATGCGGATAGCGCCGGCGGGGCACTTTTTGGCGCACATACCGCAACCGATGCAACTCGTGTCGCAGATCTTGCGCGCAATGGCGCCCTTATCGGTGTTATTGCAGCGCACCAGGATGTTCTGATAACCGGGAACGAAGGCAATCACGCGCTGCGGGCACGCCATGCCGCACAGGCCGCAGCCCGTGCACTTGGAGCGATTCACACGGGCGATGCCATCGACCAGCGCAATGGCGCCGTGGGGGCAGGCCGTGACGCAGGCACCACAGCCAATGCAGCCTTCGCTGCAGCGGGCGTCGCCGCCTGCGGAGGCGCAACCGCTTCCGCAGGCAACGTAGGCCACGTTATGTTGAATGGATTTGGCCATAAGAGACTCGCCTATTTCTTAAGAAGGTACGAATAGTTGTCGCGCACAGCCCTGATGGTCAGGCGGACGGCCTCGGGAAGGCCAGTGTTGACGGCATCGACCGAGACGGTGCGGACCGTGCCGGCGACGCGGACCTTAAAGTGATCCTCGCCCACGGCCAGGAAGCCCTCGTTCTCGGAGTTCTCCATGTCCTCCTCGCTCCAGAACAGGGTGAGCTTGTCCTTGTAGGGACGACCCTCCTGGTAGGGGCAGAACACGGCGCAGTTGCCGCACTCGTTGCACATGCCATCGACGTGGACGACCTGATGCTTGGCCAGGCCCGGCACCTTAATGGCCACGTTGGCGCGGTTGGGGCACACGTCGCAGCAGACCTCGCACACCGAACCGCAGCCCAGGCAGCGGGTCTTAGTGCAGTTGCGCTTGTCGCGGCACAGCGACCCCTTGCGCTCGTAGCAGGTGTCCTCGCGACCGGCCTGCTCGTTGCAGTCGGCGTACTTGTTAAAGTCCACGCCGGCGATGGCGCGGGCGACTTCGGCGGCGTCGGCAATAGCCTCGACCACGGTGGCCGGACCGCGACGGCAATCGCCTGCAGCCCAGACGCCCTCAACGCCGGTGGAGGTGGCGGCAAGGCGGCCGCGACGGTCGTGCTCGACGCCCACAGCATCGTACAGGCTGGCATCGATGCCCTCGCCCACGGCGCAGATCACCGTGGTGGCGGGAAGCTCGACGGTCTCGCCCGTGGCGACGGGGCTGCGACGGCCGCTTGCATCCGGCTCGCCAAGCTCCATAACGTCGCAGGTCAGCACGGCGCCGTTGAGTGCCTTGGGCGCCAGCAGCTCGCAGAACTCAACGCCGTCGGCAAGAGCAAGATCAAGCTCTTCCTCGTCGGCGGGCATCTGCTTCTTGGTGCGGCGATACACCAGGCGCACGTTCTTCACACCAGCCAGGCGCTTGGCCACGCGGGCAGCATCCATGGCGGTGTTGCCGGCGCCGATGACCACGACGTCCTCGCCCAGCTCGAGCTTCTCGCCCTTCTTGGCGGTCTCGAGGAACTCCAGCACGTCGAGCTCGGCACCCTCGCCCAAGCCCGCAGAGCCGGGCATCCAGGCACCGGTGGCCACGACCACGTCGGTAAAGCCCTGGGCCTTGAGCTCTTCAATGGAATCCACGCGAGCGTTGAGCTGCACCTTGGCGCCAAAGGCCAGGCAGAGCTCGGCATCGTGGGAGATATCGTCGCTCGCAATACGGAACTCGGGGATCACGTGGCGGACCACGCCGCCGAGCGAATCGCGGGCCTCAAAGATAGTGACGGGCACGCCGGCACGCGTCAGGAAGAACGCCGTCGCCAGACCGGCCGGGCCGCCACCGATAACGGCAACGTTGTGCTCGCCGTCGTTGGCAATGGCCTGGGCGCGCAGCTTGGGCAACACGGCGGTCATGGCCTCGCGGGCAGCCTTGAGCTTGCTGGCGCGAATCTGGGCACCCTCGGGCTCGTAGAACGCACGCTCGCAAGCGCGGCCGCAGGGATGCGGGCAGATGGTGCCGGTGATAAACGGCAGGGCGTTGCGCTCGATGATGATGTTGAGCGCGTCCTCGAAGCGGCCCTCGTCAACAGCCGCCAGGTAGGCGGGAATATCCTGCTGGATGGGGCAGCTCGTGCGGCACGGCGCGGTAAAGCAGTCGGAAAGCGGGCTCTTGCCGGCAACCTTGCGGTCGGGCAGCGGACGCAGCGGCTTCTTGTAGAGCGGGTTGGTGAGCGAGTCGGCCTGGATCGCAGTCACGGCCTCGAGAGAGACGCCCTCAAACGGCTTGCCGTCCAGATCGCCAAACTCACCGGCCATCTGGCTAAAGCGCTCGTAGCCACCGGGCTTGAGCACGTCGGTCGCCAGGGTAACGGGCCAAATGCCGGCATCGTACAGGGCGCGGATGTTGTAGACCGTGGCGCCACCGGAGTAGCTGATGCGCAGTTTGCCATCGAACTGCTCGGTAATGCGGCGGGCAGCCTCAATGGTCAGTGAGAACAGCGAACGGCCGGACATGTACATCTCGGTGGAGGGCAGCTCGTTCCTCGTCACGTCGACGGGGAACGTGTTGGTCAGCTTGACGCCAAACTCCAGGCCGCGCTCGGCGCACAGGGCAATCAGGCGCTCGAACATAGGCACGGCATCGGCCCACTGCAGGTCCTCGCGGAAGTGCGTGTCATCGAAGACGATGTAGTCAAAGCCCAGCTCGTTGAGGCGCTGGCGGGCAAACTCATAGCCCAGCAGCGTGGGGTTGCACTTGATGTAGGTGTTGAGGCCCTTCTCGGTGATCAGATAGGTCGCGATGCGCTCGATCTCGGCCGGCGGGCAGCCGTGCAGGGTAGACTCGGTGATGGAGTTGGAGACGCGTGCCGGGATGGACTCGACAAATGCGGCGTCAACATGCTCAAACTTGTCCAGGTTGGCGAGCGCCCACGTACGGCACTCGTTCCAGACGTCGGAGCCGCTGGCGTCCTTCATACCCTCGATGTAGGCGTCGACCTTGGGGCTCTTGATGCCCTCCAGGTCATAACCCACGGACATGTTGAAGACAAAACCGTCCGGGCTTCCCAGGCCGTACTCGCGAGCGATGAGGTGGCAGGCGAACCATGCCTTCACGTACTCGGCAAAGGCCTGCGGAACCTCGAGCTCGGTCGACCACTCACAGTTGTAGCACTCGTCCTGCGCCACGATGCAGGGCTTGTTCACACACTTGGAGAGCTCCTCGCCGTCCATAACCTGGACGGTCTTGAGCTCAAAGAAGCGGGAACCGGCCACGTAGGATGCCACGATGTTTTGGGCAAGCTGCGTATTGGGGCCGGCGGCCGGGCCAAACGGAGTCTCGATGCGCTCGTCAAAAATGGGAAGCGCGCCCTCCTGGTTGGTCGTGACCATCTTGCGCACGCCAAAGATGGCGTCCTGGGTCTTGTGCTCCTCGATGATCCAGTTCATCAGCTGCGAAAACGGGATCGGCCTCATGATGTCGCTCATAATGAGCTCCTCTCTGTAACGCCCGGCGAGACCGCGCGGCGGGCGCAAATACGGTGTAGCGCTAGCACAGCGCCGGCGACCCCGCGGAGGCCGCCTATACGCGCGTCAGATGCGGCGAAACATCCGGCGCGCGTGAATCTACTTGTGAATTAGTAGGTGCGATCGTTGAGCGTGCTCCAGAGCTTCTTGGACTCAGCCATGGTCCACGCGTTGATCTTTTCCTCATCGATACCGACGAACTCGCGATCCTTGTACAGGACCTTGCCGTTGATGATGGTGGTGCGGCAGTTTTTGCCCATCATGCCAAAGAGCATGTGGCCGTCGATGTTCTCCTCGCTCAGCGGCGTAAAGGGCTTGTAGTCCATAACGATGACGTCGGCGGCAGCGCCGGCCTCGAGCACGCCGAGCTTGCGATCGAAGTACTTGCTGGCCATCTTGGCGTTGTTCTCGAACAGCATGGTCATGGCCTCGCACCAGCCCACGTTGGGCATGGCGGCGTTGTGGCGCTGAATGATCAGGAAGACCTTAAGGCTCTCGAGCATATCGTGGGTGTAGGCGTCGGTGCCCATGCACACGGGGATACCGCGGCGGAAGAACTCGAGCACGGGGGCGCAGCCCACGGCGTTGCCCATATTGGATTCGGGGTTGTTGACGAGCCAGGTACCGGACTCCTTGACGATATCCATCTCGGCAGGCGTCACGTGGATGCAGTGGCCGAGCATGGTGTCGGGACCCAGCAGATTGTGCTGCAGCAGGCGCTCGACGGGGCTGATGCCACCGCGGTTGAGGCGGGAGTCCCACACGTCATTCATGCCCTCGCACACATGGATGTGGAAGCCGGTCAGGCCGTTGTTGGCCTCGGCCATCTTATCCATGGTCTCGTCCGACAGCGTAAAGGTGGCATGTCCGCCAAACATGGCGGCGATCATGTGGTTGTCGTTATCGCGACGCTCCTTGGCGGCCCACTGGGCAAACTCGGCGTTCTCGGCAATGGCCTGGTCGCATTTTTCCTGGCCGCGGCGGTCGGAGACCTCGTAGCACAGGCACGAACGCATGCCCAGCTCCTGAGCTGCATCCTTAATGGTAAAGAGGCTTCCCGGGATTTCGCAGAAGCTCGCATGGTGATCGAAGATCGTGGTGACGCCATCGCGGATGGAGTCAAGAATCGTGGCATAGGCGCTGGCCTTGGTGCCGTCGAGCGTCAGGTTGTCGTCGATCTTCCACCACTGCTGCTCAAGATTCTCCAGGAAGTTGGTGGGGTTGCAGCCCTTAATGGCAAGGCCGCGGGCCAGACCCGAGTAGATGTGGGTGTGGCAATTGATGAGTCCAGGCATGATGAGGTTGCCCTGGGCATCGACGTACTCGGCATCCGGGTACTTGGCCTTGAGCTCGCACTCGGGGCCCACTTCGACGATCGTATCTCCGTCAATGGCGACCGCACCGTTTGGAATGAACGGGGTCTGAGCGTTGCGGGTAAAGACGGAACCGTTAGCGACCAGAAGCATAAATGCTCCCTTCAACATCAGGGGCGGGGTTTGACACCTCTGACATGGCGGAAGTGCGAAGCGCCGGCCTACACCGGAAACGGGCCCTCTCCCGTCAACGCTTCACCAAAGGGACAAACCCTTTGAAGTGCGGCTTGGCGCCGCATGACGTAGGCGGACGAGGCGATGCGCCCGCCGACGAATAGCACCGAATTGGTTACTTCTTGCTCTCGGGCAAGACCAGATCCACGGCAGCGTCCTTGGCAGCATCGATGTGCTGAGCCACGACCGGCGTCTGCGGAAGGATCAGGTTAAGGACAATGGCCATGATGGCGGTGGGGGTCACGGCATTGGAGCCGATGACGGTGGACACCCAGGCGGGCATACCCTCGCCGGCAAGGCAACCGCTGGCCATCCAGATACCCAGGCCAAAGACGACGGAGGTGCCGACGATGGTGGTAGTGCGCTGCGTGAGGCCCTCGCGGGTGAACATGCGCACGCCGTTCATGGTGATGGTGCCAAAGACGCCGACGGTCGCGCCGCCGATAACGGGCTGCGGGATAGCGGAAAGGACGGCAGAGAGCTGCGGGAACAGACCGGCGATGGCAAAGACGGCCGCGATGATCACAAAGACCCACTTGTTGACGACCTTGTTGGAGCAGATGATGCCCACGTTCTGGCCAAGGGCGCTGGTGGGAAGACCGCCCAGCAGGCCGCCGACCATAGAGGTGAGGCCCTGGGACACGATAGCGCCGGAGAGCTCGCGCTCGGTGGGCATACGGTCGATGGAGCCCAGGCAGGCGGCGGAGACGTCACCGATAACCTGGATGGCAACCATGGGGAACACAACAGCGAGGGTAATGCAGACTTCGGGATCAAACTCGAGCGCGTAGGGCATGAGCTTGGGAAGGGCGAAGACCTGAGCGGTGGCGACGCTGGAGAAGTCGATCATGCCAAAGGGGATCGAAACGATCATGCCAACGATCATGCCAAAGAACACGGATCCCAGCTTGAGCGTGCCCTTGCCAAAGTTGGCGAGCGCAAAGACCACGGCGAAGGTGATAAGAGCGACGCACCAGGCCTGCGGAGTGCCCCACAGCGGCGTACCCATACCGCCGGCCATATACTTGACGGCCGTGGGATAGAGAGAGACGCCAATGGAGAAGATGACCGTACCGGTCACGACGGGCGGGAACAGCCACTTGATCTTGCTGTAGGCCAGACCAAAGAGGACCGCGACGGCGCCGCCGACGATCTCGCCGCCCAGCAGCGCACCAAAGCTAAAGCCCGAGGCACCCATGGCCTGCAGAGCCGGCAGGAACGCGAACGAAACGCCCATGACGATGGGCAGGCCGCCGCCGATGCGACGGAAGGGAGCGAAGGCCTGAAGGGCCGTATCGATCGCCGAAAGAATGAGCGCGACCTGGATGATGTCGGTGCTCTGCTGGCTATTAAAGCCGTAGACGCCGGCCATGATGACCGCCGGGGTAATGATGCCGGCAAACGATGCCAGTACGTGCTGAAGGGCACACGGGATCATTTCCTTAACGGGAGGCATGCCTTCGCGAGTGAACAGGGCTTCAGTGCCGTTCGTAACCGTCTCCTGGGTCATTTGACCACCAATCCTCGAAGTAGTTGTTTTCGCATCTAACGCTCTATTGTGACGCAGTGCGGGGTTGAGGTTGTGCCTTCGTTGCATATCGTATTAAAGATGATTCTCATTCTCAATAATAATTTTTTGTTATCAGACTATTCTTGAGCTGAGACAATGCATTTCCGCAGGTCAAGAAAGTGTCTGTTCAAAATAACATCTAACTTTTCTTTTGGTCGACCGTTTACCGCCAAATACCTACCGCTCATCTGTATTACGCAATGTACCTGCGAATATGTGAGTCAATAGACACCGTGTTACCATGAGAAAAAATTGTTATGAACATTTCCGATTTCACCCAAAGGAGTTGCCCGTGAACGAGACCGTACGTCGCTTTTTGCCGATGGTCGATTTTCTGGAGCAGATACTCGGCAAAAACAGCGAAATCGTGCTGCACGATTTCTCGGATCCCGACCACGCCATCGTCGATATTCGCAACGGCATCGTGAGCGGCCGCAAGGTCGGCGGTCCCGCCACCGATCTGGCACTCAAGATCATGCACGACGCCAAGTATCGCGACCTGCCGTTTATTACGGGCTACGAGGGGCGCGGTGCCGGCGGCAAGACGTTGGAGTCAGCGACGTACTTTATCCGCGAGAATGACGAGATCGTCGGTATGCTCTGCGTCAACACCGATCTCTCGACCGTGCGCTCCATCAACGCCATGGCGCAGCAGCTCATGGCGTGCTTCGACGCGGCGCCGACGCGCACGGAGCCCGCCCCTATCGAGGTCGAAAGCCTTTCGGAGTCCACACAGGAGCTCATCGACCGCAGCATTGCCGAGTTGCTGAGCGCGCGCGGGCTGGATGTAGCGTCGCTTGGTCAGAGCGACCGCGTGGACGTCATTCGCCACCTCAACGGCAACGGGGTGTTCATGCTCAAGGGCGCCGTGGCCTGCGCCGCCACCGCGTTGGGCATCTCGGAGCCCAGCGTGTACCGCTACCTGCAAAAAGTCCGCAAGGAGGGCTAAACGTGATCCCTTGGGGACGAAGGGAAACGGATCATTTTTGTCGCATCGCTTGACAAAAGACCCTGCAGCTCGCACTGAACTGCCTCCCATTTCTTGGACATGAGAAATGGGAGGCTTTCTTTATGCGCG
>USQQ01000009.1 GCA_900556875.1 uncultured Collinsella sp.
GGCGTCGTAGTTGTCCAGATTGCCAAAAGCGAGCGTCTGGATCTTGCGATACTCGGCCTCGCGCAGGTTAGCGCCCAGCCCCGAGGCGACGCGAGCAGACGTGCGTGCATAGCCCAAGCCAAGTACCAGCGAACATGCGGCACATACCAACATATACGTGCCCCGCAACAGCATGTAGTTGATGTCGCCCGCGGGCACGCCCACATCGATGATATTTGCCATGATGACCGGGATAAACAGCTCGAGCGCCGTCTCGGCAGTCACAAAGAGCACGCCGAGCATGGCATCGCGGCGGTATGCCCCCAGATAGGAAAACAAAATCTTGAGATTGCGCACACAGGTTCATCCCCCATCAAACGTTGTTCGCAAACCCACGTATTATGGCGCGCCGTGCGGCGGTGTCAAGTGTTCCGAAATCGATTTCTGCAAGGCTAGTGCAGGCGCCATGCTCACAGGGCGCACGTCCGTATTCAATTAGAAATGAACGCGAGCGTGACTTTTTCGCCCCGCTGCCAACACAAACCTTGACTCTACAATCGTTATAGGGTTTTCACTACACTGGTACGTAAACAAACCCAGCCAGAAAGCCCCACCTATGGAACACGACCTCACACGCGGCAATGTCCTCAAGACCATCGCGGTCTTTGCCCTGCCCTATATGCTCTCGTACTTTTTGCAGATGCTCTACGGCATGGCCGACCTGTACATGATGGGACAGTTTAGCGGCGCCGCCGGCATCACCGCCGTGGGCAACGGCGCGCAGACGCTCTATATCATTACCGTGACGCTCGTGGGCCTGGCCATGGGGACGACGGTCATCGTCGGCCACGCCGTGGGCTCGCGCCGCTTCGATCGCGCCGAAACCGCTATCGGCAACACCATTACGCTGTTTATGGGTGTCTCGGTGGTACTGGCCGCTGCCTTGCTCGCACTGTGCCCGCAGATCGTGGCGCTCATTGGCACGCCGGCCGAAGCGGTCGAAGGCACCGCCGCCTACCTGCGCATTTGCTTTATCGGCATTCCCTTTATCGCCGCGTACAACATCCTCTCGGCCATCTTTCGCGGGCTGGGCGATTCGCGCTCGCCCATGTACGTGATCGGCGTGGCGTGCATCATCAACATCGCGCTCGATTTTCTGTTTATCGGCCACATGGGGCTCGGCCCCGTGGGCGCAGCGCTCGGCACGGTGACCGCGCAGACGGCCAGCGTTGCCCTCGCGCTCATGTGGCTCAAGAGCCGTCGCACAAACATCCACGTTAAGCGCAGCGACCTGCGCCCCCAGCCCGAGGTGCTCGGCAGCATTCTTAAAATCGGCGTGCCCGTGGCTGTGCAGGACGGCTGCATCCAGGTGGCGTTTATGTTTATCACCGTCATCGCCAACCACCGCGGTCTGGTCGACGCCGCCGCCGTGGGCCTGGTCGAGAAGATGATCAGCTTTTTGTTTATCGTGCCGAGTTCCATGGGCGCTACCGTCAGCGCGCTCACGGCACAAAACGCCGGCGCGGGCAAGGGCGACCGCGCGCGTCAGGTGCTCAAGGATGCCATGACCATCTCGGTGGTGTACGGCTGCCTGATTACAGCGCTGATGTGGCTGGTGGCGCCGGCGTTTATTGGCTTTTTTGCCAAGGACCCCGCGGTGGTCGCGGCCGGTACCGACTATATGCACAGTTATATTTTCGATGCAATCTTTGCCGGCATCCACATTTGCTTTAGCGGCTTTTTCGCTGCATACGGCAAGAGCTACATCGGCTTTGCGCACAACGTGCTGGCTGTGGCACTCATTCGCGTGCCGGGCGCGTGGCTGCTGTCGAACGCCTATTCCGGCACGCTGTTCCCCATGGGTATCGCCTCGCCGTGCGGCTCGATTCTGTCGGCGGTCATCTGCGTGATTGCATTTACCGCGCTCAACCGCCGCGGGGCTTTTGACAAGCTGGTGGCGTAGCGGGGCAACGCGAGATCGCCCTGATCGACGACATCATCAGCGATGATCCGGCAACCTACGTGACGCAGATCACGGTGCCCGTTGCCCCAACAAAGTAAGAACCGCCCGGAAAGCGGTAAGCTCTCCGGGCGGTTCTCCTATCTGGTTATCAATGCCTTACGCCTCCGGCACCTGACCAGTAGCGAGAATCTGCTCGAGTGCGTCCTCGTCCAGCACGGGCACACCCAGCTGCTCGGCCTTGGTGAGCTTGGAGCCCGCTTTGGGACCGGCGACCAGATAGCTCGTCTTCTTTGAAACACTGCCCGAAACCTTGGCGCCAAGCACCTTGAGCGCCGCGCCCGCCTCGTCGCGGGTGCGGTTGACGAGCGTGCCGGTGAGCACGAAGGTCAGACCCGCGAGTGGCTGTGCGTCGGCAAGCTCGCCTGCCACGCCAGCGTCGGCTGCGGCTTGCGCGTGCGCAGCGCCCAAATCGACCTCGAGCGACAGGCCCGCCTGGCGCAGGCGCTCCAGCACGGCGAGGTTCTCGGGCACGGCCAGGAACTGCTTGACGCTCGCCGCAATCTTGGGACCGATGCCCTCACACTCGGCGATGTCCTCTTCGCTCGCCAAGATGAGCTTGTCGATCGACAGGAATCGCTCGGCGATGACCTCGCCCACGCTCTTGCCCACATGGCGGATGCCCAGGGCAAACAGCACGCGACCGAGCGGCTGGCTCTTGGACTTATTGAGCTCGGCGATGATTTTCTCGGCCGTCTTGAGACCCACCGGGATGGGGTCGCCCTTCTTGACGCCCTTTTTGCTGTTGGAGCTGGCATAGGTGCGTCCCGTGTCCAGGCCGGCGATGTCGTCGACCGTGAGCTGGTAGAAGTCCGCGACATCGTGGATCAGGCCGGCGGCGATCATCTTGTCGACGATCTCGTCGCCCAGGCCGTCAACGTCCATGCAGCCGCGGCTCACCCAGTGAAGTAGGCGCTCCTTGAGCTGCGCGGGGCAATCGATGGAGACGCAGCGGTAGGCAACCTCGCCGTCCTCGTGGACCACGGGGCTGCCGCACACGGGGCAGACCTCGGGCATGTGCCAGTCGACCGAATCAGCCGGGCGCTTGTCGAGCACGGGACCCACGACCTCGGGAATCACGTCACCCGCCTTGTGCACGATGATAGTGTCGCCCTCGCGCACGTTTTTGCGGCGGATCTCGTCGATGTTGTGCAGCGTGGCGCGCGCGATGGTGGAGCCGGCGACCGTCACCGGGTCGAACTCGGCGACCGGCGTGAGCACACCGGTGCGGCCCACCTGGATGCGAATTTCGCGCAGGACGGTCTGCTTTTCCTCGGGCGGGAACTTAAAGGCAATGGCCCAGCGCGGCGCGCGGGCAGTAAAGCCCAGGTCAAGCTGCTGCTGGAAGCTGTCGACCTTTACGACCACGCCGTCGATGTCGTAGTCCAGGTCGCCGCGATGCTCAAGCGCCTGGGCACAGAACTCGTGAACCTCAGCCGGCGTGGCGCAGCGGGCCACGTTGGGGTTGACACTAAAGCCAGCGCTGCGCAGCCAGTCAAGGAACTCACGCTGGCTGTGGACGTGCAGCGGATCGGTATCGGCGATGGCATAGATAAAGGTGGCCAGGTCGCGGCGCGCCGTGACCTTGGGGTCCTTTTGGCGCAGGGATCCTGCGGCAGCGTTGCGCGGGTTGGCGAAGGGGTCGCGGCCCTCGGCATCGGCCTCTTCATTCAGACGAACAAAGCTGCCTTTGGGCATATAGACCTCGCCGCGTACTTCGATGGTACGCTCGCGGTCGGCACCCATGTGGGCGAGCGCCGGCTCGGACAGGTGCATGGGCACATCCTTGATGGTACGCACGTTGAGCGACACGTCCTCGCCCGTTGTGCCATCGCCACGTGTGGCGGCGCGCACGAAGGTTCCGTTTTGGTAGGTAAGCGCCACGCCCAGGCCGTCGATCTTAAGCTCGCAGGTATAGGTGACGCTACCGGCACCGAGCGCATCCTCGGTACGCTGGAGCCACGCGTCGAGTTCGTCCAGATCCATGGCATCGTCCATGGAATACATGCGTGCCATATGCGTGACCGGCGTAAACTGCTCGCTCACGTAGCCGCCCACGCGCTGGGTATAGCTGTCGGGCGTCACCAAGTCGGGGTAAGTCGCCTCGATTTCCTGCAGCTCAACGAGCATTTTGTCAAAGGCGGCATCCGTGATCTCGGGCGCATCGAGCATGTAGTAGCGGTAGGCGTGGTAATCGAGCTCGTGACGCAACTCGGCCGCGCGGGCAGCCGCCTGGGCACGGGCATCGGTCGGTGCGGCGGCATCCGCGCTCGCGGGCGTTTCGGTATCGATGTCCACGCCGTCACCAAACAGGCTCGATTGCTCCATAGCGGCACTCCTTCGCTCGATTTCAAACGGATACAAGAGTACCACCGGTCACCATGGCGCCGAATAACCCTTTCGAACCGCACCGAATCGGCAGCCGCCAGACTGGGGTGGATCGCGCGATTAAACCATGCCCTTGCCAGTTCTAAATGATCCGTTTTCCTCCGTCTCCAAGGGATCATCGCGAAAAGAGGGGCTGTCCCGCGTTGGCGGGACAGCCCCTCTGGCTTCGATATGTGCAATACGGCTCGTTAGAAACCCTGGCCATAGCCTTGGCCTTGACCCTGGCCCTGCTGGCCAAGCAGCTCCTCCAGATACTGACGCAGCTGCTCGTCGGTAATACCGCCGTTGCCGGTGTCAGTCGCGCTGTCGTCCTGCTGCTGGTTCTGCAGCTTCTCATCGGAGCCCAGCTCGACGGTGACCTTCTTCTCTTCCTTGCCGCGCATGAGCGTGATCTCGACCTTCTCGCCCACCTCATGGCTGCGCAGCGCAATGATCAGGCCATCGGCGCTCGTGATCTCGTCGTCGCCCAGCTTGGTAATGACATCGCCCTCCTGGATGCCGGCCTTGGCGGCGGGACCGTCCTCGACGACGCTCGCCACGTACGCGCCGCTATCGGTGCTCAGCTTGTTGGTGCGGGCATTGAGCGCGTTGACGCTCGAAAGCGTGGCGCCCAGGTACGGATGAACCGGCGTCTTGCCGTCAATAATCTGGTCGGCAATGTTCTTGGCGTAGTTAACGGGAATGGCAAAGCCCACGCCCGAGCTGGAGCCCGAGTAGCTCTCGATGAGCGAGTTGATGCCCACCAGCTCGCCGTTGTCGTTAACGAGCGCGCCGCCGGAGTTGCCCGGGTTGATGGCGGCATCGGTCTGGATCATGTTGGCATAGATGGTGTTACCGTTGGTAGAGCTCATGGCCGTGGAGCGATACAGCGCCGACACAATGCCCGTGGAGACAGACTGCTCGTTGCCGAAGGGCGAACCGATCGCCATGACCCACTCGCCCACGTTGAGCTTGGAGGAGTCACCGATCTCGATCGGCGTGAGCTTGGAGGCGTCGGCGTCCTTGAGCTTGATGACGGCCAGGTCGCTCGAAGCATCGTTGCCCACGAACTCGGCCTCATAGGTGGTGCCGTCGTCCATGGTCACCACGTACTGGTCATAGCCATCGACCACGTGGTTGTTGGTGAGGATGTGGCCCTCGGTATCGAGCACCACGCCCGAGCCGACGCTGCCCGAGCTGTCCGACTCGTCGGCAGACTGCGAAAGCGAGCCATTCTGGCTGCCGCTCGAAGTGGCGGTAATGGAAACCACGGAGGGCAACGCCTTGGCAGAAACGGCCTCGGCCAGCGTGGTGTCCTCGGAATCAATCGTAATCTTTTGCGTCGATGAACCCGAAGCACCCGCCGTCACGGCATTCTTTCCGCCGCCAATGTTGAGCGTGCCGCTCATAATGAGCGCAATGACCAGCAGGGCGCCGCAGGCACAACCGGCAAGCGCCGTAATAAAGATCGGCAGCTTTTTGGTCTTAGTCTTGACCACTGTGTGCTTGTTTACAACCTGCTGGCTGCCCAGCGGCTTTCCGGTCTGCGTGTCGTAGGCCTGCACGTAGGGAATGTTGCTGTCGGCAGGCGTCGACTCTACCTGCACACGCGGCTGCTGTTGGGTCTCGCCGGCGTTGCCCGCATCCTGGGGACGCTGGGAATCGTTCTCGCTCATAGCTGCGATCCTTTCGTCAAATAACCAAAGGCCCGCCAAACATGTGGCGGGCCATCATTGTTCACGTTGAGTTGTACCCCAAGCTGGGCAGTCCCGAGCACTAGATGCCAAGATTTCAGCTTTGCTTAAGTAATGACATGCTTATAGGCCAATTCGTTTTATGCCGTCATGTCTATTCGATATAGCAGTCGATAGCAAAACTATATGTTGAATCGTTAATAAAGTCTGTAATCGTCGCGCCCATACCCGATCCGCACGTCCACTTATCCTTCTCCGCATCGTATGGCGTTGGCCCCCACCCCGTTTCATATGATGCTTCGCTTTCTGTGAAGTAGTTCATCACATATTTATCTTTCTGCATGAGCGCATACCAAGCGTTTGCATACATCACAAGCGGATCGGTTTGAATTATCGAATATTTTCCTGACCGAATTGCAATGCTTTGCCCATCTTCAGAATATTCAACAACAATCTCAATCTTTGCCAACACCGGCAGTGAATCATCTGACTCCCTATGAACCGTCACCAAATTCTTAGTTGCCGCTCTTGTCAGGGACGCTGCACCGTCATTATTCCTGTTTATGCTGCCAACAGCCATTTTTCTATTTCCGGCACCCAAGACATCTTTGCTTCGCGCCGAGGACACAATAACCCCAGCCTCATTCCGAACTATCATGTCGGTCACAAGCGTCAATCGTTTTTGCGCATTCGTAAGCTGCGCAGCGTTGGCCCCTCTCGCCCCAGCAAACATAACAGCTCCTGATGCCAAGACGAATAGCTGTCTTCTGTTGATCATTCCTCTCGCTCCTCACCGATTTAGTTAACTTTTTCCATATAGTAGGGATGCAAAGTTTCCTCTTCTAAATTGGCATCACTTGCGAAGAATAGAATCCATTTCTCTCCCGCCTTCAGCCCTGAAGCAGTTCCGGTATTAAAGTAACTACGGATATCAATCTCTTTCCGCCCTCCGCTTGACACGAGAGCCTCAAATTGTCCGTTATGAATATCCGACAGCGTCTGTACTTCAACTGAAATATGTTCGTCATCTTTTCCACCGACGACCGAGGGGCTCGGTTGATAGGCCGCGACAACCAATATCCCAAGAAATGCGCAAAGAAGCCCCAGCGTTTTACGTATGCGCTTTCTATCATCTTCGCCGTCACTCTCCACAATACGTCCCTTCATGCGATATATAAATCGTTGTGTCATATGGAAGAAAACGCAGCTGATTGAACCAACCATCCCAGACAACAAGCATATATTTCTTATCATTTGAATATGTATTATGCATAGCAACATATCCCGCAACAGCCATCGCATGAGCGTCATGGCTTGAACTGAGAGTCCCAGAAAAGATACTGAGATTTCCAGAATCTGCAGTTGCCCTGAAAGAATCCCAAGATGGATACCAGGCAAATGATGTCTCAAGCCTTTTCCCGCGCCTAGCACAGAACTCCTTAATAGCCGGGGCAGCATTTGGAGATGGAGTCTCTCCTTGGGTAAAGTAAAGGCCCGTAGCTTGATCGAATGACTTATTTGGTTTGCCGGATGTTCCCGATAACTGCCAAAGCTCATGATATAAGTCTGGCAATTTGAGCCGGTTTAGCGTTACATAATGGCTGCTTACCGCAAACATCGCAGACACATCGCAAGCATAGGTCCCCGTTTCTTTAATAACCTCTGATTGTGTAGGCGTTATCATCCCTGAAATAGTTTTACTTGCGTCAATGACATATCCTTGTTTATACAGGTCTTTGGGCAATACGAAAACATCCTCGAACCTGCCTGGAGATCCGCTGCGGCTATTTCCCACAGAAAACACCGCTGTTGACCGGCATCCCTTCTCATCTAAAACAACGTTATTATCCAGATCTGCAATACCAAAAGACAGCTCGTCAAATTTCAAAGCAACGATGTCATCTTGGGATGCGAGAAGGGCTATTTCATCGCTTGTATTCTCAATGGGCATAGGGGCGTTCGGAGCCAAGCAGTATTCGCTGATCCACCAAGATCGCTCTGAATCAAATACGACGTAGCCATAGTTAACGTCATCCCACTTCGCGCGAACGATATACCCGATTGATTCCCCATCGGAATTCACCATTTTTACTGGGTCACAAGCGGTCACCGGCTCATCCGATACGTCATCAAAGAAAGCTTGCGCTTGCTCCACAGCTATTTGCGGTGTGACACGAACCAAGTCGTCGTCTCCAAAAACCAACCTTGGAGACATCAGGGCGGCAAGCAATACTATGAATCCGACAATCACCTTTCTCGAATAACGCATTTCTTCCTCCATCCGTGCAGTAGGGAGATACGGTAACTAAATGATATTCGTGAGATAGTGCTATACGTTTGATATTGTTTTTACTGACACACTTTAAATCGGTGAAAGGTCTTCTTTTTCGCCCTAAACGAGAAAAGGGTACTGGAGAAATCTCCGGTACCCTCACATTCCTCTATTTACTTGCTAGTCCTTAAACAGATAGCCCACGCCGCGAACGGTGGTGATGTGCGCCGCGATCTGCGGGCCCACCTTGGAGCGGATGCGTCGAATGTGCACGTCGACGGTGCGCGTGCCGCCGCAGTACTCAAAGCCCCACACGCGGTGCAGCAGCACCTCGCGGCTGTAGGCGCGGTTGGGGTGCGTCGCCAAAAAGCTCAGCAGCGAGTACTCCATCAGCGTCAGGTCGATGGGCTCGTTATCGAGTGTCACCTGGTAGGTAGCCAGGTTAATCTCGAGGTTATCGATATTGAGCACATCGTCGGCGGTAACGGTCTCCTCCTCGCCCATCAGGCGCTGCGCGCGAGCCTTGAGCTCGTTGGGCGTCGCCGCGGGGCATACAAAGTCGGCATGCGCGTGATTGGGCAGGCGCAAGGTACCGAGTGCCTCGTCGTCGACGATCACCAGCATGGGGACGCCGCCGCGATCGTCGAGCCATTTGGCAATCTGATCGATGCGGTCGCTGCGGATGCCATCGGAATCGAGGATCAGCAGATCAAAGTCGTGTGCCGCAGTCGGTGAATCGGGGGTTGCCAGGCTCACCTCGACACCCAGGGTGGTCGTCAGGCTGCGGGCAAACTCGTGGAAGCGCGTCGTGCGCGCCATGAACAGGGCACTCTTTTCGGACATATCGGCCTCCAAAGAAATGAGCTCAATCGTACTGGAACAAGCCAGCGCGATTAGGAGTTCGCCAGGTAGTGCTTGATCTCCCACTCGGTGATCGTAGACTCAAACTTATGCCACTCGTCGCGCTTCTTTTTGAGGAAGAAGCTGTGGATGTGCTCGCCGAGGGCATCCTTCATAAACTGCGAGTCCTCAAAGACGTCGAGCGCCTCTTTGAGCGAGCGCGGCAGCGGCGTGTAGCCGGCCTCGATCATCTGACGGTCGGTAAGCTTGAGCGTCTCGGCCGTTGCCTCGGGCGGGAGCTCCAGCTTGCGCTCGATGCCGTCCAGACCAGCCGCCAGCGTAACGGCGTTGACCAGATACGGGTTGGCCATGGGATCGGGACTGCGAAGCTCGATGCGCGTGGACAGTTGCTTGCCGGGCTTGTAGACCGGGATGCGAACCATGCTCGCGCGGTTACGCAGGCCCCACGTGGCGTACTGCGGTACGGAGTCGCCGCCCGTGGTGATGCGCTTGTACGAGTTGACCGTGGGGTTGGTGATGGCGCTGATCTCGCGCGCGTGCGCCAAGATGCCGGCCATATAGTGCTTGGCAACGTCGGAGAGATGGTACTTCTCGTCGTCCTCGCCCCAAAAGACGTTGTTGCCGTCGTGGTCGAACAGCGACTGATGCAAAAACATGGCGCTGCCGTCCTCGCCCGCCAACGGCTTGGGCATAAAGGAGGCGTGGCAGCCGCTCTCATAGGCCTGCTGTTTAATGATGAGCTTGGCCGTAGTGATGGCGTCGGACATACTCAGGGCCTCGGCATGGCGCAGGCTCATACCGTGCTGCGAGCGACCGGCGGCGTGGAAGGTGTACTCCACGGGCACGGACATCTTCTCGAGCGTGAGGACCGTGTTGCGGCGCAAGTCGCGAGCGGCATCGCTCACCGAAAGATCGAAGTAGCCCACGTTGTCGAGCGGCTCAGGCGTGTGCTCGTCGGGAAAGTAGTAATACTCCAGCTCGGCGCCCACGTTGAGCAGATAGCCAGCCTTCTCGGCCTTGCGGAACATGCGGCGCAGAGCGTCGCGCGGGTCGCCGGCAAACGGCTTGCAATCGGGAGTGCACACGTCGCAGAACACGCGGGCGACGCCGTTGTGGCTCGGGCGCCATGGCAGGATCTGGAAGGTTGAAGCATCGGGGAATGCGAGCATGTCGGCTTCCTCGGGCGTGGCAAAGCCCTCGATGGCGGAGCCGTCAAAGCCAATACCCTCCTCAAAAGCGACCTCGAGGTCCTCGGGGCTAATGGCAAAGTTCTTAAGGCGGCCGAGAATGTCGACAAACCACAGACGCACAAAGCGGATATCACGCTGCTCTACGGAGCGGAGTACGTAATCGATGTTCTGCTGGTTCATGTCGCTCCCCTTTCTTTCGGGCGGGTTTCGACTGGTCTATATCGCAGATACTATCGCAGAAAAATGTTTCCGCAGGGTTAAAGCGTATCAAGCGCTCAAAAAACGTGCTTGAGCAGGCCGTTGCGAACGAGCGGCTAGCGTTCAGATTCGGAAACAATTTGCCTACACGCTCGTTCCAGCGCCGGGAACTCCATCGTCACCGCATCCCAAACAACCGATCGGTCGACATTGCCGTAATCATGCGCGAGGTAATTTCTCATGCCGATAATTCCACGCCACTCAATTTCGGGATGAAGCCGCTGCGAGCGTTCCGACAACTTGCCTGCTTCTTCCGTCACCCTAAGCGCGCACATCAAAAGGGAGTCCGCCAACGCCCTCGTCCGCACGTCATTCGCATGCAGAAACTGGTCCTCGGTGATATCAAAAGCCTTGATGCGCTCGTTCGTTTCAGCGATGGCCTCCAAGACCTCTTGGGCGCGGAGACAGTCTGACTTACGCGCGATCATAAAGGATCACTCCTTCGCGCTCGATTACCGCGGCAAGATCGCCATCAAGATGATCACTCGAGACGAGGTCGACCTGCCTCCCGGTTTCTTTGCGCACCGCCTCACCAAACGCCGACAACGCGAAAAGGCCAAAGCCCTGATCGCGATCGACTTCGAGACGCAAGTCAATGTCACTATCGGCACGCGCTTCGCCACGGGCATACGAGCCAAAAAGAATCACGGATTTGATGGCGGGAATCGAGCTGGCCGCCTCGCGGACGGCGGACTCAATCTGGGCAGTATCCAAAATGTCTGCGGCGACGTTTTCGCTCGCAGAGTTTTTACCAAGTGAAGGAACAAACGGCAGCGAGCGCTCGCGCAGCATCTGCCTCATAAACATATTGACCGCAACAGACGAAGTCATGCCGAGTTCTTCGCATAGCTCGGCAAATGAATCTTTAATTGACGAATCCACTCGTACACTCAGTACAGACGCAGCCATGGATACCTCCTGTATGACATTGTCTATATATTATCACACAGGCTAGAGTGAGGTCGAAGCGCGGTATTCGATGTGGCCGGGGATCTCGATGCGCTTGGGGGCGAGCTTTGCGGCATCGCCCACCGTGGTGGTGACCACATCGATGCGCTCAGACAGACGCTCGACTACGCGCTCGGCGATGGTGAGGGTGTCCTGCGCGGCCGTGGTCACGCCGCCAAAGAGCACATGATTCCAGGGGTAATCGTCAAACGTCGCGATCTTGAGACCCGCCGGCAGCGAGGGGCCCAGCTGCGCCAACGCCTTGGTCAGGCGTAGAAAGACCAAGCCGTTGACAGCGATAAGGCCGAGCTTTTTACCCGCGTACTCGCGGATGGCCTCGTCCAGGCGACTGATGCCCGTGGCGCCACCGTCGGCCAGGGTGACGACCTCGCCTGCAAGGCCGCGGCGCGAGAGCTCGTCGGCAAAGGCCTCGGCGCGCTCGCGACGCACGGGGCTGTCGTCGCTTGCCTCGGTGAGCAGGCACAGGTGCTCGCTGCCCGCGGCGACCAAGGCGTCTACCAGGCCGGCAACCAGCTCACGGTTGTTAGAGGTCACCAAATCGATGCCGCCGGCGGCAACGTCGCGGTCGAGCAGCACAACGGGCAGGCGCCCCGCGGCCGCGGCGATCGCCTTGTCGTTGCCACCACAGGTGTTGACGATCAGGCCGTCCACGCCGGCATCGATAAGCCTGGTGAGCGATTCGGCCTCCTTGGCGGGATCATTGCCGCTAATGGCCGTCATAAGCGAGCAGCCGCGCGCGGCGGCACTGGCGGAAAGTCCTTCGAGCATGGCGCTGGAGAACGGGTTAGCGATGTCGGCCAGGATCACGCCGATGAGGTTGGTACGCGAGCTGCGCAGATTGCGCGCGGCGGCACGTGGACGATAGCCGGTGCGCTCGATAACTGCCGCGATGCGAGCACGGGTTTCCTCGGTCATCTGCCCGGGGCGGTTGTTGAGATAGCGCGAGACCGTGGCCGGGCTCACGCCCGCCTCGGCAGCAATGTCCTTAATCCTCATCTGCGCCATAGCGCACCCCGTTTCCCAATTGTCAGCAGTCTGAGCCATTTTAGGCATTTTTTTAAAAATCTCGCTTGCAAAACGTTGTAGATGAGTATACTACAACTCGAAACGAAATCGATTTCGTAAACCGATTTCGGTAAGCGTTGGCACGGAGGTGCAAAGATGCACCCTACCGTCTTGGCACCTCCGTGCCAACGCCATATCAAAGGTGTACGCACGAGCAAGAAGGAGCTGCGCGACCATGGGTAAAACGGTTCTTACCTTCGGCGAGATCATGATGAGGCTCTCACCCAAAGACCATCTGCGCATTGAGCAGGCGACCGAGTTTGATGTCCGCTACGGCGGCGCCGAAGCCAACACCGCGCTTTCCCTGGCCTACCAGGGTGACAAGGCAGCTTACGTCTCCGTTGTCCCGGCCAACCGTCTGGGCGAGTGCGCCCTGCGTTCGCTGAAGGTCTACGACGTCGATACCTCGCGCGTCGTGCGCCAGGGCGACCGTCTCGGCTCCTATGTGTTTGAGGTCGGCGCCTCGCAGCGCGGCAACGGCTGCGTCTACGACCGCAAGTACTCTGCCATCAACATGGCCAAGCGCGACGTCTTTGACTGGGATGAGATCCTCAAGGGTGTCGATGTCTTCTACTTCTCCGGCGTGACGCCCGCCGTCTCCGACGAGATGGCCGCCGCCTGCAAGGATGCCCTCACCGCCTGCCGCGCCAAGGGCATCACCACCGTGTGCGACGTGAACTATCGCGGCAAGATGTGGTCGCCCGAGAAGTCGCAGACCACCATGAAGGAACTCCTTCCCCTCGTCGATATCTGCATCGCCAACGACGAGGACGCGCCTGCCGGCCTCGGTATGATCTGCGTCTCCGGCTCCCTTGCCCACGGCATCGAGGAGCGTGACACCTACGTCGAGATGGCCCGTCAGATCTGCGCCGAGTACGGCTGCAAGAAGGTCGCCTCGGTCGTCCGCAACATCTCCTGCGTCGAGCGCTCCATCTGGATGGGCATGCTCTTTGACGCCGAGAGCGGTGAGCACTGGTTCTCCCCTGCTCACGACGTGCACGTGCTCGAGGGCGTTGCCGCCGGCGACGCTTTCAACGCCGGCCTCGTCCATGCCCTCATCAACGACTTTGACCCGCAGGACGCCGTCAACTACGCGATTGCGGCCTCGATCCTCAAGCTCACCATCAAGGGTGATTCCAACTTGGTGACCGCAGACGAGATCGCAGCCGTGGCATCCGCCGCCGACGGCGGCACTCGCGTCGCACGCTAAGCCGTCCCCATTCCGCGGGCCGCAGTTCTCCATACCCATACCCTTGCGGCCCGCTCCCCGATTTTCCCGGTCGGGCAAAACCACCAGTCCCATTCCGGTTTTGCCTGGCATTCCTACACGACTGGTCGCGTAGCCGGTTTTGGAATTGCTTGTGACCCCAAGCAGTGCCTCCGATAACCAATCCAAAACCGGCTCATGACCAGCACATTTGGCAATCACGCGCCAGCGCGCGCCGTACATCGAAAGGAACATCATGTTCGATCAGTTCTACACCACGCTTGAGTCCCTGGGCATCGTGCCCGTCGTCGTGCTCGACAAGGTCGAGGACGCCGCTCCGCTCGCCCACGCCCTTATGGCAGCCGGCATGAAGTCCGCCGAGGTCACCTTCCGCACCGCCTGCGCCGCCGAGTGCATCGCCGCTATGGCCGAGGCCGAGCCCGAGATGTGCGTTGGCGCCGGCACCGTCCTGACCGTCGAACAGGTTGAGCAGGCCCGCGCCGCCGGGGCCAAGTTCATCGTCTCCCCGGGCTACAACGAGGACGTCGTGAAGCACTGCATCGACATCGACCTGCCCGTCCTTCCCGGCACCGTGACCCCCTCCGAGGTCACCGCCGCCGAGAACCTTGGCCTCAAGGTCACCAAGTTCTTCCCCGCGTCCCAGTATGGCGGACTCAACACCATCAAGGCCCTCGCCGCCCCGTTTGTCGGCCACCGCTTTATGCCCACCGGCGGCGTGAGCACCGCCAACGTCGAGGAGTACCTGAGCTCCAGCGCCATCATCGCCTGCGGTGGCACCTGGATGGTCAAGCCGGCCCTGTTCGCCGACGGCGACTTCTCCAAGGTCGAGCAGATCGCCCGCGAGGCCATGGACGTCGTCAAGAAGGTCCGCGGCTAACCCTGCCATTTGGGTACGGGGTAGATATGGTAGGTTTTCTGCTTGACTTCCCCGTTTGATCCGCTCTCTATCGTGGGGGCGCGGCCACGGTTGCGCCCCTTTAAAACGGCTCGGAAGCGCGCCGTTTCCGTCACGAACAAGAACCGAAACCGTCTTGTATGCTGATAGAACGTGACGGAAGCGACACGCACCCGAGCCGCTTTTCCCACTCGACTGGCAGCCGTGCTCAGCTAAGCCACTTGACAAAAACCAACCCGCCAAAACAGCTGCGGCGCCGTCTGGAGGAATGGACCCTTGCTTCCGGTCTTTTCCTCCAAGCGGCGCCGCAGCCTTTTTACGCCCCAATAGCACCCCCGCACTTGCGGTGAAATACGGACTGTTTACGCCGCCAGAACCGCAAAACAGTCCATATTTCACCGCAACTAAGTAAGGGAACGAGTTAGATGGCCGAGTCTTTGGGCAGCTCAAAGTAGTCGGGATGCAAGGCGATAACCGGGCCCTGTTCCTCGGGCATCAGATGCAGGTGCGTCTCTGCCAGATAGCTCGCCGTGTCGGTATCGCCCTTCTTAATGGCCTCGAGAATCCGGCGATGCTGCCGACGAATCGGCTCCCAATCCAGATCCTGCGACACCATACGTAACCAGTTGTATCGCTCAAAATGCGTGTTGACGCTCTTCATCCAATCCCACAACATATGACGGCCGGCAATCTCAAAACACGTCTCATGGAACAGGTTGTCCAGATCGAAAAAACGACGCGTTTCGCGATGGTCGAGCGACTCGGACTCGGCAAGAATCTGCTCCAGCCGATGCTTTTGCTCGGACGTGGCGGCCGAGCAGCATTTGATGAGCACGCTTCTCTCGAGCTTCTCGCGCAAGAAGCAGGCGTTCTCGGCACGCTCCATGCTAATTCTTGAGACATAGGTGCCGCTTTTGGGGCGGGTTTCCACCAGCTCCTGCTCACGCAGACGCACAAAAGACTCGCGAATGGGAGTGCGCCCGATTCCCGTCTCCTTTTCCAGACCAATCGCCGAAAGACGTGTGCCGGGCTTGAGCTCGGCATAGATGATCTTAGAGCGCAATGCGTTGTATGCCTGGTCTTGCAGGCTCTGATAATGCTGGTGCCGTTCCATAAAGCCCTCGGATAAAGCCCACGGTTTGTCGAATTTCATCACGTAATACTATCGCATCCCCCATCCCACGGCGATGTTTGAGGGAGAGGGCCGGGATTCGGCATTTGACCAACAAGTTGTTGCAATTAGGTGAACGTTCACCTAATTTCTTCTATTTCGCTTTGCAAATGGATTCCCGTGCGTATACTAAATCTCAACGAAACCGATTTCGTCAAGCCTGGGCAATAGGATGCTAAGACGCACCCTGCCATCTTGGCATCCTGTTGCCCACGCCATGCCATTTGCTTTTCTCCCGTCTCATTGAGCCCTTCAGTCCCATTCCGGCACAATGAGACATTCCCAGACGACTGACCATGGGGCCGGCTTTTCTGCCGTTAAGGCAGTGCCTCCGATAACCCTCTTTTTGCCGGCCCAGGTCAGACATTTCTTTTCAAATATCATTCAATCGAAAGGATGCAGCAGCATGCGACCGCTCATCATCATGCATGGCGAGAACATCGATTGGCGCCATACCGTCATCAGGATGCTCATGTATCTGGCGGGCGTTGCCGTGCTGGCACTCGGTATGAGCCTCCAGACGGCATCTGGCCTGGGCGTCGCCGCGCTCACGTGCTTTGCCACGACCCTATCCATGCTCACGGGCAAGACGCTCGGCTTTTGGATTACAACTACCTATGTCGCTTACATCGCGGCGCAGCTCGCCATCTTGCGACGCGAATTTCAACCGCGCATTTTGCTCGAGCTTTGCTTTTCAACGCTAATGGGCGGCTTCACCGATCTGTTCATGGCGTTCAACCCGCTGCATCCCACGGCGCTCCCCGCGCAGGTTGCGACCATGCTGCTCTCCCTCGCTATCACCGCATTTGGCGTCAGTCTCGTCGTCAACATGGGCGTTGTCCCCAACGCACCCGACGGCTTGGTGCAGGTCATTGCGGAAAAGCTCAAGCGCCGTTTTGGAGACGTAAAGGTCATGTTCGATTGCTCGCATGTCGCCGCCTCGCTCACGCTGTCGCTGGTATGCATGCACAACTTAGGCGGCTTTGGCGTAACCACCGCCATCTCGGCACTGTTCTTGGGCCACATCATCAACTTCGCCAACAAGCTGTTTGCCCAGCGATTCGTCCGCATGGCGTTTGGCGCCAAATAGCGAACAGCCGCGGAGCAAACGAGGCTCGAGTGCCCGGCATATCGATGTCGCAAATAACGACGCACGCGCTATACGGACGATGAGGAATAGCCCGTCGCAAACCCCGCAAGCGGAGCTATATGTTGCTATAACTTGACATAAATTGGTCCATTGCCAGCCGGCATGCAAAAGGCCCCAAGCCATTCGCGGCTTGGGGCCTGCCTGGTAACACAGGTCTTTCGGACTACGCTCGCTCGTATTTCGTGGCGCGGCCTGTCCCCTGTTTCATGATCGCGTTTCGGCTGAGCAGAGATTCGAGCGCGGACAATGTTCGCGCACGGCTCAGCCCCGTCTGTTTCTCAATCTCACTTCGCGACATAATTCGTCCGCCCGACAAGGCCTTAAGAACCTGAGCCTCTTCTCCAGACCCTTCAAAGGCATCGGTAACGGGCAACGCGACAGCTACCACGCCGCCACGAATATCAAAGACCGGCTGATTAATCGAATCGCGATAGGCACGCCTAATGCGCGCAATTCCCGTTCCAAACTTCTCGATATAGTCCAACTTTAAGAAGACCTCGGCAACGATGGGATTTCTGAGCACGGATATCTGTCCATACAGGTATTGCTCCGTCGTCAAGCCAGCGGGCAACGACCCGGGTGAAGTCACAACGACGCGATCATCATACAGAGCAACCTGAACATTCGCTTGCACGTCCCACGTCCGATGCACTAGAGCGTTTGCAACTGCCTCGCGGAATGCCTCGAGGGGAATCCGGTCGGTCTGAACACGCTCGACACCTTCGATGCGCTCATAACGATAGTAGCGCGCGAACATGGCAACTGCTCTATCAACCTGCTCAATTGCAGACAGGCCCGTCGTCGTCTCACGATCTAAAAGCACGTCCTCGGTGTCGCCAAAACGAACGCAGTCGATGCCCGGAAATTCGTTGTTATCCGCCAATATCGCCGCGGCATTGGTATAGCCATCCTTGCCGAGCAGGCGAAGCGTTCGCATAATATCCGACGTGAGCTCAGAAATGCCTAGATGCTCGATGCACTTGTGTTCGAGCGTATGAAAACTCAGGTCCTGGCGAGCCGAGGTGAGCGCATCGAACGTCAGATTGCTGCCTTCGAGCGTCAGCCTGCCGTACTCAAAACGGTCGACCTCTACCGTCGCCGAATCATTTCGCCTGTAGGCCTTCCCCTTGCTTCGATAGGGCTTGTCCTGCCCCTCGTAAACCGTAAGCGTTACAGTTCCGCGGTTCTCGTCGTGCTCGAGCGTGTAACGAGGCGCAGGATCCAGACTGTCATTAATCATGTTCTCGATGCGCAGACACTCCGCAACCGGATCAGAAAGACCGACTGCAACACCACCGTCGTCAACGCCAAACTCTATCTTGCCCGTCCCGTAGTTTGCATAAGCGCTCACTGTTTTAAGAAACGTCGGCGTTACGCTTTCCTTGTATTCGACGGTAGGACTCTCTCTGACAACCATACGTACGGTCCTTCCCCTTTTCATGCTTATCTGAACCGTATTATAAGACGAAAAACATTTGCGTACGGCTTAGAACCAGACGCAAACGGTTTTCGTCTTATTTGCGTACGGAAACTAGATACAAATTTCACGTTCATACGACTATTTACCAAACGCATAGTGTTTTCATCCGGCAATGCGTCCGTAATCCAAAAAAGCCCTGAGCTCATGTAAACTCGGGACCTCTTGCGCCGCGCATCTATGAGAGGAGAAATGCGATGTGCACGGGCGCTACTCCATGTAGCAGACATTGCGACAATCGGCCACAACCGTTCACCTTCTAAAAGTGAACGTTCACCTGATTCTAAGAAAACCTGACTTTTAATTCCTCCGCTTCTCCTATACTGAGCTTGTAATAGAAGCAAGACTTATATAGATGAACGTTTCTTTTGGAAGGATTGTAATGTCTAACCTTATGGACAGCTTCCGCCTGGACGGCAAGGTCGCGCTCGTGACCGGCGCCACCTATGGCATCGGCATGGCCATTGCCGAGGCGCTCGGAGAGGCAGGCGCCAAGATTGCCTTTAACGCCCGTCACGCCGATAAGGTTGCCGAAGCCGAGAAGCACTACCGCGAGCTGGGCTTTGATGCTCACGGCTATGTTGCCGACGTCACCGACGAGGCCGTCGTCGCCGAGCTCATCGCCAAGATCGAGGCCGATTTTGGCACCACGCCCGACATTCTGGTCAACAACGCAGGCGTCATCCAGCGCACCCCGATGCTCGACATGAGCGCCGAGGACTTCCGTCGCGTCGTCGACATCGACCTTAATGCCCCGTTTATCGTGTCCAAGGCCTGCCTGCCGGGCATGATCGCCAAGGGTCACGGCAAGATCATCAACATCTGCTCCATGATGAGCGAGCTCGGCCGCGAGACCATCGCCGGCTATGCCGCCGCCAAGGGCGGACTCAAGATGCTCACCAAGAACATCTGCTCCGAGTTTGGCGAGGCCAATATCCAGTGCAACGGCATTGGGCCGGGCTACATCGCCACCCCGCAGACCGCGCCGCTGCGCGAGACGCAGCCCGACGGCAGCCGTCACCCATTTGACCAGTTCATCATTGCCAAGACGCCGGCCGCCCGTTGGGGCACGCCCGAGGACTTGAAGGGCCCCGCCGTGTTCCTGGCTTCCGACGCATCGAACTTCGTCAACGGGCACATTCTGTACGTGGACGGCGGCATCCTCGCCTACATCGGCAAGCAGCCGCAATAAGGAAGCTGGGCGAGGCGGTCGGCAGTTAAGTCTGCTGCTCGGACAGTCCTGCGCAAGACGGAAAGCACATTAAGTGCTTTCCTTTGCGTGCGGAACTCGCGACAGACTTAACTGCCGACCGCCCGCATGGCTCATCGCGGGTCGGATTAGCCGCCGCCCGCATGCAGAAACAAAAAAAAAGAAACATTTGGTTGAAAGGTTAACTCCCATGAAAATCGCTCTGATTAATGAGAACTCTCAGAACTCCAAGAACCCTATGATCGAGGCTGCCCTTAAGAAGGTTGTCGAGCCCATGGGCCACACTGTCTTTAACTATGGCATGTATGCCGATGCCGATTCCAAGCCTCTCACCTACGTGCAGAACGGCATCCTTGCCGCCGTGCTGCTCAACTCCGGTGCCGCCGACTACGTCGTGACCGGTTGCGGCACCGGCGAGGGCGCTATGCTCGCCTGCAACTCCTTCCCCGGCGTACTGTGCGGCCACGTTGCCGACCCGCTGGATGCCTACACCTTTGCCCAGGTCAACGATGGCAACGCCGTCGCCATGCCCTTCGCCCTCAAGAACGGCTGGGGCCAGGAGCTCAACCTCGAGTACACCTTCGAGAAGCTCTTTGGCTTTGGTTCGGGCAACGGCTACCCCGCCGAGCGCGTTGAGCCCGAGCAGCGCAACAAGAAGATTCTCGACGGCGTGCGCGCTGTGACCATGCGTCCGCTCGTCGACGTCCTGGGCGAGATCGATCAGGATCTGGTGAAGGGCGCCCTCGCTGGTGAGCACTTCCAGGAGTACTTCTTTGCCAACGCCACCGACGAGGCCATCATCGCCAAGGTCAAGGAGCTCTTGGGTCTGTAATAAGGCCCACGGGGCGCACCAACCCCCAACAAACCGCCAAGCAAAAGGCGCCGCGACAATCCATGTGTCGCGGCGCCTTTTTTGATTGGCTATCGCTTGAGCCACTGCAAGGCGGCCGCTCCCCTATTTGCCAAGAGCCTACAGCTCGCAGGCAACCTTGTAGCCATCGCCGATGGCGTCGCGGATGTTGCCGCACTTGTTGGCATCGCCCAGCACGTGGGTGGCAACACCGGCTGCGGCCAGGTCGTCGGCCAGCTTGGTATTGGGACGATAGCCCATGGCAAGCACCAGCGTATCGGCACCGGTAATGGTGTGGACCTCGCCGTCCTTTTCGTAACTGATGGTGTCCTCGGTGATCTCGGTCACCTTGGCCTCGGTCAGCACGTGGACGCCCTTGGAGAGCATGCGCGTGACGAGCACCGCGCGGCCGGCGCCGCCCTCGTTGGCGGCGAGCGTCTTGGTCATCTCGATAACGGTGACATCGCGGTTGGCCGGCGACAGGTCGTTGACCAACGGGGCCAGGTAATCTGCCGTCTCGCAGCCGACGGTACCGCCGCCCACGATGACGATCTTCTTGCCCGGGAAAGCCTTGCCACCCAGCAGGTCATCAGCCGTCATAACCTGCTTAAAGCCCTGCATGAAGGCCGGAGCGATGGGCTCGGCGCCATAAGCCAGGACAACCTCGTAGCCCGCATAGTCGCGCTGAATGTCCTCGGCCGAGAGCTCGGCACCAAAGACGCACGTGACGCCCGCCTCGGCCAGGCGACGGTACTGATACTTGATCACGCGGGTGAGTTCCTGCTTTGCCGGCGGAACGGCTGCGATGCGCATCTCGCCGCCCGGCTCGTCCTGCTTGTCCACGAGCACCACGTTATGGCCGCGCTTGGCGGCAATGTAGGCTGCCTCCATGCCCGCGGGACCGGCACCCACAACGAGCACGTTCTTTGCCTCGGCGGCAGGCTCGTAGCCGGCCTCGTCGCGCTCCACATCCGGGTTGACGGTGCAGGAGATACGCTTGCCAAACATGATGCCGTTCAGGCAGCGCAGGCAGCCGATGCAGGGACGGATCTCGTCGGCGTTACCGGCAGCCGCCTTGTTGCAGAACTCGGCATCGCACAGGTTGGCGCGGCCCATCATGCAGATGTCGGCGGCGCCATCCTCAATCAGCTCCTCGGCAATCCATGCCTCATTGATGCGGCCGACCGTGGCAACGGGAATGTTCACATGCTTCTTGATCTCGCGCGAACAGGCGGCATGCGAGGCCTGCTGGGTGCCGGCGGCGGGAATGGCGGAGCCGCGCTTGATGGTAGTGCCGCCCGACACGTGAATCATGTCGACGCCGGCCTTCTCCAGGCGACGCGAGACGTAGATCATGTCGTTGAGGGTCAGGCCGCCATCGGTGTACTCATCGCCCGAGATGCGGACGTCGATGATAAAGTCCTTGCCGCAGCGCTCGCGAATCTCGGCGATGACCTCGAGCAGGAAGCGCATGCGGGCGTCGAGCGAGCCACCGTACTCGTCGGTGCGCTTGTTATAGAGCGGGGTCAAAAAGCCGCCGAGCATGCCGTGGGCGTGTGCCGCATGGACCTCGACGCCGTCGACACCGGCCTTCTGCATGCGCACAGCAGCGTCACCAAACTGATGCGTGAGCTCGTGGATCTCATCGACCGTGATGGGGCGCGGCGCCTCGCGGGCATAGGACGGGCCCACAAAGGACGGAGCGATCAGGCGCGGCGTGCCCGGAATGTTAAAGGCCATGTAGGCGGGATGGAAGAGCTGCGGCATGATCTTGCAGCCATACTCGTGGACGGCCGCGGCGAGCTTTTCCCAGCCAGGGATAAACGTGTCGTCGTAGCAGCACATGTCACCCGGTAGATAGGTATAGGTGGGCTCGACCGTCACGACCTCGGTGATGATCAGGCCAACGCCGCCCTTGGCACGGGCACGGTAATGATCGACCAAGTCGTCGGTCACATAGCCATGATCGGCCAGGTTCGTGGACACCGGCGGCATAAAGACGCGGTTCTTGACCTCGGTCGTACCGACCTTGATCGGGCTAAAGAGCATCGGGTAGGCGGAAGACTCCATACAGGGTTCCTTTCGTTTGAGCCGCTCGGCGGCAGTTGCTAACGTACTTATCGTATCAGCAACTGCGCTGTACCCGACCGTACACGCTCCCCCGGCTTTTACTCAGCCCACAAAAAGTTGCGGTGGAATACGGAGTAGATAAGGCCTTTGACAGCCAAAACAGTCCGTATTCCACCGCAACTGATGGGCGGGGTGGGTTAGAGGCCCAGATAGCTGGTCATGCCTTCGACGGCGAGCTTGGCGCCGGCTACGGCATGGACCACGGTGAGCGGGCCGTTGACCACGTCGCCGGCGGCAAAGACGCCAGGCACGGTGGTCATGCCGCACTCATCGACCGAAAGAAGACCGCGATGGTCGGTCTCCAGACCGCCCGTCGTAAGTACCAGCTTGTCCTTAGGCACTTGCGAGGCCGCAATCACAACCGTGTCGGCGGGCACATGGTCAAGTTCTTCCTCGTAGCCCACCACGTTGTCGTCCTCGTCAAAGATAGCCGTCTCGAACACCGGACCGTTATCGTCGATGGCGCAGATCGCCTTGCCGCGCACGATCTCGGCACCGTCAAGCTCGGTCAGCTCCACCTCGTCATCGATGGCCGAGATATGGCGCGATCGGGCATACACGGTAACCTTGCGAGCGCCCGAGCGCAGAGCCGTGCGGGCAACATCCATGGCCACGTTGCCGGCGCCGATAACCGCCACGTTCTGACCGATCGCCACGCTCGTGGGATCGACCAGGTAATCGATACCAAACAGTACGTTGCCACGCGACTCGCCGGGAATACCCAGCTTGCGGGCGCGCCAGGTACCGGTACCGACAAAGACCGCATCGTAGCCGTCGCGCAGCAGGTCGTCGATATGCAGCGCACCACCGATGGTGGTCGAGGGACGGACGCGCACGCCAAGCGAGCACATCACGTGACGGTACTTTTGCACGAGAGCACGGGGCAGGCGAAACTCGGGGATGCCGTACTCCAGCACGCCGCCGATCTCGGGGCGCTGTTCAAACACCGTGACGGCACAGCCCAGCTGGGCCATCTTAATGGCCACGGTAATGCCGGCAGGACCGGAACCGACCACGGCAACCTGCTTGCCGCACGACGGCGCGGGCTTCCACTCCTTACGGTCCAAATATGCCGTCGAGATATAGTTCTCGATACTCGAAAAATGCACCGGTGCGCCCTTGCGGCCCTGAATGCACGCGCCCTCGCACTGGCCCGAATGGTTGCAGATCATGGAGCAGACCGCGCTCATGGGGTTGTTCTGGAACAGCAGCTCACCTGCCTCTTCCAGACGACGCTGCTTGAACAAGTCAATGACCTGCGGAATAGGCGTCTGCACCGGGCAGCCTTTAAGCTGGCAGAACGCCCTTTTGCAACCTAGGCAACGATTCGCCTCTTCGACAATGTGGATAGCCACGCAACTCCCCTTTTTGATGTAATCCAATGAGGCGACGATAAAAACCCTTCACCGCCGCCCCCAGTCAAGCAAACTCAATATGCCGCCACGGCAAAAGCCAATGCTATATCTCGCGATGCGGAGCCCCGCAGCGAGCGGACATGCGCTCGAGTGTCGCCAGGCAGCTAGCCGCCGTCGCCGGCACGCTGTTCTCGACCACACAAGGAATCCCCGAACAGGCGGCAGCCGCCCAGGCCACCACGGGCTCAAAGTCATAGCGGCCCGTCTCGCCCACGCCGTGGCACACCAGGCGAGAACCCGTACCATCGCACCAGCCGGCTTCGTCCTCGTTGTCGACGACCTCAAAATCCTTGGCGTGCAGCACGCGAATCTTACTGCCGCATAAGTAGAGCATACGCGCGGTGATTTCCTGCGCCTCGCCAACGACGCTGGGATGCAGCAGCGACACCGGGTCGTAGATCACGCCGAGCGCCGGGCTCGGGACGCGCTCCAGCACCTCACGGCAGCGATCTGGCGTGTTGACCGTCTCGTTCCAGCCGGGCTCGATCAGTATTTGCCCACCCACGGCCTCGGCGCACTCGCAGACGCGCGCGAGTCCATCCATAAACGCATCGAGTGCCTCGTCGGTCATACGGTCGTCAGCAACGCAGTTCTGCGCATTGGGACGACCGGTCTCGGTGCCAACCGGACAGCCGCCGAGCATCTGAGCAAAGTTCAAGCACGCCTCGTACTCGGCAAAGTTATCCGTGAGCTGTTGTCGATCGGGCGTCGCCAGATTCTTATAACAGCCGAGCACGGCGACCGAAACGCCCGCCTCATCGAGCACCGCACGCAAATGCTCGGCGAGCTCGCGGGTCAGACCGCATCGATCGATTCCCATTGATGCGTAGAGCACCTTGCTCGGCAGCTGAATGCACGAAAAGCCCAGCTCTCCTGCCATGCGAATGCGTTCCTCGACGGTCCCCTGCGGAAGGTCGTGTAAACGCACGCCCGGAGTAATGGCCCCCACGCTATTCACGCCCCTTATGAGCATTGATGCCCGGCGTGTAGCCGCCAAACGGGTCATCGATGGAGCACACGCCCGAAGGGGCGAGCGGATCGCGCTTACCGGCCAACTTGTCATGATGCATAGTCTCGATATAGGCGAGCACCAGCGGCGCCACGCCCTTCGCGTCGTTTTTGACGACGGGCTCGCTCATGTAGTAGCCAAACGTGCCCTCGCGGTGCGCGGCGTTGCCAAGACCCGCCACCAGGCAGATGTTGTCGAGCGCCAGCTGTCCGTCGCGCTCGGACAGGCACGTGTCGCAGATGCCGTCAAACGCACGGCGGCCGTACTGGTAGTAGCGCTCGCCCAGCACGCCCAGGCGCACGCCCTTCATGATGGCGTTGGCAAAGATGGCGCTGCCCGACTCCTCCAGATAGTTGGGGGCGATATTGGGCAGGTTGATGACCTGGTGCCACATACCGGTCTTCTCGTCCTGATACGGCAGCATGGCGTCGATCAGGTCGTGGAACATCTTGCGGATCTCGTCCTTCTCGGCCGACATCGAGGGCGGCATGAGCTCCCAGGTATCGATGAGCGCCATGGCGAACCAGCCCTCGGCGCGCAGCCAGAAGTTGGCCGAAAGGCCGGTGACGGGATCGCACCAGAACTGCTTGCGGCTCGCGTCGTAGGCGTGATAGTACAGGCCGTTGAGGGGGTTGCGCATCAGGTCGTGCACCACCTGGAACATATGGAAGCTATCCGAGCAGGCACGGCGGTTGTGGAAGCTCAGCTCGTACTGCATGTAGAACGGCTGCGCCATGTACATGCCGTCGAGCCAGATCTGGTTGGGGTAGACGGCTTTGTGCCAAAACACACCCTCTTTGGTACGCGGCTGGGTCTCGAGCTGACGGTAGATGGTATCCATGGCGGCACGGTACTTGGGCTTGCCCACCAGGTCATAGAGTTTGTAGAGGGTTTTGCCCGCGTTGACGTTGTCGAGGTTGTACTCCTGGGGATCGTAATGCTTGATGGTGCCGTCATCCTGGACAAAGAAGTCGATATAGTCGTCGGCGAAGGTCAGGTAACGCTGCTCGCCGGTGATCTCGTGCAGCTCGATGAGCGCCTTGATCATGCAGCCGTCAATGTAATTCCAGGTGTTCTCCTTGCCGGCGCGAAGCTTTTCGATATTCCAGGCCGGCGCCTGAGGCGTAGAGGTCTCGATCAACTGCTCGATATAACGGTCCAGAATCTGATTGCAACCCATTGCTGTCCCCTCTGACGTTATTGATGGGTGAACGTTTCCCCTAGTGTAACGCGAACGGGGATTATAGGGTGAACGTTAACCCTATAATCCCCGTGAACGGCAAACTTTTAACGGCAAACGGCGGTGAGGCCCGCAGCGATGCGATGCGCCAGGCGCTCATAGCCGGCAGGGCTGTAATGCAGACCGTCCGGCATGTAGAGCTCGCGGTGCTCCGGCAAAAACGGGCTGATGCCGCTTTGCGCATACAGGTCGATCACCGGCACCGAGTAGCGATCGCAGACCTCCAGCATCGCGCGCACATAGGCGTCTTGCGTCAGGCCCAGATGGTTGGCCTCGTTGCTTGCCGGAATATCCTTCTCGTGTTTGCCGCTCGTCTTGCACGGCGTCATAAACACCAGCTTTGCCTGAGGCGAGCGCGCCGTGATGGTGCGGATCAGGTAGTCGAGCGCACCGTAGAACTCGTGCACGTCCGTGCTGCCCAGCTCTCCCAGCGGCACGTTACGGCTAAAGTCGTTAACGCCGCCAAAGACGATGCAGATATCTGCCGTGTGATCGATGCCGTCCAAGCGCTCGACAAACGAATCGCTACGGTCGGCCTTGACGGCAATACGCGAACCCTTAATACCAAAGTTCTCGATCGTAGCGCCGCCCAGCAGCGCACCCAGGTGCGAAGTCCAGGAGATATCGTTGCCTCCCCCGCCGCATCCGTTATCGCCCCAGGTGGTCGAATCGCCAAAGCAGCAGATGGTCAATTCGCTCAAGTTTTTCGTTTCCATATTCTTCTCCTCACCCGCACACCGGCGGTCATACAGGTACATACCGTTCATTCACAACATACCGAGGGACTATACGTGGGCGTATTCCGCAACTTGCGAATCGAGCCATTCGATATCCTCGGCAAGATGCGCCACGCCCAGGTGGTGTCCACCCGGGCAGACCTCGTGCAGAAGGTTTTCGTCCTTGCCCAGCAGCGCGTAGGCGTCGCGAACGATATCGAGCTGCTCGTCTACGTTCGCAAGCCCGCGGGCGCCGTTGAGATGGTCTTTCTCGCAGCTCTGAACCAAGAGCGGCCGTGGCGCGACAAGCGATGCAATGTCGCCCATGTCGAGCAGACGCCAGAGTCCAGGCGTGTAATTGCAGCTGCAATTGCCGTTGAGGTGCAGTAGCGAATCATCAACGCCGTACAGATAGCCCGAGACAAACGCCTTGCGCACGCGCGGGTCGAGCGCGGACAGGTACAACGTCATGTAACCGCCGCCCGAAAAACCAAAGCAGCCCAGGTCGTCCATGGCAATGTCACCGCGTGTCTCCAAGTAATCAATCAAGCGCATGTTGTCCCAGGCGTTGAGGCCCGCGACCGTAAGACCCAGCGGCTCGGCCATACGTGCTTGATTCAGACACGTACCGCGCAGGTAGCTGTTCTCGTCGTCGCCCTGACCCTTCCAGTCACGACGGTATCCCCAACCACGCGCATCGGGGCAGACGGTCACGTAACCCATGCGCGCCAAACGCAGACCGTAGTCGTAATTGAACTTACGCACGGCATCGTCGACCGCCGGCACGCCCGCAACGCCGGCTATGCTTGCAGCACCCGCCCCCTGGTGACCATGCGGGCAGATATAGCAGCGCTTGAGTCCCCGCTCGTCAAGCTTGGGGCGGGACGGCTCCAACAGGTAAAACGGCATCCACACATCGTGCTCAACCTGCAACACCGCATGAGTACGCACGATGCTGCCGGCAACCCGCACGCGATTGAGCTCACGAATCTCAATCGGGGCGCGGTCCATAAGCGAAAGACCCAAAATATCGTACAGACGAGTCCTGGTCGCAGCCTTCCATGCCTCAAAGTCTGTGGGAGTCTTGCCCGTAAATGCGGCCGAGCGCCCCTCGCGCTTCAGTCGGGCGCGCAGCGCAGGTTCGTCCTCGTAGTACGTCTCGATGTGCACGGTGCGGCCATTGGCAGATAGCCCGGCCGTCTCTACCGCATCACCGTCGCCGCCCTCGGGATCCCAACCATCCGTGCCGGCAAGCACTCGGTCACGCGCATAGCGTTCGGAATCCTGACCGGTCAGGCAATGCGCCCACGGCACCCAAGCGGCAGTATCACCCGCCGGGCCAAACAGGGCACCGCCGGCATACAGGGTGCCGTCATGTGCCGCTGGCTTATTCCAATCCCACCAACCCTCGAGTGAAATATGGGGGCCCAGCCAGCATTCGAGCAAAACGGTCTGGGCCCACTCGCGCCATGGACGACCCAGATAGACCGATCCGGGGGCAATGCCCTCATCGGCTGTAAACGAACAGCCATGAAACACAAATCCGTACGGCTCGCCCTGAGGCGTGGAGGCTGCCGTTACATACCCGTTGACATCCATATCGCGGTTGAGCGAGCGAATCTCACACCCCTCAAAGTAGGCACGCGCGCCGCCAAAGATAAAGTCGACATCGCCCTCGATCCGGCAACGTCGAAAATACTGCCGCCCCACGCGGCGCGGGGCGAACTGCTTGGGGCCTATAAAGCCGCCCGGCTTGGCCTCGCGCGGCGGCAGCGGCCCCAAAAAGAGCGTGTCCTGGTGTCCCTTAATGCAGCAGGCATCGACAACCAGGCGGTCACCATCGGCATACAGGGCAATCGCCTGACCGACCTCGCGCCCATCACCGGCGTTGTTTTCGATTGTTAGACCCGCAAGCGTCACGTCGTCGGCATCGACCAGCACCGTGTACGTACGGAAGGTGCCGAGTCTTCCATCCTGGCCGCTACCATCTTCCGAAGGCATCTTGGCACCCAGGCCTCCCACGATACGCACGCTGTCGGCCGTCTCGCCCTCGAGCGTCACATGCGGACGACGAATTTCGACCCGTTCGCGGTACTCACCCGGCGCCACCAGCACGCGCACCGGCACGGTCACATCGGGCACACACCGCTCCGCCGCCTCGAGCGCCGCCGAAATGCTGCGATACGCGCCTTCGCGTTCGAGCGATACCTCAAAGAGCTGTTCTTTGCCACTCATCTGTCATTACGCTTTCTGTCACAGAACACCCACCATGCAATACCGGCACCTATAGATTGCGTGCGACAGCCGGGCAGACCCGACCGTCGCACGCCTCAACATGCCGTATTCACTTGTGCAGGAGCACTACCCTAGGCGCGGATAACCTTGTCTACGTTTTGCAGCTGCAGCTCGTCGCCATCCTGACCCTCGATGCGCACGTTCTGCAGGTCGAGGACTTTCACGTTCTGCGCGATGATGCCCTGGCGCACCATGGGCTCCACGCCGCAGGCCATGGCCGGCACAAAGGGCTCGGCATCGGCGGCAAAGGTCACATGGACATCCTGGAACGTCAGGCGCGTCACCTTGCTCTCGGGAAGGCCCGTGATATAGGCCGCGGCCGCATGGCAGTTGGTGGCCTCGATATCGCAAAACGTCGTGGCGCCAAAGCCGGGCGTACGGTCGTCGACGGGCAGCGCCTCGCGAGACTGCACGTAGTCGGTCTTGCCGTCCTTGTCGCAGAAGTAGAACGAGTTGACCACGAAGGGCGTAAGCACCTTATCCATGCGAATGTGCTCGAAGGTGATGCCCTCGTTGACGGCGTCCTTGCCGCGTCCGCGGCGTGTCTTGACGCGCAGGCCGCGGTCGGTGCGCTCAAAGAGGCACTTGCTCACGGTGAGGTCCTTGATGCCGCCGGCGGCCTCGGATCCCAGCACCACGGCGCCGTGGCCGTCGTGCATGTAGCAGTGCGAGATCAGCACGTCGTGCGTGGCGGGACGGAGCTCGGGTTCAATGCCCAGTTTGCCGCTCTTGATGGCGATGCAGTCGTCGCCCACCGAGAACTGACAGCCAAGGATGCGAACAAAACCGCAGCTCTCGGGATCGAAACCGTCGGTGTTGTGGGAGTTCTTGGGACCCTCGATGGACAGGCACAGGGCATCGACGTGCTCGCACAGAATGGGATGGATATTCCACGCCGGGCTGTTGCGCACGGTAAAGCCGGCAAGACTCACGTTTTCGCACTCGGACAGGAAGATCATGCGCGGGCGGGCGATCTCGCGGCCCTCCTCGGGACGGAAGATGTTCTTAAAGTCCTTGTTCCACCAGTTGTCCTCGGCAAAATCGGTCTGGCCGTCGATGGCGCCGCGGCCATAGATGCACACGTC
Organism: uncultured Collinsella sp.; assembly: GCA_900556875.1. Lineage (GTDB taxonomy): Bacteria > Actinomycetota > Coriobacteriia > Coriobacteriales > Coriobacteriaceae > Collinsella. Next base: position 30,547 of record USQQ01000009.1, read on the forward strand.
GTGCACGCTCAGGCCCGTAAAGGTCGAACAGTAGGTCGAGAAGCTCTCGCCCTCCCAACGGCCCAGGGGCAGCATATCGGTGCCGGCGTACCCAGCCCCCTCGTCACCCGTGACCGTGCCCGGAATGTAGGCAAGCGCCGCGCGGTCGTAACGGGCCAGCAGCACCGCGCCCTCGGCGAGCTCGATGTTGATATTGCTCTTAAGGAAGAGGGACTTGATGCGGTAGTTGCCGGCGGGGATCAGCACGCGCCCGCCCTTGGGGCAGGCCATGATGGCAGCCTGAATGTTGGTGGTGTCATCGTGCTCGGCATCGCCCTTGGCGCCGCAGTCGCGAACGTTGATGGTAAAGGGCTCCGCCGGCGTGGTGACGCCTACGCTCAACTCGCGCTCGCCGCAGACAAAGCGGATCAGGTTGCGCTTGCCGGGGGTCAGGCCATCGACATAGGTCTCGACCGTATTCGTGGTACCGGCGGGCTCATCGTTGACAAAGATCTCCCACGTATCGGCACAGGTAAAGTAGCCGCCATCGTCGAGCTCGATAACGGCCGCGCGGGCATTGCGCCAGATAACGTTCGTCTCCATGGGTCTCTCCCTCAAATGTAATCAGAAGATCATACTACTCGTTTTTAAAAAAGGGCCGTACCCGCCGGTGGATCTCCGGTGGCACGGCCCTGTGGTTTGGACGATGCGCCTGCCCTACTCGGCGGGAATTACGCTGCCGTCCTGGAAGCCAACATTGTTGTGGGCGAAGCAGTCCTCGTACTTAAAGCCGGAGAGCTCCTCGCAAAGCGCCTTGACCTCGGGCTTGACGTCGGCCATCTTGCCACCCTCCTTGACACGGTGGATCTCGTCGCAAAGGATGTCGCACTGCTCCTTGTCAATCTTGATGCCGCGGGCAAGGACGGCCGCGAGCAGGAAGAAGCCGGCGCAGCCGATGAGCATGTAGCCGCAGATGTACAGAGGCACGGTGGCGGGCTGGGTCACGGCGTCGCTGTTGCCGGCGGTCTGAATGAAGCCGGAGGCAGCAAGGACGATAGCCCATACGTTGACGGCAACAGCCTGGGCGATCTGCTGGCAGAGCTGCTGTGCGGAGCTGTAGATGCCCTCGCGACGACGCAGGGTGATGAGCTCGTCGACATCGGGGATGTAGTTGAGCAGAACATCGGGCAGATACTGGAAGCCAACGTAGAAGAACTTCCAGATGGCGAAGATGATGGGGTAGGCGATCATGGCGATGGCGACCGTGGAGGTGCCGTTGATCTGACCAAAGGCGAAGTAGTTGTAGGCGATGATGCACGCGGCGCAACCGACGTTTGCCAGGTACCAAGACTTGTGGAAGCCCTTCTTAGCCATGAGGGCGACCCAGATGGCGGTGCAGACGATAGCGACGACCTTGCCGGGCATCTCCATCACGGACTCGTAGGACTTAGGAATCTGCAGACAGTAGACGATGAAGAAGGACAGGCACGCAGACCAGCAGGCAGCGGCGAGCTTCGTGGAGACCTGCGCATACAGGACCTTGCGGAAGGACTTGTTGCGGAAGGTAGAGATAACGTCGATGAAAAACTTCTTGATACCCTCGCCGACGCTCTCGATCTTCTCCTGAGCGACCTCCTCGGGAGTGTGCTCCCACGTGGACAGGTACACGCACAGCAGCGAGATTGCCATGACCGAAGCGTTAATCGTAGCAATAATGAAGTAGCTGAACGGGTTGGTCTCGCCGAAGGTGCCAAAGCCAAAGCCGACGAGTGCTGCCATCAGGAAGCCGGCAGCGTTACCAAAGAGGTGCTTGTAGCCGGTGAGGTACGTACGCTCCTTGAAGTCGTCGGTCATCTCGATGGTAAGCGGCGACAGGTTGGCGGTGCAGAACGTGTACGCGACGTTGTAGATCAGGTACAACACAAAGTAGTACGGGAAACCAAACGGCGTAGCCACAAAGATGAGCGGCTCGGCGACCATCATCGGGATAGCCAGCAAGATCCAGAAACGGCGGCGGCCAAAGATGCGGCCGATCTTAGTAGCGTAGAAGTTATCGGCCACAAAGCCCATGAGCGGGCACAGAATGGCGTTGAGATAGATGGCGAACGAGCTGATCAGCGCAGCCTCGCCTGCGGACAGACCACACTCCGTGGACAGGAACAGCACCATGTAGCTGTGCGTAAAGCTCAGGGCACCGGAGTTGAGCATGCCGCCCATACCAAAGCCCAAGCGCGTCCAGAATGTGATCTTGCGCTTTTTACCGATCTTGTTAGTCATCGAGCTCCCTCTCTTTTCTCGATTGTCTTGTAACAAGACATTGGAGTCCATACCGATGTCTGTCTGCATATCGCCCACTCGTAGGGTGAACGTTTAGCTAGATTATGCGCGATTGCATATGATAGGTGAACGTTCACTTGTATATTATCCTTGAACGGTCGTTTTTTGCCGTTAAACGGACATCTGACTTGAAAAAAATCACGATTACATGGGTATTGAGTGGGTTTAAATTTGAGGTCGATTAGGTGAACGTTTATTGTTTTCGCTGCTCCCGTACCCTCAGGAAGACACGCCCGAACAGACAGAACAAACATGGCCCCGCCGGGAACACTCCCGACGGGGCCATGGTCAATAGCGCCCTATGCGAACCCATTTACCGCTACAGGCAGACGCCATCCTTCCAAATGCTGATCTCGTGGCAGCCGCGACGCTCGGCACTCGTAAGCTTGCCGCTCGCCGTTTCTAGCACCAGCTGGTACAGGTCGTGGGCAGCCTCGTCGAGCGTACGCTCGCCCGTGGCGACCACGCCGGCGTTAAAGTCCATCCAGTTGGCCTTGTGGTCGCACAGACGCTGGTTGGTGAACACCTTGAGCGTAGGCGCCGGTGCGCCAAACGGCGTGCCGCGGCCGGTCGAGAACAGGATTACGTGGCAGCCGGCAGCCGTCAGGGCCGTGGTGGATACCATGTCGTTACCCGGGCCGCACAGCATGTTCAGGCCATGCTTGGTAGCCTGACCGGCATACGGCAGCACGTCGACGATGGGGGCAGATCCGCCCTTTTGCACGCAGCCGCAGCTCTTGTCCTCGAGCGTGGTAATGCCGCCGTCCTTGTTGCCGGGGCTCGGGTTCTCATAGACGACCTCGCCGTGGCTGATAAAGTAGTCCTTAAAGCCGTTGAGCATGTCGGCAGCTGCGTTAAAGACGTCCTGGCTCTCACAGCGATCGAGCAGAATGCTCTCCGCGCCAAACATCTCGGGAACCTCGGTGAGCACCGACGTGCCGCCGCGGGCGACAACCATATCGCTCACGCGACCGATCGTGGGGTTGGCGGTAATGCCCGAAAGACCGTCAGAGCCGCCGCACTTAAGGCCAATGACCAGCTCGGAGGCAGGAATGGGCTCACGCTTGGCCTGCTTGGCCAGGCCGGCAAGCTCGGACAGAATCTTGTGGCCCTCGACCTGCTCGTCGGCTACATCTTGGCAGGCGAGGAATCGAACGCGCTCGCGATCGAAGTCACCGAGCTCGTCGAGTACCTGCTGGTGCGTGCAGTTTTCGCAACCGAGGGACAGGAACAGCACACCCGCAGCGTTTGCGTGACGCGAGAGCGCCACCAGCAGACGGCGCGTCTGGGCATGGTCGGCACCGGTCTGCGAGCAGCCAAAGGGATGCGGGAAGTAGTAAACGCCCTCCAGCGAGCCCTCGACCAGATCCTGAGCCTGCTCGCACATGGCACGTGCGACCTCGTTGACGCAGCCGACCGTGGGGATGATCCACAGCTCGTTGCGCGTGGCGGCGCGGCCGTCAGCGCGGCGGAAACCCATAAAGGTCTCGGGCTCAACCGGCTCAACGACCGGATGCGTCGGGTTGTAAGCGTACTCGACCTCGCCCGAAAGGTTGGTCTTGACGTTATGCGTATGAAGCCACTGACCGGGCTGGATGTCGCCCGTCACGTGGCCGATAGGAAGACCGTACTTGACGACGTCCTCCCCCGCCGTAATGGCGCGCACGGCCATCTTGTGGCCCTGCGGAATATCCTCCGCGGCAACGACCTCGCCCACCCCGGGAACCGCGACGGCGGTGCCCTTGGCAAGCGGCGACAGCGCGACGATCACGTTGTCGGCCGGATTGATCTGGATAGTATTCATTACAAAGAGTCCTAACCCTACAGGTTGAGCAGAAGTCAGCGGGCGCCCGTCAGTTGCCCGGCGGGCGCACAGAAGGATTTAGGCCTGGGCGTTGGCAAATGCCTGCTTGGCGCCCTCGGCGCGCACAACGGCAAGCGCGTTGACGACAAACTCCTCAAGGCCGGCGATCTGCGTAAGGTCCTCGCCCCACATCTGCTCGTTGCTGAGCACATCGTGCACCAGCTCGGCATCGTCTGCACCGGCGTGGGCGGCGTAGAAATCGAGCACGAAGGCATCGTCCTGAGCGGTGTACTCGGTGCCGTCGGCGCGGCGCAGGTGCAGGCCGTCACCCTCGCGAGCAACGAGCTCCTGCGTATAGAAGGCAATGAGCGTAGCGAGGCTCGTCGCCAGGCACTTGGGCAGGCTGCCGGTCTCGGCAACATAGTCCTTGAGCGTGGGCAGGTCGCGAGCACGCCATTTGGCGGTTGAGTTGAGGCAAATGGAGAGCAGCGCGTGGTCGATAAACGGGTTGTCGAAGCGGTTCTCGACGGCGGCTGCAAAGGCCTTGCAGTCCTCGACATCCAGATCGGCGGCAAGCGTCGGGATGACCTCGTCGTAGAGCATGGTGTTCATGAAGCCACGGACGGTCTCGTCGTGCATGCAATCGCGCACGATGTCAAAGCCGGCAACCCAGGAGCCCGGAACAAAGGCAGTGTGGGCGCCGTTGAGGATGCGGACCTTGCGCTTCTTGTACGGGGTGACATCGGGGGTCACAAAGACGCCCGGCAGGCCGGCCTTCACGAAGGGAAGCTTCTCGGCAAGTGACTCGTCGCCCTGGATACCCCACATCTGGAAGGGCTCGCGCACGGCCAGGAAGGGATCCTCGTAGCCCAGGCGCTCGGCCACGGCAGCGGCCTCCTTGGGGTCGCGGATGCGGCCGGGGACGATAGTGTCGACGAGCGTGGTGCAGACGGTGCAGTCGTTGGCCATCCACTGCGAGAACTCGTCCTCCCAGCCCCAGTCGCTCACGTACTGGTTCATGATGCGCAGCAGCTCCTCGCCGTTGTGATCGATGAGCTCACAGGCGAGCACGATGACGCCCGGCTTGCCGGCGGCCCAGCGGGTGTGGAGCACCTGGGCAAGCTTAGCGGGGAAGCTCGCGGGCGGCATGTCGTCGGCCTTGCAGGACGGATCGTAGGCAATGCCAGCCTCGGTGGTGTTGGAGACGATAATCTCCAAATCGTCGGAGACGGCGACCTCCATCATGGCGCGGTAGTCGTCCTCACGATACGGATTGAGGCAGCGGCTGCAGGCGCTGATCACACGGGACTCGTCGACCGTGTTGCCGCTCTCCTTGCCGCGCACCAGCACGGTGTACAGGTCGTCCTGGGCATTGATGCCGTCGGCAAAGCCAAAGGCGCCGCTGATGGGCTGCACCATGACAACCTTGCCGTTCCAGCCGGTTGCCTCGTTGCCCATGTCAAAGAAGCGGTCGACAAAGGCGCGCAGGAAATTGCCCTCGCCAAACTGCAGAACCTTCTCGGGCGCGTCCTTGGGCAGCAGGTAGCCCTTGTAGCCGATCTTCTCGAGCGTCTCGTAGCTGATGTTCTCCATCGATGTCTCTCCTTAGATTGCTGTTAGCGTGCAGGCAAAACGGGGGCGCCGCGTGTGGCAACGGCGCTCCCGAGTTCGGTGTGATTCGATGCGGGTTTAGGCCTCGACGGTATCCAGGTCAAAGCCAAAGTAGCGGACCGCGTTGTTGTAGCTGATGTCGCGCACGATGGCTCCCAGCAGCTCCATGTCGGCCGGATACTTGCCCTGCTCGACCCACTCGCCGATCACGCCGCACAGCACGCGACGGAAGTACTCGTGACGCGGGTAGGACAGGAAGGAGCGGGAATCGGTAAGCATGCCCACAAAGTTGCCCAGCACGCCCTCGTTAGCCAGAGCCGTAAGCTGCTCGCGCATACCGATCTCGTTGTCGTTGAACCACCAGGCAGAGCCGTTCTGGATCTTGCCGGCGGTCGGAGCCTCCTGGAAGCAGCCCATCACGGTATCGATCATGGTGTTGTCGATGGGGTTCAGGCTGTACAGGATGGTCTTGGGCAGACCCGTGGACTCCTGGATGGAGTTGAGGAAATCGGCCAGCTGGTCGGACGGCGTGTAGTTGGAGATGCAGTCGTAGCCGGTATCGGGACCGAGCTTGGCGAACATAGCGCGGTTGTTGTCACGCTTGCAGCCAAAGTGCAGCTGCATGGCCCAGCCAAGGCGGACATACTCGCCGGCGACGAACTGCATAAAGGCCGTCTTGTACTTGAGGACCTCGTCCTCGGTAAGCGGCTCGGCGGCAAGGCCCTTGGCAAAGATGGCCTCGATCTCGTCGGCGGTAGCCGGAGCGTACATAACGTAGTCGAGCGCGTGGTCGGAAGCGCGGCAGCCCAGCTCGTGGGCAACGTCGTAGCGCTTGGAGATGGCGGCCTTCATGCCCTCGAAGTCGCTGATCTCAATGCCGGCAACCTCGGAGAGATGCTTGCAGTAGTCGGCGAACTCCTGGCCACGCTCGATGCGCAGGGCGGCATCGGGGCGCATGGCGGGAACGACCTGAACGTCAAAACTGTCGTCGGCGGCAATCTTCTTGTGCCACTCAAAGCTGTCGGCGGGGTCGTCGGTAGTGCAGATCATGCGGACGTTGGACTGCTTGATCAGGTTGCGGCAGGTAAAGCTAGCCTCAGCGAGCTTGGCGTTGGCAAGGTCCCAGACCTCCTGAGCGGTTTTGCCGTTCAGGACACCCTCGTAGCCAAAGTAACGCTTAAGCTCCAGGTGGCTCCACTCAAAGACGGGGTTGCCCACGCAACGGCCCAGGGTCTCGGCCCACTTCTGGAACTTCTCGCGAGCAGGGGCATCGCCGGTAATGAAGCGCTCGTCGACGCCGTTGGCACGCATCAGGCGCCACTTGTAGTGGTCACCGCCCAGCCAAACCTCGGTGATGTTCTCAAAACGCTTGTCGTCCCAGATCTCCTTGGGAGAAATGTGGCAGTGGTAGTCAACGATGGGCATGCCCTCGGCAAAGTTGTGGAACAGCTCCTCACCGGTTTTGGTGCTCAGCAGGAAATCCTGATCGTCCATGAAGTTTTTCATCAAACAACCCCTTTGTTGGCGGAGCGAGCGCACGATGCGCTCGTTATCCTCTAGGTGAACGTTCACTATACTAATTCATTGCGACTTAAAAGGTGAACGTTCACCTAACCACCATGGGGTGAACGGTCGATTTTGCCCGTTCAACGGTTACTGGAGCCGCGACTTGTATGTATTGCGAATTGGCAGGCGTCCCCGAATACCGAACTTGAGCGCTTTGGCCAGGTGGGTCATGTTCCGCCGTGCATTTTTGGGAGTATTCAGCATCGGAGCGCACCGCGCACCGTCTTCGAAGCCCTATCTGATGCTCATATTGCGCCCAATCGGCATAAATAAATGCCGCCGATGGCGAATTACGCCATCGGAGGCACTTAAAACAGTCGTCCTAGCCTCTTTCGGGACACGCCATTGCTGAATACTCCAAAAAATGCACGTCGCAAGAGGGGGTACCTGACCAAACGGCTAAATTCCCGCAAGCTCGCAGTAGCGGTCGACGTTGCTGGCAAACACCATCTCCACAGCACCCTTCTGCACGGGCTCCGCCGGAGTTTTACCCCACAGCAGATACTCGCCCAAGGTCTTGGCGCCACGGTAGGCCAGGCTCACCGGGTCCTTATAGACAATATTGGTAAAGATGCCACGGCGCAAGGCCAAGGCGCTCTCGGGGAACAGGTCGTTGCCGATTACCATGACCTTGCCGGCCTTGCCGCTTGAAACAAGCGCGTCGGCGACCACCTCGGAACCAACGGCAAAAACGCTACAGATGAGCTCGGGAGCATCCGGCGCACTCAAGCGCTGCTCAAGCTCGCGCTCGAGCTGTTTGACTTGCGCATGGGCGCCGGCAAGGTCCTCAACCTGCCATGGAATATCGTGTTCGCGCAGGTAATTATGAAAGGCGCGGGCGGTCAGGTAGTGTGAATCGGTATAGGGGTCGCCCGCCAACAGGAGCACGCGGGCGTCAACCCCAGAAGCGTGGACCAGATTTGCCGCCTGCTCCGCCATAAGACTGCCCGCCGCGGAATAGTCCGCCAGACTGGCACCCAGGCGATCGAGGTGCGGGCGGTCGCCGTCTACGAGCTCGATTGTCACGCCCGCCTCGGCAATCTGCCTCAAGAGCTCGGTTGCGCGGTCATCGCCCGGAACATAGGCAAGCAGGCCGTCAATCTTCTCGCCTACCTGCAGACGCTCATCAATCTGCTCGAGCGCATCGGCGTAGCCACCCACGCCAAATTCAACGCGCTCAACCGTAATGCCCCGGTCGATGACCTCCTGCTCAAAGCGGTTGCAGCCTTCCCAAAGGTAACGGAAAAAGTACGCCCCCTCGCACGATGCGCGGGGCAGGCAAAACACCAGGTTGATATCCTTGCGGCGCAGGCTCGAGGCACTCGTATTGCGATGGTAACCCATGGCCTCGGCCTTGGCATTCACCTTGGCACGCACGGATTCGCTCACGCCGGCCTTGCCCGTCAGGGCCTTATGCACGGTATTGATGGAAACGCCAAGCTCGGCGGCTATGTCCTTCATGGTTACGCGAGCGCTCATGGGGTTACTCCGTTATAGATAAGTTGCCAATTAACAGTACAGGTAACGATACCCCAAAATCACCCTTCAACTCGCCACGCTCGCCCCCAAATGTGCAAAGCGCCCCGCGAACGGATGCTCGCGGGGCGCTTGGATGACGGACCTTACTTGATACCGCGGCCCAAGTCTTCGGCAATTTTGTCCACGCCCTTAAGTGCGGCGCAGGTCTTTTTGTTGGAACAATGTCCTGTGCAAACGCCACCTTGAGCGCAGTCGGCGCAGGTGCCCTTGCGATAAATGCGCACGCACACGGCGACAAACGCAATGCCGATAACAGCCAGTACAACAATATCGATAGGTGCCATAGCAAGCCTCCTCTAGTTAACCATCACTTACTTTACCCCATTCTCCACCTACCAAAAAGGGGCAGGTTTATTTTAGTCGGTTTTATCTGCGGAAACGCCACATCTCCCTCACCAAAAAGCCCGAGTGTCGCTGGGACACCCGGGCTCGTGGAAAGGGGCTAATCCTTATTCGGACTTAAGCGGAAACTGCGGCGGAAGCGGTGTTGGTCTCATCCTCGTCGGTCCAAGCGTGCTTGGGCATGGGACGGAAGATCTGGAAGAGCATCGCAACCAGCAGCACGATGGCCACAACCGTCCAGATACCAAACTGGCCAAGGACAAGCAGGTTGTAGAACTGGTTGATGAACAGGCCGATGACCCAAGCGAAGGCGCACTCGTAGCCGATGGCAATCGCGGTCCACTTGCCGGAGTCCATCTGATTGCGGATAGTGCCCATGGCGGCAAAGCACGGGGCGCACAGCAGGTTGAAAGCGCCGAAGGCAACGCAGGCGCCCATAGTCGGGAACATGCCGGCAAACGCGGTCCACAGGCTCGGGTCGGTCTCGGCGGCGTCAGCAACCGACAGCAGCGAGCCGGCGGTGGCGACGACGTTCTCCTTAGCGACAAGGCCAGAGACAGTCAGCGCAGTTGCCTGCCAGGTGCTAAAGCCGAGCGGGGCGAAGATCCAAGCGACCAGGTTGCCGAGCATGGCAAGCACAGAGTAGTCCATGAACTCCTCGGGGATGCCGTCCATCGCGGGCAGGAAGCCAAAGGAACCGTTGTAGCTACCAAAGTTGGAGAGGAACCAAACGACGACGGTGGACGCGAAGATGACCGTGCCGGCCTTCTTGATAAAGGCCCAGCAGCGCTCCCACACGTGCAGCGCCCAAGAGCGGATCGCCGGGAAGTGGTAGGCGGGAAGCTCCATAACGAACGGCGTCGGGCGACCGGCGAAGAGCTTGGTCTTCTTGAGCATGAGGCCCGAGGCGATGACGGCAAAGACGCCCAAGAAGTAGAAGAGCGGGCTGATCCATGCGGCGGTGGTGGAAGAATCGCCGATGATGGAGCCCATGAGCAGGGCGATGATCGGCAGCTTAGCGCCACAGGGAATGAACGTGGTGGTCATGACCGTCATGCGGCGGTCCTTCTCGTTCTCGATGGTCTTGGTGGCCATGACGCCGGGGACGCCGCAGCCCGAGGACACGAGCATGGGGATAAAGGACTTACCGGACAGGCCAAACCGGCGGAACACGCGGTCCATGATGAAGGCGACACGGGCCATGTAGCCGCAGTCCTCCAAGAAGGACAGCATCACAAAGAGCAGGAACATCTGCGGAACGAAGCCGAAGATGGCGCCTAAGCCGCCGACGATACCGTCGCAGACCAGCGAATCAACCAGGCCGCCGTCCTCGGTACCACCCGCCACAAGGGCGTCGTGCACCACGGTGGTAATACCCGGGACATAGGGGCCGTACTGCGCCGGGTCGACCGAGTCGGCGTTGTCGCCCGCAGCCTCAACAGCTGCGTCATAGGCGTCACGACCCTGACCGAGCACGTACCAGCCGTCGGTGCCGAAGAGCTGGTCGTTGGTGAAGTCGGTCACCGTGCCGCCCAGGGTGGAAACGGCGATGTAGTACACGCAGAACATGATGACCACAAAGATCGGCAGGCCCAGAATACGGTTGGTAACCACGCGGTCGATCTTCTCGGAGGTGCTCATCTTGGCAGGAGCCTTGGTCATGCACTCGTCGATAATGTGGGCAATCACGCCATAGCGCTCGCCGGTGATGATGGACTCGGCGTCGTCGTCGCAATCCTGCTCGCACTGGGCGACCAGCTGCTCGACGCGAGCGGCCTTCTCCTTGGTGAGGTTGATGAGCTTGCAGGCGTCCGCGTCGCGCTCAAACAGCTTGACAGCGTAGTAGCGACGCTTGTTGGCGGGAACGCTCGCCGGCAGGTTGTTCTCGATGTGGTCCAGAACGTCCTCGATGGAGGAATCGAACTTGTGCTCCGGCACCTGGCCCTTGGAAGCAGCGGACTTCTTGACCTGCTCGAACAGCTCGTTGATGCCCTTGTTCTTAAGGGCCGAGATCATCATGACCGGGCAGCCGAGCTTCTTGGAGAGCTTGTCCGTGTCGATCTTGTCGCCGTTCTTCTCGACCAAGTCGGCCATGTTGAGGGCGACGACCACGGGCAGGCCGGTCTCGATAACCTGAAGCGCCAGGTACAGGTTGCGCTCCAAGTTGGTGGCGTCGACCACCTGGACGACGACATCGGGCTCGCCGCTCATGAGGTAATCGCGCGAGCACTGCTCCTCGGGGCTATAGGGGGAAAGCGAGTAGATGCCAGGGAGGTCCGTGATGGTAACGTTCTTGTCGCTTAGGAGCTTGGCTTCCTTTTTCTCAACCGTGACGCCGGGCCAGTTGCCAACGTAGCCGTTGGCGCCGGTGATCAGGTTGAAAAGCGTGGTCTTGCCGCAGTTGGGGTTACCCGCCAGCGCGACATGGATCTGAGAATCCGCCATTCAATCCTTCTTCCTTGTGTGCCCGCGCTGCTTTCTCCGCGCGAGCTGGATAATGTGCTTCAAAGTTGCTGCATTAAGTTAGAAAAACCTAACTTTATCTGTAGAAATACTCGCCGCTGGCCCTTACTGGACCTCGACGACGGCAGCCTCCTCCTTGCGGATGGAAAGCTCGTAGCCGCGCACGTTGATCTCGACCGGATCTCCGAGCGGTGCGACCTTTACGACCTTAAACGACGTGCCCTTGATGAGCCCCAGGTCCATAAGGTGACGGCGCAGTGCACCCTCACCGTGAAGCTTGACGATGGTAGAGCTCTCGCCCACCTTGACGTCACCCAACGTCTTCATGTACTTGTCCCCCTTTCAGCTTTTTGCGAAATGCTGCGAACTAACCGACGGTCATGATGTGCATGGCAACCTTGGAATCGATACCAAAGCGTGCACCCAGCACCGTGACGATGATATTGGCGCCACTCGAGCTCACCACGTGGATCTCGTTGCCCTCGACAAAGCCGAGGTCCTTGAGATGGTGCTTCATATCCTCATTGCCCTTTACGCGAGACACGCGCACGGTTTCGCCCGCTTTTACCATCGAAAGCGGCATAGCCGGCATCTGCGGTCCGCAAGACATGAGTGAGCTCCTAACGTCAGTTCGTCCTCAACATCGACGCAGCAAAAGTTAACCACGTCTATGTTCGCTATAGTAAACTAGCACGTGGTTAACTTTTTGGAAAGGGTCCCCATTTAGATTTCGAAAAAGTTTCCTATACGAAACAAAAAGGCGCGGCAAAGAGCTGTCCTTTGCCGCGCCCTGTCATGCTTAGAGCGAGAGGTTTCTGATCGATGTGACGCAGGAAGCCTCGTCTACGCCCGAAACGCGGAAGATGATGTCCTCGCCGCACTCGCCGTAGAGAGCCATGAGCCCCATTACATCGCGGCCGTCGGTATGGCGATCGCCGATACTGACCGATACGTTGCTACGATGCTTGGCAATGATGTCGTAAAGCAGCGCAACCGGGCGGGCATGCAGTCCCAACGGATCTTTAATCGTCTTTGTAAACTCGACCATGTCCCCTCCCGCGGCATCGCACATTCGGCCGGCAAAACCCAGCCACGTGGTAGTTATTGTACCGTTAGATGCTTGTTGAGGGCGGGATGGAAACCGCATCCCACTTCGAGCGTCAACGATGGGACACAGTTTCCGTCACGTCCGGTCAACCTATGCCCTCGCAACGCCCGCGCATAAAAAACGAGGGAAGGAGCGCGTCCTTCCCTCGTTACAGGCACTATGTAGCCGCTCGCCTACATCAGGCGCAGGCTAACGTCCTTGAGCTGGGCGCCAGAAACGGCACTCGGGGCGCCCGACATGAGGTCGGAGCCACTGGCCGTCTTGGGGAACGCCATGACGTCGCGGATGGAGTCGGAGCCGGTGAGTAGCATGCACACGCGGTCCAGGCCCAGGGCGAAGCCGCCCATCGGGGGCGCACCAAACTTGAGCGCCTCCATGAGGAAGCCAAACTGCGACTCGGCACGCTCCTCGGTAAAGCCCAGGAGCTTGAGCATGGACATCTGCATCTCGGCGTTGTGGATACGCATACCACCGCCGCCGGCCTCAAAGCCGTCCATGACAAAGTCGTAGGTGCAAGAGCCGGCTGCCAGCGGATCTGCCTCGATCTTGGCGATGTCGGTCTCGGTCGGCAGGGTGAAGGGCTGGTGCTCGGCAGCGTAGGCCTTGCGGTCCTCGTCCCAGTGGAACAGCGGGAAGTTGACGACCCACAGGAAGTCGTGGCCCTCGCGCTTGATCTCGAGCGCGTTAGCCATGTGGGAACGCATGCCGCCCAGGATCTCGTCGGAGAGCAGGCGCGGGCCGGCGGCGAACATCACAAGGTCGCCGGGCTCGACGTCCATGCGCTCGCGCAGAGCAGCCATCTCCTCGTCCGAGAAGAACTTGACGATGGGGCTGTTGATGGAGCCGTCCTCGCGGAAAGCGATCCAGGCCAGGCCCTTGGCGCCAAACGTGGAGGCCACGCCGGCAAGCTTATCGATCTTGGCGCGAGCCCAGGCACCGGCGCCCTTGGCGTTGATGGCCTTGACGACAGAGCCCTCCTCGTTAGCGGCGGTCGCAAAGACCTTGAACTTGGAGTTGGCAAAGATGTCGGTCAGGTCGACCAGGTGCATGCCATAGCGGGTATCGGGCTTGTCGGAGCCATAGGTGTCCATGGCCTCCCAATAGTCCATGCGGCGCAGCGGCGTGGGCATCTCGACACCCATGCGGCCGAAGGCATCGGCAAGAACCTCTTCGAGCGCGCTCATAACGTCGTTCTGGTCCACGAAGGACATCTCGATATCGACCTGGGTGAACTCGGGCTGACGGTCGGCACGCAAGTCCTCGTCGCGGAAGCACTTGGCAACCTGATAGTAGCGCTCGACGCCACCGACCATAAGCAGCTGCTTCAGGAGCTGCGGGGACTGCGGCAGGGCGTAGAAGTTGCCCGGCTGGATGCGGCTGGGGACGATGAAGTCGCGGGCGCCCTCGGGCGTGGACTTGAACAGGGAGGGCGTCTCGACCTCCATGAACTCACGGTTGTGCAGCGCCTCGCGAATGGCAAAGGTAAAGTCGGAGCGCAGCTTGAGGTTGGCCATCATCTCGGGACGACGAAGGTCCAGATAGCGATAGCGCAGGCGGGTGTCCTCGCTGGTCTCGATGCCGTCCTCGATCTGGAACGGCGGGGTGACGGACGTGTTGAGCACCTCGGCGTGGTCGGTCAGGACCTCGATCTCGCCGGTCGCGAGCTTGGTGTTGGTGGTCTCCTCGCCACGGGCGCGCACAACGCCGTGGATCTTGATGGGCCACTCGGGACGCATGGTCTCGGCGATCTTAAAGGCATCGCCGTCGGAGTGCTCGGGGTCGAAGGTGAGCTGCGTGATGCCCTCACGGTCGCGAAGGTCGCAGAAAATAAGGCCGCCGTGGTCGCGGCGACGGCTCACCCAACCGGTGAGGGTGACCTCTTCGCCCACGTTCTCGCGACGAAGCTCGCCGCAGGTACGGGTGTGCATGGAATGCTCGTCGATGGGACGGGTCTGGCTCATACCAGTGATCCTCCTTTATGGATCTGTGCCGCCCCGTGTCGTTCCGGGCAGCGTCGTACAGATTTGCCCAGCCTGCGTAAACCGCGCAGCCAGACATGGCGTTCTATCTTATCGCACCTGTGTCGATGTGCCGCGGAAAAGTAGCTCATGCCCAAAGACTTGACGGAGACGAAACAATTGGTGCACCGCGGCCGTCGCCAAGGCGTGCCACGTGCGACAATGTGCCCCAATACAACTGCACTCGGAAAGGCCCGCCATGACTGCACGCCTCATCGTTATGGATATCGACTCCACACTCATCAACCAGGAGGTTATCGATCTTTTGGGCGAGGAGGCCGGCGTAGGCGAGCAAGTGGCGAAGATCACTGAGCGCGCCATGCGCGGCGAGCTTGACTTTAAGCAGGCGCTCGAGGAGCGCGTGGGGCTGCTCGCCGGCCTGGACGAGAGCGTGTTCGAGCGCACCTTTGAGCGCGTGACATTTACCCCCGGCGCGTTGGAGCTTGTGCGCTCGGCACACAGCAAGGGCTGGAAGGTCGGCGTGGTGAGCGGCGGTTTCCACGAGGTCGCCGATAAGATCGTGGCCGCCGCGGGCATCGACTTTTGCCTCGCTAACCGCCTGGAGGTCGTGGACGGCAAGCTCACCGGCAAGCTGGCGGCAGACATTGTAACCAAGGAGTCCAAGCTCATCCAGCTGCTGGAGTGGGCAGTTGAGTGCGGTGTCGACATGGCCCATACCGTGGCAATCGGCGACGGCGCCAACGACATCCCCATGATTCAGGCCGCGGGCACCGGTATCGCATTTTGCGCCAAGCCCAAGACACGCGAGGCCGCCCCGTTTGCCATCGACGAGCGCAACCTGATGCTCGCCATGGACATCATCCTGCGTGACTAGCCGATCCATCTAACAATTGAATCAGTCTGTCCTATAGTTTCCGAACAATTTTGTCTTAGTGTTCGGAAATATACCCTTTGAGTGCTAGACTTTGCGCCGTCGAAGGGAACATATATGGATAAGCGAGATCTTGAGCAATTGCTGAGCGATGTTGCCGGCGGAGCAGTCACCCCTGCCGACGCCCTCACGCGCATCCAGACGGCTCCGACCGCCGATTTGGGCTTTGCGCAGCTCGATCTTTCGCGCGGGGTACGCCAGGGAGCCGGCGAGGTTGTCTACGGGGCCGGTAAAACCGCCGATCAGATTGCCACCATTATCGAAGCACTGCGCGATGCCGGCCAGGAGCGCATCCTGGTCACGCGCCTGGATGCCGAAAAAGCCGCGCGCACCGCTGAACTTCTTGGCAACGGCATCGACCTGGGATATGTTCCGGACGCACAGCTCGCCCTCGTGGGCGGCAAGCCCTCCCCTACCGGCAACGGACGCATCGTCGTCGCCTGCGCCGGCACGAGCGACCTGCCCGTCGCCGAAGAGGCGGCACTGACGGCCGAGTTCTACGGCAACGAGGTCGACCGCCTCTACGACGTGGGTGTCGCCGGCCTGCACCGTCTGCTCGCGCATGCCGAGGAACTTGCCCAGGCACAGGTGGTCATCGCCATTGCCGGCATGGAGGGCGCACTGGCGAGCGTTGTCGGCGGCCTGGTGAGCTGTCCGGTCATAGCCGTTCCCACCAGCGTGGGTTACGGCGCGAGCTTTGGTGGCGTAGCCGCGCTGCTCGCCATGCTCAACTCCTGCGCCAGCGGCGTTTCGGTCGTCAATATCGACAACGGCTTTGGTGCCGCCTACCAGGCAAGTCTTATCAATCATCTGAGCGCCGGCACGCCCTGCGCCCGTTAAGGAGCATTCCATGTCCAATCATCAGCACACGCTTATCATCGACGGCACCTCGGGCATCAGCGGCGATATGACCGTCGCGGCCCTGCTCGACCTGGGCGCCAGCGAGGAGCACCTGCGCGAGCAGCTCGCCACGCTACCGGTCGACGGCTTTACGATCGCCGTCACACGCGTAAGCAAGCATGGCATCAACGCCTGCGATTTCGACGTCCAGCTTGCAGAGGAGCTCGAGAACCACGATCACGATATGGCCTGGCTCTACGGCAACGAAGCAGCTGCCGAGCACACGCACGAGCATGAGCACCACCATCATGATCATGGCGAGCACGAACACGAGCACTGCCACGAGCATGACCACGACCACGAGGGCCACCATCACGCCCACCACCATCACCACCGTTCTTTGGCTGACGTCACCGCCATCATCGATGGCTCGCAGTTAAGCGATGGCGCCAAGCGTCGCGCCCTCGCCATCTTTACCGCGCTCGCCGCTGCCGAGGCCAAGGCTCACGGCAAAACGCCCGAGACCGTCATGTTCCACGAGGTGGGCGCCGTCGATTCCATCGTCGACGTCTGCTCTGTCGCCATCTGCCTCGATGACCTGGGTATTGAGGACATCGTGGTCGAGTCGCTCTCCGAGGGTCACGGTACCATCCGTTGTGCCCACGGTCTCATGCCCATTCCCGTCCCCGCTGTCGTCAACCTGTGCCAGGCGGGCAATATCGTCCTCACGCCCGCACCAGTCGCCGGCGAGCTTGTGACGCCCACGGGCGCCGCCATCGTCGCCGCACTGCGCACGTCCGAGCACCTGCCGGCCCGCCACCGCATCGAGGCCGTCGGCTACGGCGCTGGTAAGCGCCCCTACGAGGGTTGCTCCGGTACGCTTCGCTGCCTGCTCGTTCACGCGGACGCATAGCCATGGATGCCCGCAAGGCAAAAAGCCGCGCTGCCATCGTTGCGGCGTTCTCCGAGCTGCTGCGCGAAGAGGACTACGGCAAGATCACCGTCGGCGACATCATCGCTCGCGCCCATGTGGGTCGAGCCACGTTCTACGGCCTCTTCAAGAGCAAAGATAACCTGCTCGCTGAGCTCGTGTGCGATATCTGCACCCATGCCCTCGACGATGACGGTACGCCCCTCGATGACCCACTCGTGCAGGTCGAGCATATTCTCAACAACCTCTGGGAGCGCCGCCAGGGCGTACGAGCCCTCGTAGCCGGCGCCGGCTCACGTGTCTTCGCCGACTGCTTACGCAAGACCATCATGTCACGAGCAGTCGAAACCGTCCCCAACGGCCCCCAAGGGCCCGCCGGCACCATGGACCGCAGCTTCCTCCTCCACCACATAGCCTCAAGCTTCGTAGGAATGGTCCAATGGTGGGCCTGGCACAACTTTCAAGCAGATAAGGCCGATGTGGCAAAAGACTACCTATCAGCCATCAAGCCCCTCTTCAGATAGACGCCCCCTCCCAAGGCATCGTCCCTTCCCAAAGTACCGCTTTCATCTCAAAGCACCCAACAGCCAAGCGCCCACCACATCCAAATTCAGATATATATGTTGGGTTGCTTGTACGAACACAGCCAAGTATGCCTAGGGCCCGGTAAGGGTTAACTTCCCAACGCATTCCGCAGGACGCAAAAAGGCTCGCCGCACAAAGTGCGCAGCGAGCCTTTTTGCATGTCCGAGGACGCGTTGGGAAGTTAACCCTTACCGGGCCCGGACCTTATAGAGCCGTCCTTCGACTAGAACATGCCCAAGAAGCCGTGCACAAACAGCGCGGCCAGAGCGGCACCGACAAACGGAGCGATGCCAGGAACGAGCAGGCCGTACTTCCAGTTGTTGTCAGCCTTGTTCTTAATCGGCAGCACCTGATAAGCCATGCGAGGACCAAGGTCACGAGCCTGGTTCATGGCGAAGCCAGTGATGCCGCCCATGCCCATGCCAACAGCCCAAACGATCAGGCCGACGCAGATTGCGAGCATCAAAACGTTCTCGCCGGCGCGGCTAGCGGCAGCAAGGATGGCGCTGATGAACACAAAGGTGCAGATAGCCTCGCAGAAGAAGTTACGAGCATAGTTCGTGCCCTCGGTGGTGGGGTTGGTCGAGAAGATGTTGCGCTGGGCAATGGGGTCGACGACGCCCTCGGAAGCCTTGAACTCATCGGCATACATAAACCAAGCGATCACGGCACCCACAAAGCCGCCGAGCATATCGGCAAGCATGAAGGGGATGCAGTTGCCCCACGGCACCAGGCCGACGATGCACTGGGCAAGCACCATGGCGGGGTTCATGCACACAGCGCCGCCAAAGACAAACAGGCAGACCGAGATGCCAAAAGACCAGGTGGTGATGGCAAACATGTGGCCAGAGCCCTGATACTTGGTGCCCTTGAGCACGGTATCGCAGTGCACGCCCACGCCAAAGATGATCATGAGGGCCGTTGCGCCGAATTCGCAGAGGAGTTTGGTAAGCATAAAACCTTATCTTTCTTGTCGGTTAAAAACGATTCGTTTAGGCCGCGTGCTAGTGCTGCGCGACGACAACGCCCAGGCCATCGGGGATGACGGCCACCTTGGCATCGGCACCCTTCATCTCAAAGGCGAGCTTGAGCGCCTCCTCGATAGTGTTGACCGGCGTCATGTGCATATCCTTGAGCATCTGGTGATCGCACAGGTCGGTGACCATGATCACGGGGTGATGCGCCAGGATGCGGGCAAAGATCTGGCTCGTCCACTGATCGGGCAGGGTCTCGTCCTTAGGACGGTCGATGCAGGCGCGCTCAAACTCTGCCGGATCGTTATCGGCGATGTTGTGATAGAAGCCCTCGCCACCGTGACCGTCGGCACAACCGGCGACGTCGATGATCACGCCGCCCTCGGGAAGCGTGGCCTCGGCAGCGCACATGCCCTTCACGGCCTGATAGATGTTCTGATCGAGCGGGTAGCCACCGTTGGTGGTGATGGCGATCTCGCACTCAACGGGCTCAACGCCGGCAAGGCTCTTCACGAACTCGCAGCCAGCCTCGTGCGCCTTGTGGATGTCGCCGGCAAAGGAGCCGATGACCTCGTGCTTGCCGTTAAGCACCACGTTGAGCACAAAAGAAAGGTGAGCCATCTCGGCGGCGGCGAACATGTCCTCGCTCACGTGGTTGTGGCACAGGTTGCCGGCACGCGAATGGGAATCGTTCACAAACTGACCGTTGTGGTTGTACATGATGGTCTTGTAGCTGGCGATGCCGGGCAGCACGGACTTGCGGCTGCCAGAGAAACCGGCAAAGAAGTGCGGTTCAATAAAGCCCTCGGCAAGCAGCAGATCGCAATCGGCGGCAATCTTGTTGATGATGCACTCGCCACCAGAAGGCAGGGTGCCGATCTTTTTCATCATGCTGTCGTCGGTCGCGACATGCATGACGATCTCCTCGTTAGCGACGATCTCCTCGCCGTACTTGTTAACGAGTTCCTCGTGCGTCGAGGGGCGATGCATGCCGGTCGCGACCAGGATGCGCACACGTGCCTCAGGAGCGGCAGCGTGGATGTGATGCAGCAGAATAGGCATTGTCACACGCGAGGGAACGGGACGCGTATGGTCGGAGCTAATGATGACGATATCCTTCTTGCCAGCACAAAGCCCCTCGAGCGAAGGCGAGCCATAAGGGTTGGCAAGCGACTCCTCTACCAGCTCTTCCTGAGATTTTGTAGTCTTAAACTCGTTTTGATGACCTTCCATCACACCCGCGAAGTTCTTATCCTCGAGCTCCAGATGCAACGTTTTGTGGTCAAACGGCAGTTCACATTCAAACAATGATGAGCGCCCTCTTCCTTTCAACTGACACACTAGATAAACCGTTGGAAGGATACGCCGCTCACCGAAAAACACCACCGTCCACCGACTCATTAACACAACGTTCATATTTGACCCACAACAAAACGGCCGCGATCCCAAAGGGGACCGCGGCCGCCTGTCAATGGCACTATGGACAGGATGGTTTACACGGCGCAGAAACAAACATCAATCCTGTGGCATGCGCGTGTAAGCTATATTGCATAAATACGTCAATAAACTGCATAGAATGACGCATGGGTTTCGAACCGTAACAGGGTAGCCCCATCCGGAGCGTGCATTTTTGCGAGTATTCAGCATCGCGAGATAAGTCTTTGGAGCTAAAGGTCTATCGAAAGCCAGGAAGCCTCCATGGTTCTTCCCTTCTAGACAGCATGCGGCAAGAAACCATCCATATTTGAACATCGACAAGGCCCAATTGGCATGTAATGGCTTCTACAAAGACCGCGAACGTCACCTTTGGTCCTATACATCAATCATTGGCCGCAGAAAACTCCGTTTTTTGCACGTCGCCCCAAGCACCACCCTCACCCAGCGGCCTTCTGCCAAAGACCGGACATCGCAGGGCCCGCCGTCAGTTTACTTTTAGGCACACTCCGCAGGACGCAAGAAGCCCTCGCCGCACTCCACGCTATGCGCGAAGCGCGCCTTATTCCCTTCAGCTTTAATCCCAGAAGACCGCGGACGAAGGGACCCGACGGGTTTCCCTCTGAATGCATTCCGCAGCACGAAGCCCCATCAAAGTGCGCGAAGCGCGCTATCTTTCCCCAGCAGTAATCCGCCGAAGACCGGACATCGTAGGGCCCGCCATTAGTTTACTTTTAGGCACACTCCGCAGGACGCAAGAAGCCCTCGCCGCACGAAGTGCGCAGCGAGGGCTTCTTGCATGTCCGAGGACGTGCCTAAAAGTAAACTAATGGCGGGCCCGGACGACTACAGGGCTATCGATTACCCCGTGTTCTGCAATCCTGCCGAGACGCCGGTCACGGTCGAAAGGATCAGGCTCATGTACTCGGCTTTCTTCTCCTCTGCCATCTCGTCCTGGTTCATACGCACCTCGCGAAGGGCGCGGACCTGGGCGATAGACAGGGCGTCGACGTAGGGGTTACGCACGCGGACGGCGCAGCCGAGCACGCGACGACGCTGCAGCGGCCACTCGTCACCGACGATGGCAAGGACCCACTTACGGGTGAGCTGCATCTCGGTGAAGACCTTCTCGGACAGATCCTGGCGATCGCCCAGGTGCAGATACATCTTGGCGATGCGCTGGTCGGTCTTGGCAATCGACATCTCGATGTTGTCGATAAAGGTGCGGAAGAACGGCCACTCCTGGTAGGCAGCCTTAAGCTGGTCCAGATCACCAAACTGCTCGCAGGCGGTGCCCAGGCCGTACCAAGCGGCCAGATTGATGCGCGCCTGGCTCCAGCTGAAGATCCACGGAATGGTACGCAGGTCGTCGAGCGACTTGGCACCCAAGCCGCGCTTGGCGGGACGCGAGCCGATCGGCAGCAGACCGACCTCGGTCAGCGGCGTCACGGTCGAGAACCACGGTGTAAAGTCCTCGGTGTTCAGCAGGTCCAGATAGCGCTCGTGGCTTGCGGCGTTGAGCTTGTCGGCCATATCCCAGAACTTCTGCGTGGTCTCGGTGTTGGTCTTCTCGACGCTCGGAGCCGACTGCAAAAGCGTTGCGGCGGCAACGGACTCAACATGGCGCTGAGCCAGCGTGCGGTTGCCGTAACGGGCAAAGATGACCTCGCCCTGCTCGGTGAGCTTAAAGAAGCAGTTGACCGAACCCTTGGGCTGCGCCAGCACGGCCTTGTTGGCCGGACCGCCGCCACGGCCCACGGCACCGCCGCGACCGTGCATGAGCACCAGATCGATATCGTTTTTCTCGGCCCACTTGGCAATGCGCTCCTGCGCGGAGTGCAGCGCGAGCATGGCCGTGGTAGGACCGGCATCCTTGGAGGAGTCGGAGTAGCCCAGCATGACCTCCATGCGGCGGTTGGTCTGGGCAAGGCGCTTTTGCACCACGGGCAGCGTAAGCATCTGGTCGAGTACGTCGACGCAGCCCTCGAGGTCCTCGAGCTGCTCAAATAGCGGGATCACGTCGAGCTCGGGGACATCCTCCTCGTGTGCAAAGGACAGGTGGGCAAGCTCAAAGACGTCGGCCACATGCTGGGCGCTCTTGGTGAACGAGATGATGTAGCGGTGCGCCATCTTCTTGCCGTAGCGCTTTTGGATGGAACCGATGGCACGGAAGGTATCGATGACCTCGCGCGTCATGGGCTGCAGGTCGCCATGGATACCGTTCTCGTGGATATCCTTGAGGGCGCGGGCATGCACCACGGAGTGCTGACGGAACTCCATCTCGACCATATGGAAGCCGAAGGACTCGACCTGCCAGATGATGGTCTGGACCGGGCCGTAGGCAGCACGGGCGGCACCGCAGGCGGCCAGGGAGCGCTGAACGACACGCAGGTCATCCAGGAACTCATCGGCGCTGTGATACATGGTATCGGTGATACGGCGCACGGTGGCGTTGAGTCGGTCTGCCATGACGAGCATGACGGCGCGATGCGGCTCGTGCTCGGAGATCAGCTCGGCGCGGGCCGTGTACCGAGGGCTCATCTCGACCTGATGGTTCCACAGGTTGATGAGCTCGGCAGACGGCTTGCTGTAGGTGGCCTCGAGCGTGAGGTTACGGCCGATGCGGCGGCACTTGTCCTCGAGCTTGAGCACCATGTGGGTGAAGTACTTGGCGGCGACCTCACGGCTCACCTTGGCGGTGACGTTGGGGTTACCGTCGCGGTCGGAACCGATCCAGCTGCCGGGATGGAAGAACGCCGGGCACAGCGGCGGCACGGTACCGGCCTTGTCGCCCAGCACCCAGTCGTCAAAGCGACGATAGATGACGGGGATAACGTCGAACAGCGTGTTATCGAAGATGTCGATGATGGTATCGGCTTCCTCGACCGGCGTGGGCTTCTTGAGCGCGATGGGGCTCGTACGCACCAGGGCGTCGATCTCCTGCAGCATATGGCGCTCGTTCTCCACCAGGTCGGAGCCGCCCAGACGCGGACGCTCCTCCAGCAGGTTGGAGATACGGCGAATCTTGCCCTCGACGGCCTTGCGACGGGCCTCGGTGGGATGTGCGGTAAAGACAGGGTGGAACTCGAGCTTGCCGAGCAGCTCGTTGGCGCCCTCGACACCCATCTCGTTTACCAACTGGTGATAGGCGACGGTGAGCTCGTTGGCGGGATCGACCTCGGTATCGGTCGATGCGCCGGCCTCGCGCTCGCGCAGCTGCGCCACACGGTAGTTCTCCTCCGACAGGTTTGCCAGGTGGAAGAAGCTCGTAAAGGCGCGAACGATGACCTGCTGCTTATCGAGCGGCAGACTGTCGATCAGATCGACGACCTCACGGAATGCCACGGCGGTGGGCTCGTCGGCGGTGGGCACGCCCTGCTCGTCGACGGCCTCGTCGGCAGCACGGGCGCCGGGGTTTCCGGCATTGGCCACAATCTCGGCCGTCAGGATCTTGTCGAACAGGTCCGCGATCTCGGGATCATACTCGCTAAGCACACGGCGCTCTAGGCGCAGGAACAGCGCCAAGTTGTCGCGCAGCTCCTCGGGGATCTCGATCTCGGCGAGACGCTCCCTGGACTCGGCATTCGAGCCGATTCGGTTAACGAGGCGGTTGACCACGGCAGCGACGCGCGCCGCGGCTTCGGGTACAGACTGGTTGCTTAGGTTCTCAGCCACGTTTCCTCCCATTCCTCCTTCTATGCACGTAACATGCGGTATTCATTATAGGCACTCGGCAAAAACTTTCGGCGCTGATTGCGCTTTACCACACAAAAGTATTTTCTGCATTGCAAGGGTTTTTGCCCTAAATGGTCGTATTTCTCGGTGGGCGGCATACGTAAATGGGGGCATTCCGCATAAAAGCGAAACACCCCCGTAACAATCGCTCGCAATGAGCTGGGCACCTCAGCGGCACTACAGCTCAAAAATCATGCGCTACAGGCGCTCGCGAACCGCCTCGACCACGTTGGCCAGATCGACGAGGGCCTCGTCATGGCTCTCCATGTCGCGCACCTTGACCTTGCCGGCGGCAAGCTCGTCGCCACCCAGGACCAAAATGAGCTTGGCGCCAACCTTGTCGGCCTGCTTAAACTGAGCTTTGAGCGAACGACCCTGGTAGTCGGCCTCGGTCACGATGCCAGCGGCGCGAAGCTCCTGCGTGATGGCAAAGACGTTCTGGCGCAGCTCCTTGCCGGCGTTGGCGACATAGACGCACGGGGCCTCATCGGCACCCAAGTCGTTACCAAAGGCCTGAAGGGCCAGCAGCGCACGCTCAAAACCGACAGCGAAGCCGACGCCCGCCGTGGGCTTGCCACCCTCGAGCTCGACCAGGCCATCGTAGCGGCCGCCGCCGCCGATGGAGCCGACGCCGGCGCCAGGGGCCTCGACCTCAAAGACAGTACGGGTGTAGTAGTCCAGGCCGCGCACCAAGGTGGGATCCTCGACATACTCGATACCGGCGGCATCCAGATAGCGCTTGACCTGCTCGTAGTGCTCGCGGCACTCGTCGCACAGGTTGTCACCCATCAGCGGGGCCTCGGCCATGATCTCGCGGCAATGGTCGTTCTTGCAGTCGAAGGCACGCAGCGGGTTGAGCTCGGCGCGCTCACGGCACTCATCGCACATCTCGTCGGCGTGATCGAGGATGAACTGCTTAACCTGCTCGCGGTAAGCCGGACGGCACTGGGCGTCACCCATCGAGTTGATAAGCAGACGAAGCTTGGAAAGATCGAAGCCCAAGCGCTTGTAGAACTCCATGAGCATGATGATGCACTCGGCGTCTGCCGCCGGATCGGGAGCGCCGAGCCACTCTATGCCCACCTGGTGGAACTGGCGCAGGCGGCCCTTCTGGGGACGCTCGCCACGGAACATGGCCTCGGCGTAGTACGCCTTAAACGGCGTGGAGCCCTGGGGCACCAGATTGTTCTCGACGACGGCGCGCACCACGCCGGCCGTGCCCTCGGGGCGAAGCGCCAGGCGCTGCTTGGGCTTGAGT
This sequence comes from uncultured Collinsella sp., assembly GCA_900556875.1. Classification (GTDB taxonomy): domain Bacteria; phylum Actinomycetota; class Coriobacteriia; order Coriobacteriales; family Coriobacteriaceae; genus Collinsella. The sequence continues at coordinate 55,963 of USQQ01000009.1, forward strand.
TTGGTGTCGGTGCCCTCGGTAAAGACGCGCTCCAGGTTGGCACCGCTGAACACGCGGAACATTTCCTTGCGCACGACGTCGGTCGACTGGCCGATACCGTGGACAAACACGTCCACCTGCTCGATCGCGGGCGTCTCGATGGGTTTAAAACCAAACGGCTCGAACACGCCGGCCGCAATCTGCTGCATCTTTTGCCAGGCGCGCATCTCGGCGCCGATAAGGTCGCGGGTTCCCTCCGCCTTCTGTGCCTGCATGGGCAAACACCTTTCTTTTGTATCGCGTCATAGGTAATGGTCATTATACGGCACAAACGCAAACAGCGACGGCGCGTCTGACCGAACGAGGGTATGGGGACTCGTTCGGCCAGGCGCGCCGCCGCTGTTTGTGATCCCTTTTCCTCCGTCCCCTTCGGATCACGTGTTCCCTTGGGGACGGAGGAAAAGGGCTCATTTCGTAGGCCCGTAGCCGCCTTGGAAACCGAATGATGGTACGAGCATCCATTCGGCTTCCAAGGCGGCCACGGGCAGAACGGGGCGAACAGAAAAGAACGACGGACGTCTACTCCCCCGCCACGCTTGCGCGCAGCTTGGCGGCGATAGGCTCCGAGGCCAGCAGGAATACGAGCATGATCACAGAACACACCAGGCACACGATCCAGGTGCTCGCAAAGGAGCCCGTGGCATCGAACAGCACGCCCGAGACGATAGCGCCCACGGTGCCGCCGACCATCTCGAGCGAGGTAATGGTGCCCGTGACCTTGCCGAGGTCGGCCATGCCAAACTGCTTGGACGCGGCGATGGTAGGCGTGATGGTGCCCATGCACGTTCCGATACCAAAGCTCACCGCGGCGACAATAGGACCGAGGCCCGTCGTCGGGAAGCACAGCGCCACGCAGGCGATAATGCACGCAACGGAGCCAAGGATATTGCCAAAACGCAGGCCAAAGCGGTCATAGATCGCGCCGAGCGAGATTTTGGCGATAACGACGGTGACCATGTAGGCCGAAAGCACGGTACCCGCCCACATGGGATCGTGGCCGCCCGTGACGATCTTGGCGCCGTTGACGGTAACGCTCGTCATGTTGGTGACCTGGTTGGGCAGGATGGCGCCATTGACCAGGCCCATAAAGAGGAAGGCGACGACGAGCAGCCAAAATGCCGGGCTCTTCTTGATACGAGACCAGCCGACGCTAACCTCGGGGGCCGTGTGCTCGTCCTTGTCGCCCGCGGTGGAAACAGACGGATCGCCCGGGTTCTCACCGAGCGGCTTAAGGCCGATCTCGGAAGGTTTGGTGCGGAAGGAATAGGCCGTGATGGGCAGCGCCGCCACAATGCAGACGGCAGCGAGCACCAGGAACGCAGAGCGCCAGCCCACACTCATGATCAGCGAGCTCACGATCGGCGAGAGAATGGCTCCGCCAAAGCCCGAGCCCGAAAGTGCGATGGAAATGGCAAGGCCGCGTTTGGCGGTAAACCAGTTGGCGGTCACCAGGCTAATGAGCAGACGGGTCGAGGCCACAGCAAAGCAGCCCGAAACGGCAAAGAGCACGTAGACCTGCCAAAGCTCACCCACAAAGCTCATACCCGCGAGCACCGCCGAGGTAGCGATAACGGTGAGCGAGCCCAATACGCGGCCACTCACCTTATCGGCAACATGGCCGATAACGAGCGAACCCACGACGCTCACCACGGTGGAGATAGCGTTGGAGACGTTGTACTGGGCAAGCGTAATCCCGAGGTCGCTGACGATGAGCGGCTGGAACAGGCTCATGCAGTTGACGAAAATCGTGTAGCACGTGGCCATGATCACAAAGCCGGAGGCCACCACGAGCCAGCCGGGGAAAAATTTACGTTGCTGGGACATGGATTACTCCTTGTGGTCCGCAATGTATCCGAGAGCGACGGCGGCATAAGCCGCGGCGCCGAGCGGCAGCTCGGCATCGTTAAAGCGCGCCTTGGGATGGTGCTGGGCAAAATGCTCATCCGTATCGGTTACAGCGGCGCCCACGGTAAAGTACGCGCTCGGGATCTCGCTCGAGATAAGCGCAAAGTCCTCGCTCGCCATGGCGTGGAACAGCGGCAGGAAGGCGGACTTGGGCAGCACCGCGCCCACGTAGCCAAGCGACGCCTGCGTCATATCGCTGTCGAGCACGAGCGGCGGAACATCCGAAAGCGTCTCGATGGTCGCCGGCGTACGATATGTTGCGGCAACGCCGTTAACGACCTCCGCGATGCGGCTCTTGAGGTGAGCCATGAGCTCAACATCAAAGCCGCGCAGCGTTCCCTCGAGCACGCAGGTGTCGGGGATGACGTTGGCCGCCAAGCCGCCGGCAAACTTGCCAACGGTAAGCGCGACTTCCTTGGCCGCCGGCACCTCGCGGGCGATAAGCTCCTGGAGCGCCAGGTGCACATGGACGCCGGCCGTGATGGGGTCGATGCAGATCTCGGGGCTCGAGCCATGGCCGCCCTTGCCCTGCAGCGTGATGCGGAAACCGTACACGCCCGAAAGCGCCGGACTGCCGTAGAGCACCAGGCCAAGCGGCGACTGGCTGTTGACATGCATAGCAAAGGCCGCCTGAGGGCGCGGGTTCTCGAGCAAGCCGTCGGCGATGGCAGCGCGTGCTCCCTCAAAGGTCTCCTCACCCGGCTGGAACAGCAGCTTAACCGTGGCATTGGCATCGGCAAGCTCGGCCTCGCGAGCCTTGAGCAGGCGGGCGGCACCAAGCAGGGCCGTCGCATGCATATCGTGGCCGCAAGCATGCATGCAGCCGTTGACAGAGGCGAAAGGCTCGCCCGACTCTTCCGCGACGGGAAGGGCATCCATGTCACCACGCAACATGATGACCGTGCCGGCCTGATCGTCCGCGCACGTGCCGTTGCCCTGGGCCGCCACGGCCGCACCGGCGCCGATGAGGCCCACAACACAGGAGCCGTCGACGAGCGTGGCAAACGGGATGCCCATCTCGGTCAGACGTGCCTGGATATACGCAGAGGTTTGCGGAAGGCGATTACCCAACTCGGGCGTCTGGTGCAGATCGTGGCGCCACGCAGCAAGCTTGTCTGCAAAAGCTTGAGCCTCGGCAACAAGACCGTCACCGATAGCGGCTTGCGCTTCCGGGGTGGCCTTGGGCGCTGGTTGCGGTTGAAAATCAGACAGAGCTGGTGCCATAGATGCCCTCCAGTATTATTTGTGCTGCAAACACTTTGATGGTCTAAAGTGCAAGGCATAACTGTAAGGGCGTTACATAAAAAACGCCGCCCCAGGAGGGCGGCGCAACAAGTTGTTTACAATTGCGCGCAATTATTTCGGCGCAAAAAATCGAAATGTGTCTCGCTCAAGATGATCGACAAGAAGATGAGGACGAAGCCGGCGAGCAGACGCGAAGTGAGCGCCTCCCCCATCAGCAGCACCGAAAACAACACGCCCGAGGGGGACTCCATCGATAGGAGCAATGAGCCCGTCGAGGCCGGGACGTGCGCCAAGCCGACGTTTTGGATGAGCAGTGCCACGCACGTGCAGCCCACCGAGAGAAAGGCCATCACGCCGATAAAGCTCGGCGTCCACACGGACAGAGGCGCTTGGGTCTCGAATAACAGCGACGAGATAAGGCTCAAGACGCCATTGCCCACAAACATCCAAAACGTGATGACGTTGATGTCCATTTTGCGACCGTACTTGGCGGTCACCGCCATCTGGATGGCGAAAAAGACCGCACCCGCCAGCGTAATGACGTCACCGATGTTGAACTCGACACTATCGAGCGCCACCAGGCCAATGCCCGCCAGACAGAGCAATGCGGCGCCCAAGTTGTAGCGAGTGAGCTTTTCGCCGCTTAGGAAATAGCTCGCGAACGGGACCAGAATGCAATAGGTGCCCGTCAAAAAAGCGTTCTTACCCGCCGTGGTCTGAGCCAGACCGACCGTCTGCAAGGCATAGGCTGCCCACATGAGCGCGCCCATGCTCAGACCAACAATCAGATTGCGAGCGTTAAGGTGGGCGGCGATGCGCTTGCGAAAGATAACAAACATGACCAGCGCTGCGGGAAGAAAGCGAACATAGAGCAGTTCGAACACCGGGATGGTGTCGAGCGCGTCCTTCATAGTCGTAAAGGAGTAGCCCCAGATAATCGCCACCGAGAGCAGTAGAACTTTCCAGAACAGCGGCGAACGAGCACCGGCGCCACGGGAGATGCCGCCCGCACCCAGGTCCTCGCGAGCAACAGGGCTATCGGGCAAGTTTTCGATTTCGTTGGCAGCGTATTGGGCCATGGAACATCCTCACACTCAAACTGGGCGTGGTGTCCGCACGCGTATGGCTGCGTGCCGCCTCATGGTCAAATAAAAACGGGACGCGCCGGACCCCCGGCACGCCCCGCTACTGTAGCAACAACCAGCGCTGCACCGCAATCCAGCCCGCTAAAGTATCGAGCAGGAAAGCCTCGATGTTCCGGCAACGCCACATTGCCGCGCTAAATCAATTTGGTTGATTCCAGCTTTTCGATGATCCAATCGTTGGCTTTGATGACCGGACGGCGAAAGACCACGCCCAAGGCCAGCGACGGAATCAGATAGCTCGCCAGAATGCCCAGCTCAATCCAGTACTCCATATGGTAGGCACCGGCCATGGCGGCGTGCATGGCGTTGATGCCGTGAGTAAACGGCAGGAACGGATAGATCGCCTGGAACACGGGACCGGTCATCTCGATAGGGAACGTGCCGCCCGAGCCGCCGACCTGCATGACCAGCAGCACGACAGCGAGCGCCTTGCCGATATCGCCAAACGACACGGTAAGCGTGTAGACGATATTGGAGAACACGAGACTCGCGACCCAGCCCGCCAGCACAAATTGCAGCGGGTTGTCGCACTGAATGCCAAAGAACAGAATGTCGCCCGCGCACACGAGCGTTGCCTGCAGCAGGGCCAGACCGCCAAAGAACAGGTAACGACCCAGGTAGATCTCGTGCAGGCGCACGGGGATCAGCTCGTTGATAAGTTCATCGTCAACCGACACCTTCATCATGGCTGCCAGCACGATCGAGCCGACCCATAGCGACAGAATCGTGTAGAACGGTGCCATGGCCGAACCGTAGTTACGAATCGGATAGACCGGCTTGCGATCGAGCGCGACGGGGCCGGAAAGCGACACAGCCAAACCCTCGGGATCGTTGCCAATCATCGTCTTGATCGTGGCAAGGTCGTCCGACATCAGGGCGCCATCGAGCTCGTCCTTGAAAGCGCTAATCTTGTCCGACGCCTCACCCAGCTGATCGGAAGCCTTGTTGACCAGCTTTGCAGCCTTGGAGAGGCCCTTTGCCAGCGAACCGGATGCGTCGGTCAGGCCATCTACGGCGCTATCCAGATCGCCCGAGATACCATCGAGCGAGTCTAGAATGCCCGAGACGGTCTTCTTGAGCTCTTTGGCCTTAACCGAGAACGTGGAATCGTAATCGGATTTGGCGCCCGCGATGCCGGCCTTGGCATCGGCGATGGCCTGATCGACCTCGGCACGCGAGTTGTTGACCTCGGCCATGCTATCAAAAAGGGACTTAGCAGTTGCCGTCAGGTCCTTGGCGTTGTTGCGATACTCCACCGCGATCCTGCCCAGCGATGTTGCTACAGACTTAAGGCTCTCCTGGAGCTTTTCGTCACTGACCTGCTCGGCAAAGCCGCGGAGCTGGTCGGCCGTGGCGTCGATATCGTCGGCACGTGTATTGAGCGCCGCCGCGGCATCGTTGAGCTGAGACACCGTAAGGTAAACATGCTGATTCGCGGCATCGAATGCCTTCGCAAGCTCGGCGGACACGTTGTCGAACGAGCCCGCGCTTCCGTCAATCGCGGCGTTGATGGCGTCGTTGGCGGCCTTCAGCGCTTCTTTGGAATCGCTCATGCCGCTCTTGGCGTGCTCCATCAACTGCTTGGTCGACTCATCGACCGTACCCGTCTGCTGGAGCATACCGCTCGCCGACGTCAGCGAATCGGACGTGGAGCTCAAGATGCCCGCAAGCGAAGTCGCACTGGCCTTGATGTCCTGCAGGTCCTCGACCGAATCGCCCAGCGTCGAGGACAGGTTGGCGATAAAGTTGCTCACTTGGTCGGTGCTCATGTAATCGAGCAGGCTGGACACTGTCTTAAGGCCGATGGTCGTGATGGTCTTGGTAAAGGTCTCGTTGACCTGGTTCTGAACGGCACTCGAGCCCTTTTCGGTCACGATCTGGGCGATGGCGTTGGCCTTCTGGTTCTCATAGAACTCGATATCGGCGTGTTTCACGTCGGTCGAGAAGAGCGTCATCATGTCGGAGCTAAAGCTCTTAGGGATTACGACGGCCGCATAGTAAGCGCCCGACTTAACACCGTCGATAGCCTTATCGCGATCGTTGAGCACAATCCAGTCAAAGTTCTCATTACCACGCAGAGCGGCGGTAACGTTTTCGCCCACGTTGATCTCGACGGGAATCAGATCACTCTCGTAACCCTCATCGGTGTTGACCACAGCGATCTTGAGGTTTCCGGTGTTGCCGTACGGATCCCAGCTGCCGGCGATGTTAAACCATGCGTACAGACACGGCACGATAATGAGGCCCATCACGACAACCAAGCCGATTACGGAGCGAGACACGTTTTGGACATCGCGCTTAAACAGATGCAGGATGTTCTTCATTTATGCCTCACCTCCTTTGGAGTGCTTGCCAAGCGGGGCGCTATCCTCATTCATCACAAATGTGTCGTCCCCGTTCGCGGGCACATGGTGCATATCGTGGTGAATGGACTGGTCGGCAGCCTGATCCTTGGATTTAGAGCCTCGCTCGCTCGCATTCAAGCCGAACATGCGACGAGCGGCAGGAATGGCGGCCGTGTGCTCGCGCATCTCGCGACGCAGGTCCTCATCCGAAAGCGCCGAGATGCGCATCTGGGTATTGAGGCTCGCGCGGATATATTCGATATTGATAAGCCAGCCGCAGATGGCAATAACCGAGATGATCCAAATGACCAGCAGGATGATCTTGCCGTTATTGTCGATATCGAGAACCGTCGACAGGACAAAGAGCAGGACCTGAACGCCCACCACGGCGGCAAAACCGCCCTTGATGTAGTACGGGTAGCGATGTTCAAAGGCGACCGCATGATCGAGCAGTTCGCGACGATACGAATCGGAATCGAGCATGACACGCATGGCCGTGCGCAGCGAGTAGCGCTGGCGCGGCAGGTCATTGGACTCGCAGATCATCAGACCCGTCGTGGAAAGCTGCTTATCAAAGAGCAGATTGAGGTTGAGCAGCAGCGGACGCAGCTGCAGACCGATAAAGAGCGCCACGATCAAGAACACGCCCAGAATGCACAGGTTAAACAGATAGTTGAACGAGTACATGCCGCCGACCGTTTCGCGCAGCAGATTGATGCCGTAGGTAAAGGGCAGCAGCGGGTGCAGCCACTGGAAGAAGCCGGGCATCATCTCGATGGGGTACATGCCCGACGAACCCGGGATCTGCACGATGACGAGAATGACGCCGATAGCCTTGCCGATATGCTTAAACGTGGTGGACAGCGCATAGATGATATTGACGTAGGTGAACGAAATGGCGATGCCGCCCAGCACGAACAGCAGCGGGCTGACGCACTGCACGCCAATCACCAGATCGCCTACCGTAACGATGATGGCCTGCAACGCGCCCAGGATCACCAGTAGCAACCAGCGGCCAAAGTAACCCTGACGCGCGGTAAAGCTGCCGATGCCTTCGCGGTCGACCTCAAGCTTGTAGATGGCGATAAGCACGTAGCCGCCCACCCAAAGCGCTAGGTTGGTATAGAACGGGGCAATGCCCGAGCCGAAGCTCTTGACCGGATAGATCGACTTGGACGTCAGCTCAACCGGAGATGCCATGAAATCTGCGACGTCATTGACGTTGACGCCCACCAGATCAGCCAGCTCGCCCATGGACTCGGAAGTCTGCAGCGCCGCGATGTCGTTGGCGGCGGTTGCGAGCTTGTCCTGGACCTTGGCAAGCAAGGCATCGGTCTGGGACAGCGTGGTCTTGGCCTGTTTGAGCGTCGCATCGAGTTGGGCCAGCGTGCCACGCGCGTTCGTAATCGTGGGCGTAAGACCCGATACGATGCCGGTCAGGTCGCCCGAAACGGCGGCAAAGGAATCGAGCGCGCTCGAGGCTTTCGGCAGCGCGTTTTGACCCAGGTTCGTCTGGGCCTGGCCAAGGTTGGTCGCACCGGTCTGAATTGCGTTATTGATAGCGTCGCT
>USQQ01000010.1 GCA_900556875.1 uncultured Collinsella sp.
GAGCGTCCGGCTGATAACCGGGAGGTCACAAGTTCGAATCTTGTCAGGTCCACCACTTTCTTTCGCAATAAACACCCCAGCGAGAGCCGAGTCGCCGCTGGGGTGTTTATTACTGTCTCCGTGGGGGTTTAGCTCAGCTGGGAGAGCGCGGGCTTTGCAAGCCTGAGGTCAGGGGTTCGATCCCCCTAACCTCCACCATGATGGACCTGTAGCTCAGTTGGTTAGAGCGTCCGGCTGATAACCGGGAGGTCACAAGTTCGAATCTTGTCAGGTCCACCATCAAAACTGTGAAGAGCCTTGGGGCGTTGCCTCAGGGCTTTTTTCTTGTCTGCGATAAATCTCATTTTGGTTTTGTGTGCTGTGCGAAAGATTGGGTAGTATAGCTATTCAATGCGGCGCGCTGCCGCGTGTTAACCGCTACGTACCGGAGGTGTTCCATGGTTCGCGTCGACATAGAGACCATCGTCATGGCCGCCGGTCCCGTGCCATCGCTTATCGTACTTCGTGAGCGCAGCAGCAAATCGGACTCGCCCGCGCCGCTGCGTTCCCTTTCCATTCAGACTGGTTCGTTTGAAGCTGCTGCCATCAGCCGCGGCATCGATAGCGGCCGCGCCGAGCGCCCGATTACCCATGACCTGCTGCTCGATACCGTTGACGCCCTGGGCGCCAAGCTCGAGCGCATCGAGATCGTTCGCGCCGAGCCGCCGGTGTTCTACGCGACGATCGTCGTACTGGCCGATGGCGAGGAGCGCAAGATCGACGCCCGCCCCAGTGATGCCATTGCCCTTGCCGTGCGCAGCAATGCTCCCATGTTCGTGGAGGACGACATCATGAATCGCCTGGGCACTGTTTCCACCCACGCCGAGGAAGTCGACGACGAGCAGGAGTTCGAGAAGTTCGACGAGTTCGTCCATACGCTCTCCCCCGATGACTTCTAAATGCGGGGCGGCAGAGTTGCGGAGTGTTCGCTGATGGCCGGCGGTATGTCGGCTGAGGCGGCGGCCATTGCGCGCGAGGCCCAGATGCGCTCGGAGGCTTCTGAGGCGGCACGCATTGCCTATGTGACGCAGGCCCGCACGCTTCGCGAGCGCCGCGGCTCGTTTATCAAGATGGTTGTCGTCTCCGCCCTTGTCGCGGCAATCTGCTCGCGCCTTCGTGGTACAGTTGGTGCGCTTGGGTTTTCGATTTCAACAGGCTTGGTAATCTGGGGTGTGGTCGATGCAGTAATGCTGACCAACCAGATCAAGGTACTCGACAAGCGCGCGATGGATATGATGCGCGCCCGCGACGCTGCCGCCAAGATCGCTGCCGAGGCACAAGAACTGTAACGACGCCAGACTCGATGGGAAGGTCTAAAGATGGCACAGGATATGCAGGACGCCGGTAACGTCTCCGCCGAGCTCGACGCCATGGTGTGTGACCTGATTGGTGCGTTCTTGGACGACCTTGCCGCCGGCGAGAATCCGGGCGTAGTTGTGGCGATCGAGGACGCTGCTTCCAACCGATATCTGGCGGCGCTCGACGAGGACGGCGAAGAGACATGCCTCGAGGCGGCCACCAACTTTATCTCCGAGCACAAGATGGGTCTTAAGGACGAGGGCCTGGGCCGCATCGCCCGCTATGCCATCGGCTACACCGGTTGTGTCGAAATTGACGGCGGCTATCACGACGCCCTGCTCGTGAGCTTCTTCGAAACCACGCTCGAGAGCGGTTTTTCGGCATACGTGCTGTATGAGGGTATGGGTGCCGGCGATGGTTTTATGTGGAGCGACCCTGAACCTGCAGGTGAGGAAACCCCTCTCATCTAAAATCGCTAAAATAAACGAGTTTTCGGTAAAAGGCTCAATATTCCCGCTGAGCGTTGTGTCGCTGGGCGGGTCGCATACGCGTGCCGTTTGTATATGGATAGAAGATAGGGGAACTACATGCGCGTAGACAATCTGAGGAACATCGCCATCATCGCCCACGTCGACCACGGCAAGACGACGATGGTCGACAAGCTCCTGCGTGCCACGGACGCCTTCCGTGCCAACCAGCAGGTCGAGGACCGCGTCCTGGACTCTAACGACCAGGAGCGCGAGCGCGGCATCACGATTCTCGCCAAGAACATCTCTATCGAGTACAAGGACGTCAAGATCAACGTCATCGACACCCCGGGCCACGCCGACTTTGGCGGCGAGGTCGAGCGCGTGCTGCGTATGGCCGACGGCGCCCTGCTGCTGGTCGACGCTTTTGAGGGCCCCATGCCCCAGACCCGTTTCGTGCTGCGTCACGCTATCGACACCGGCCTCAAGATCATGATCGTCATCAACAAGATCGATCGTCCGGGCGCCAACCCCGAGAAGGCCTACAACGACTGCCTGGACCTCATGGCCGACTTGGGTGCCACCGACGACCAGCTCGAGTTCGCCATGGAGCACGTGGTCTACGCCAGCGCCATGAATGGCTTTGCCCGTCTTGACCCCAACGACGGCAACATGGACATGTACCCGCTGCTCGACATGATCATCGACGACATGCCCGCACCCGAGGTTGACGAGAACGCCCCGCTCGCCATGCAGTGCGTGACCATCGACCACTCCAACTTCGTCGGCCGTATCGGCATCGGCCGCGTGTACTCCGGCACCATCCACCAGGGCGACCAGATCCTGGTTGTCAAGAACGACGGCTCCAGCGCCACCGCTACCGTCAAACAGCTCTTTACCTTCGACTACCTGGGCCGCACCGAGTGCCAGGAAGTCGGCGCCGGCGACATCGCTGCCGTCGTGGGCATCGACCGCACCGATATCGGCGATGTCTACACCGATCCCGAGAACCCCGTTGAGCTCGAGCCCATCGAGATCGACCAGCCGACCCTGTCCATCGTCTTTGAGGCTTCGACCTCCCCGCTCGTCGGTCGCGACGGCGACATCGTTGGTGCCCGTCAGCTCAAGGAACGCCTGTTCAACGAGGCCGAGAACAACGTGACCATGAAGATCGAGGAGCTCGAGGACAAGAGCGGCGTCGAGGTCTCGGGCCGCGGCATCCTGCACCTGTCCGTCCTGATGGAGTCCATGCGCCGCGAGGGCTTTGAGTTCCAGGTCGGCCGTCCCCGCGTTCTGTTTAAGAAGGACGAGAACGGCAACAAGATGGAGCCCGTCGAGCAGGCCGTCGTCGAGTGCCCGGACGAGTACTCGGGCAAGGTCGTTGAGGTCTTCGGTACCTCCGGCGGTATCATGACGAGCATGGATACCTCGGGCATCGTGACGCACCTTGAGTTTAAGATCCCGACGCGTGGCATCATGGGCCTTAAGAACCGCATCATGAACGTCACCCACGGCGAGGGCGTGTTCTACCACACCTTCCTGGAGTACGGTCCCTACGCCGGCGAGATCGGCAACCGTCAGAACGGTGCCATGATCTCCATGACCACCGAGAAGGCCGTTGCCTATGCCCTGGGCACGCTGCAGGAGCGCGGCCAGCTGTTTGTTGAGCCGGGCACCGAGTGCTACGAGGGCATGATCGTGGGCGAGCGCAGCAAGGCCGGCGACATGGTCGTCAACATCGCCCGTACCAAGAACCTGGGCAACCAGCGTTCCTCGACCTCCGACATCTCCGTGCAGCTGGTGCCGCCTCGCACCTTCTCTCTGGAGGAGGCGCTGGAGTACATCGCCGACGACGAGCTGGTGGAGATTACTCCCAAGAACATCCGCCTGCGCAAGCGTCTGCTCAACGCCACCGACCGTAAGAAGGCAGCCGTCCGCGCCGGCCAGGTCAACAAATAAGCGCTGGGGCTTATAACTGCCAATAAGAAAGGGCGTCGACCGCAATGGTCGGCGCCCTTTTTGGTGCAATGGGATCAGGTTGCTTTGCGCCACCACAAAGGTGCCTGGCCCTTTTGTGGTGGTTGGCGGCTAGGCGGTGGGGAGTCCTGGCGTGTTAGCCGGCTGCTGCGGCTTGAGGTGGGCGTTGCGCCAGATGATCTGGATGGCGTAGCCGAGCGTGAAGACGAAGGCTACACCGCTGACAAAGTTGCCCATAAGAGGAAGTGCCGTGAGTGCGCCCGCGACGATACCGCCCACGGCGGCCATGGCGTAGCGGTTTTGGTTGTGTCCGACCATGCGCGCGACCGCGGTGCCCGTAAATGCCGCCGAGACCAAAGCGATGCCGATGACGCCGCACATGAGGGCGGCGGCGAGCGACAGGCCTGCAATCGAGATGATGAGCAGCAGCACGGCGGGAGCGACGGCGACCGTGCCCAGAAGACCACTTACCCACAGCGGCATGGGACGCTGATGGAGCATGCCGGCAGCGCTGGCGGTTGCGCGTGGAAAGACAAGCTCAAGCAGGATGGCGACAAAGCAGGTGGAAAGCGCCGCGGCAACGATGCCGCCGATAATGTCGTTGGCCGTAGAGGTGTTCTCGTTCTCGGTCCGGTCGATCTTGAGAGCTCCGACCTGGGCGCCCTCGGCCCGCTCGGGGTCCTGTGAGACGTGGGCGTTCACCGTGCCGGTGATGCGGGCGTTTTTACCCAGGATGAGCTTGTCGGCCCAGACCTCAACATCGCCATCGACGGTGCCGTCGATGGTTACGGTGTCGCCGGCAAGCGCCGCCGATTTGGCGGAGCCGCGCAGGGCGACCGTTTCGCCTGCCGCGTAAAAACAGTTGGCGGTGCTGCCGGTGTTGAGCACGACGTGCTGGCCGGCCACCGTGACGCTGCCATCGATTGCGGTTTTGGCGATATCGATGGTGCGTGCCGCCAGACGAACGGCGCCGCCTACGGTGCAATCGCGAATCGACAGGTTCTCACCCGCCGCGATAATATCGCGGCCGATGGAGGCGTCGTCTAGGTTGAGACTTTGGCCGGCCCAGTACAGGTCGCCTTCGATACCGGACGGAGTTGAGTCAACTTCGGTTGCGAGCACGTTTCCCGCGGTGTCGGTGCCGGCGAACGACACCGTGGGAAGTGCGGTGAGCGCGAGCGCAATCAGCGCGAATAGGATGGTGATGCGGGCCTGCGCTTTGTGGCGCCGGATCGACGGTACTTGGTTGCAAGGCATAGTGAATCCTTCGTTAGATACTCGACAGGTATCTAACAGGGTACCCAACGCGCGGGCGCTCTAAAAGAATCTCTCGGTTGCATTTCGAGGGGTTGTGCTGTGCTACCTACTTTTTACGGTGCAAAAAGCGCGCGATGTCTTCCTCGGTAGGGCTTTTAATGTCAAAGCGCAGTGATAGCCAACGCAGCCCCATGGTCACCACAACGCATACGACCAGCGCGGCAACATTGCTCATGAGGCCGCTCATGACGAGGGCTACATAGCTTGCCGATCCGGCGATGGCCGCGATGGCATAGAAGTTGGTGCGTTGGAAAATGCCTGGGACCACGCCCATAAAGCCGTCGCGCAGCATGCCGCCGCCCACGGCGGTAAAGAAGCCCATCATGATACATACGGCGGGCGCAAATCCGTACACCAACGCCTTGTCCGCGCCGGTTGCTGCATAGATGCCGACCGAGATGATGTCGAGCAGGGGAATGAGTTTTTCGGGCTTATCGACGATTGCCGGGAAGATATAGATGATGGCGGCTGTGGCGATGGAGAGCGGTAGTGCCATGGGCTGGTTGAGGATGTAGACGTTGCCGACCTGGAGCGTCATATCGCGCAAAAGACCGCCGCCCAGACCGCAGACCACCGCGAGCGCGACCGCGCCCACCAGGTCGAGCTTGTGCTCGCGAGCGACCAGCACGCCCGAGATCGATGCCGCGACAACGGCGAACATCTCGAGCCAAAATGGGATAGCGACCATGGCATCCGAGGCGTGTGAAGTAACAGTCATAGCGGCGACGACGGGCAAGATGAGGTCCTTTGATTCTCGGGTTTGAACAATGCCCGTACATAGTACATGGTTGGCGGCGATTGAGACCCTATTGCTCGGCAAACGGTAGGGACTGGGAACGGTCATGGGTACCAAACATGTACATCAGCCTCCAAAGATGCCGAAAAATGTCGTTTTTGGAGGGTGATGTACATGTTTGAGATTCAAGGTGAAATCGAAAGCAATGGGGGACGTGGCTGAATAGGAGGGATGTCCAAATTTTGAGCGGAGCTCAAAATTTATTCGGTCGGCTTGCGCCGACCGCGCTGCGCTAAAAACGCGCCACTGGCGCGTTTTCTTTACGCTCCGCGTCCTGACGGGTTCGAATCCCTCCTCCTCCGCCGTATTTGCTTGTAAGGGACTCTAAACAAAAAAGCCCCCGTTTTCGGGAGCTTTCTCAACCAAAATGGCGGAGGAGGAGGGATTCGAACCCTCGTGACCTTATACAGGCCAAACGGTTTTCGAGACCGCCGCATTCAACCACTCTGCCACCCCTCCGCGTGGGGTAAAAACAAAGCAGGCTCGAAGGCCTGCTTTGGAATTAACTGGCGGAGAGTCAGGGATTTGAACCCTGGAGACGCTTTTGACGCCTACACGATTTCCAATCGTGCTCCTTCGGCCACTCGGACAACTCTCCGTTAAATGCGAAAGTCAGTATACACGAGGAATCGCAAAGTGCAAACAGAAAAGTTGGCATTTTTTAAAACGCTTGGCCGTGCTTGGCGCTGCAGTGGGGCTTGAGGTCCCAAAAAACGGCTTCCGACCAGCGTGGTTGATCAACTCAATTGTTCAAAAAAGGGTATTCATAAGCGACTTGGCAATGAATTTAAAAATCTTTGGGTGGTGCTGTGGGCCACTGGTATGCATTTTGCGACCACAGCCTTGTGCCCGCTGACCTGCGGCTTGGCTCAGCTTGTCCCCACGGCACCGTATCTTGAACACAGATCCGTCAAGCATTTGGTCAGCATTTGGTTGGAATGCGCATGAAGTGCCGTGTGAGCATGGACATATGTGGAGGTCATGAGGTTGTAGCTGCATATTCTTGCAGCCTAGGAGGTTGAAAGATATTATTACCAAGTCTTTTCCTGCTTCAGGCGCACCTTCACGACCTGAAGCCACATTTGCCCAGAGGAGGTGACAATATGAAGGCTTATGAACTGCTGTTCTTTGTTGACCCGTCGCTCGACCCCGAGACTCGTCTCGCTGTTATGAAGCGTATCGATACCACGATCGCTGAGGGCGCTGGCAAGGTCGACTCCGTTGACGAGTGGGGCAAGCGCAAGCTCGCCTACGAGATCAACGACCTCACCGATGGTGACTACACCCTCATCAACTTCCACGCAGATCCTACCCAGATCGCCGAGCTTGATCGCGTCCTGCGCATCACCGACGCTGTGGTCCGCCACATGATCGTCCGTCGCGACGACCAGGAGTAAGACTGTCGTTTTGGACTGGGCTTGTGCCCCAAGAGGAAGTAGTGAGTTATGAGCATCAATCGAGTGAACATCACCGGTAACCTCACCCGCGATCCCGAGCTGCGCGCCACCGCCGGCGGAACCCAGGTTCTGTCCTTTGGCGTCGCCGTGAACGATCGTCGCCGCAACGCGCAGACTGGCGAGTGGGAGGACTATCCCAACTTTGTCGACTGCACCATGTTCGGCACCCGCGCCGAGGCCGTGAGCCGTTTCCTGGCAAAGGGAAACAAGGTCGCGATCGAGGGCAAGCTGCGCTACAGCTCTTGGGAGCGCGACGGCCAGCGCCGGAGCAAGCTTGAGGTCATCGTCGATGAGATCGAGTTTATGAGCTCCCGTGGTGGCCAGGGTGGCTACGACCAGGGCGGTTACGCCCCCGCAGCTCCCGCGCCCGCAGCACGTCCTGCCGCACCGGTGGCTACGCCGCCCGCGGTCGACGTCTACGATGAGGACATCCCGTTCTAAGGGTTGTTCACCTATTTTTGAGTGAGAGGCGGCTTCGGTTCGCCGAAGTTGCCAAACGAAAGGTATTTTGACATGGCTAATGATTTTTCTGCACGTCAGCCGCGTCGTAAGTACTGCCAGTTCTGCAAGGAGAACACTGAGTTCATCGACTATAAGGACACTCAGCTTCTCCGTAAGTACATGACCGACCGTGGCAAGATTAAGCCCCGTCGCGTCACTGGCGCTTGCACGCAGCATCAGCATGACATCGCCAACGCCATCAAGCGCGCCCGCGAGATGGCTCTCCTGCCGTACACCGTCCCCGTGGTTTCCTCTCGTGGCAACCGCGACCGCGGCTAAGAAGGGAGACGCATCATGAAGGTTATTCTTCTCGATGAGATCAAGGGCAAGGGCGGCGAGGGTGACGTCGTAGAGGTCGCTCAGGGTTACGCTGAGAACTTCCTGTTCCCCAAGAAGCTCGCTGTTGCCGCCACCAAGGGCAACCTCAAGCAGCTTGACGAGCGTCGCAACAACATCGCCAAGCGCGAGGCCGTCCGTCTGGCTACCGCCAACGAGACCAAGGCTGCCTTTGAGGGCAAGACGGTCACCGTTGACGTCAAGGTCGGCGACGAGGGCATCCTCTTTGGCTCCGTTACCGCCGCTATGATCGCTGACGCCATCAAGGCTCAGCTCGGTATGGACATCGACCGCAAGCGCGTCGAGCTCGGTAAGCCCATCAAGGTTGCCGGTGCCCACACCGTTGCCATCTCGCTGTACCGCGAGATCAAGGCCGAGGTTGTCGTTCTCGTCGGCGTTACCGCCGAGGAGCTCGCTGCCGAGGCTGAGGTCGAGGAGGCCGCTGAGGTCGCCGAGGCCGAGACCGCCGAGGTCGAGACTGAGGCTGCTGCCGAGTAGCATTTGCTGCAACGCAACAATCTTGTTCTAAGAAGGGCGCTCTGGGAAACCAGGGCGCCCTTTTGTTTTTTGCGCTGAGTGAGTGTCATGGTGAACGTTGCGTCGAAGTCCTATATACAGGACCGTTCATCCGTTTGGTTCGGTGATGATTGGCGGCGCGCGGCGCGTTTTGGGACCGTGGCTGATACTATGGATGCTCGCAAGCGATATGAATGAGGATGCTCATGGCATATGACGATAGGGAGACCGGGCTGACGGTTGAGGACCGCGGCTCCAAGTTGGGTCTTCCCCAAAACCAAGATGCAGAGGCCAATGTACTGGCCGCTATGCTGCTATCGCCCGAGGTGGTCGAAGAGGCCCAGGTCGAGCTGCAGCCCGATGACTTCTACCGGCCCATTCATAAGACCATCTATACCGCGATGGTCGATATGTACAACAGCCGCATTCCCATCGACTCCATCTCGCTGATCGATTACCTGCGAAGCATCAACAAGCTTGATGCCGTGGGCGGCGAGGCCTACATTTTGGAGTTGATGGGTCAGACCCTGTCGCTCGTCAACTGGCAGCACCATGCCGCTATCGTTCGCCGCGATTCGATGCTGCGTGAGCTGATCGGCGCCACCAACGAGATCAACGCGCTGGCCTATAACGCTCCCACCGATACCAAAGAGGTCGTGGAGCTGGCCGAGAGCAAGTTGCTCAAGGTCACGGCGCGCGAGGTCAAGTCGAGCTACAAGACGCTGACCGAGTTTATGGTCGAGGCCTATAACGAGGCCGAGGAAGTGTGCCAGGCAGGCGGCCAGGCTGCGGGCGTGCCCACGGGCTTCCCGTCGCTCGACCGCATGCTCATGGGTTTTCGCGAGGGCCAGCTCATCATCATCGGCGCCCGCCCTGCTGTGGGTAAGACGTCGTTCGCCCTGAATCTGGCGCTCAACGCTGCCGCGGCCGGTTATACCGTCGGCTTCTTCTCGCTGGAGATGTCGGGCAAGGAAATTGCCCAGCGTCTGATTTGCGCCTACGCCATGATTTCGATCAGTGACTTCCGCATGGGCCGCATTAGCCCCGAGCAGTGGGCCAATATCAACGAGGCCACGCAGACCTTGTCCAAGCTCGATATTCTGATTGACGATACGCCCGGCACCACAGTGACCGAGATTCGCGCCAAGAGCCGCCGCATGCTCCACAACAAGGAGAAGGCCATCATCATCCTGGACTACCTGCAGCTGGTGAGTCCTCCGCCGGGACGCCGCTCCGAGAGCCGTACCGTCGAGGTCTCCGAGATGTCGCGTGGTCTGAAGATCATGGCCAAGGAACTCAAGATCCCGCTCATCGCGCTGTCGCAGCTCTCGCGTCAGGTCGAATCCCGTACCGGCAAGCGCCCGCAGCTTTCCGACCTTCGTGAATCGGGCTCCATCGAGCAGGACGCCGATATCGTTATGTTCTTGGACCGCTCCGCCGACGAGGCCGAAGCCTCGCGCGACGATCGACCCGACGAGGGCGTTACGCGTATCGTCGTGGCCAAGAACCGTTCGGGCCCGATCGGCGACGTCGACCTGATGTTCCTGCCGGCATCCACCAAGTTCTATGAGCTTGATGGGGCACATGCCGAGGAGTAGGACAGGCGCCCGTTGCACGGGTATACTGGGAATGTTTTGTGCTTCTGCGTGCCGGCGTGGCGCGTAGACAGTCCATGAATGTAAGGAGTAAACATGCCGTCAACCGTTTTGGTCGGTGCCCAGTGGGGCGATGAGGGCAAGGGTAAGATCTGCGACCTGGTCGCCGGCGACTTCGATGCCGTCGTGCGCTACTCGGGCGGCAACAACGCCGGCCACACCATCGTCGTCAACGGCAAGAAGTACGGCCTGCACCAGGTGCCCTCCGGCATCATGTATTCCGACCATGTGTCGGTGATCGGTAACGGCTGCGTCGTCAACCCCAAGGTTGTCCTTGAGGAGATCGACATGTTCGAGGCCGACGGCATCACCACCAAGAACCTCAAGATTAGCGGCAACGCGCATGTCATCATGCCGTACCACATCGACCTGGATGGCGCCTTTGAGCAGAAGCTCGGCAAGAAGAACATCGGTACCACCAAGCGCGGCATCGGTCCGTGCTATCAGGACAAGATGGCCCGCATTGGTCTGCGCATGCAGGACATGCTGGACGAGACGCTGTTCCGCGACAAGCTGGAGACCGCTCTTGCCCGCGTGAACCCCGAGCTCGAGCTCATCTACAACCTGCCCACCTACACCGTGGACCAGATTTGCGACGAGTATCTGCCGATGGCCGAGCGCCTGCGTCCCTACATCACCGAGACGAGCCTGCTGCTCAACAACATGATCGATGAGGGCAAGAACCTGCTGTTTGAGGGCGCCCAGGCGACGCTGCTCGACATCGACCACGGCACCTATCCGTACGTGACGTCTTCCAACTGTACCGCCGGCGGCGCCATCACCGGCTCCGGTGTGGGCATGAAGAACGTCGACCGCGTGCTGGGCGTCATGAAGGCCTATATCACCCGCGTCGGTTCGGGCCCCATGCCCACCGAGCTTTCCTATGAGTCCGAGGCCGGCCACACGCTGACCGAGGAGGGCTATGAGTACGGCGTGACCACCGGTCGCCGTCGTCGTTGCGGCTGGTTTGACGGCCCTATCGCCAACTATGCCTCGCGCGTCAACGGCCTCACCGACATCGCCGTGACCAAGCTCGACGTGCTTTCGGCCTTCGACACCATCAAGGTGTGCGTGGCCTACGACGTCGATGGCGAGCGCTACACGAGCGTGCCCGAGCATCAGGTGCGCTTTGAGCACGCCAAGCCCATCTACGAGGAGCTCCCCGGCTGGAAGTGCGATATCACCGGTTGTCGCAGCTTTGACGAGCTGCCGCAAGAGGCTCAGGACTATGTGGCGTTTATCGAGGATCTGGCACACACCCGCGTGACGTTCATTGGCGTTGGCGCTGGTCGCGAGCAGATCATCAACCGATTCTGGAAGTAATCGGGACCATTTGGTTATTGCGATATACCCCTTTGCAGCCCAAGTGGGCGGCCGAGGGGTATATTTGCTTGCAAAGGGCTCGCGCGGAGCGGGCCATTCATCCATAGAGGAGGCACCCTTGAAGGCGGACACTCAAACCATCGACATCCTGTTGTTGGGCAGCGGCGGCCGCGAGCATGCTTTGGCAGCAAAGCTCGCAGCATCACCGCGCGCCGGCAAGCTCTACATTGCGCCGGGTAACGGCGGCACCGCGAGCTGCGGCGAGAACGTTGTTCTCGACGACTGCGATCCCGCGGCCGTGGCGGCGTTTGCTCAGAGCCACGGATGCGGACTCGTGGTAATTGGCCCCGAGGCTCCGCTCGTGGCGGGCGTGGCCGACGCCGTGCGCGCGGCGGGTATTCCCTGCTTTGGCCCGGGTGCCGAGGGCGCCCAGATGGAGGGCTCCAAGCTGTTCTCCAAGCAGCTCATGGAGCGTGCGGGCATTCCGACGGCAGCCTATGGTTCGTTTACCGACGAGGCTTCGGCTCTCGCCTACGTGCGCGAGCAGGGCGCCCCGCTGGTCGTCAAGGCCGACGGCCTTGCCGCGGGCAAGGGCGTTATCGTGGCGACCGAACTTGAGCAGGCCGAGGAGGCCGTGCGCGAGTGCTTTGGCGGCACCTTTGGCGATGCCGGCAGCACCGTGGTCATCGAGGAGATGCTGACCGGTCCCGAGTGCTCGCTGCTGGCCTTTACCGACGGCAAGACCGTGCGCCCCATGGCCACTTCGCAGGACCACAAGCGCGCGCTCGAGGGCGACAAGGGCCCCAACACCGGTGGCATGGGCGTCTACAGCCCGGTGCCCATCGTGACCGATGAAGAGCACGCCACGATGGTGGCGGTCATGGAGCAGACCGTGGCCGAGCTTGCTGCCGAGGGCATCGACTACCGCGGCTGCCTGTATGGCGGCTTTATGCTCACCCCCGCCGGCCCCAAGGTGCTGGAGTTCAACGCCCGCTTTGGTGATCCCGAGACTCAGGTTGTGCTGCCGCGCCTTAAGAACGACCTGGTCGAGGTCATGCTCGCCTGCGCCAACTGCGAGCTCGATCAGATTGAGCTCGACTGGCGTGACGAGTGGGCCGTGGCCGTTGTCCTGACGAGCGCGGGCTATCCCGGCAGCTACGAGAAGGGCAAGGTCATCACTGGCATTGAGGATGCCGAGGCCATGGAGAACGTGACCGTTTACCACGCGGGTGCTGCCGTGGTGGACGGCCAGCTCGTGACCAATGGTGGCCGCGTGCTTGCCGTGACCGCTCTGGGCGACACGTTTGAGAACGCTCGCAACCTTGCCTACGAGGCTTGCGAGAAGATTGATTTTGAGGGCAAGACCCTGCGTCACGACATCGGCCTGCGCGCGCTGCGCGGCCGCGACGCCTGGGATGCCTAAAATCCGAGAGGAATGAGACGGATGGACGAGAAGAACGAAGAGCTCGTGGACGCGCAGATCGTCGAAGAGGACAGCCGCATGTATGGGCACGCCGAGGGCGAGCCTGGTGGCGAGGTCGCTGACGAGCCGGCGCTGGTGCTGGGCGACGACGACCCGCACGATGCCGAGCTGCACGAGAAGATTCTTTCGGAGGAGTGCGCCTGGAAGGGCAAGATCCTCGACGTCCACCGTCTTGAGGTTGAGCTGCCCAACGGTCGCCGCAGCGCCCGCGATATCGTTCGCCATCCGGGTGCGGCGGCCGTCGTGGCGCTGACCGAGAGCGGCAAGATCGTACTGGTGCGTCAGTACCGCACCGCCATCGACCGCGTGACGGTCGAGATTCCCGCCGGCAAGCTCGATCCAGGCGAGGATCCGCTCGATTGCGCCAAGCGCGAACTGCATGAGGAGACGGGCTTTAGGGCTGGTCGTATTCGCTTTTTGACGTCGATTGTCACGTCCTGCGGTTTTTGCGATGAGATCATCCGCATCTACTTGGCTACCAAGCTCGAGTTTGATGCGCCCAACCCCGATGATGACGAGTTTGTCAACGTGGACCTGGTGCCGCTGCACGAGCTGATCGACGCCGTGCTCGACGGCAAGATCGAAGACGCCAAGACCGTCGTAGGCGCGCTTGCCTGCGACAGCATCGCGCACCGCTTGGGTGGGGCCGATCTTTAACGAGCGGGGATGATCCCGCAGGTTTGTGTAAGTCAGCGAAAGTGCTCCAATTGAGACAAGGTGGCCTAAAAGAGGAGGGAAGCGTATGGATATACGCGACCGACGATTGAAGGCCAGATTGTCCAAATGGAGCACTTGCAGCGTCGAGACGAAACGCGGTTTGGTAAAACCGCGTAAGGTGACTATGTTTAAGAGGTTTCTTTCTTACTACGAGCCCCAGATGGGGCTTTTTGTTGCTGATACTGTTTGCGCTCTGGTGCTTGCCGCCATTGACCTGGCGTTCCCCATTATCCTGCGCAATTTGACCGGTGGGCTATTTACTCAGGGTCAGGCTGCCATTATGCAGGCGCTCGGCATGATCGCGGTGGGCTTGGTGTTGATGTATGCCGTCCGCTGCGCCTGCCGCTACTTTGTGAGCTATTGGGGTCACGTGATGGGCGCGCGCATGGAGTCCAAGATGCGCGAGGACCTGTTCGACCAGTATGAGCGCTTCAGCTTTGCGTACTTTGACCGCAACAGCTCGGGCGACATGATGAGCCGCGTGGTCAACGACCTGTTCGATATCTGCGAGGCGGCGCATCACGTGCCCGAGTGGATCATCATCTGCGGCATCGAGATTATCGGCTCGTTTGTGATCCTCTTTACCATCGCCCCGGTGCTGGCGCTCGCCATGGCCGTGGTGACGGCGGCGTTTTCGGCCATCATGTTTTGGCAGAACATGCGCATGCGCGAGGTCTTTAGCGACAACCGCAAAAAGATCAGCGGCATCAATGCGCAGCTGCAGGATTCGCTGGCGGGCATGCGCGTGGTCAAGAGCTTTGCCAATGAGGAGACCGAACGCTTCAAGTTCCGCGCCTCAAACAATCGCTATCTTTCGTCCAAAGAGAACATGTATCACGCCATGGGCGTCTATACCGCGACGTATGGCCTGCTTTCTGGTGTGCTCTATGTGATCGTGGTGCTGCTGGGCGGCTGGCTGGTCGCCCAGGGGCAGCTGCAGGCGGTCGATATGGCGACCTTTGCACTCTATATTTCGCTGTTCTGCACGCCGCTCGAGACACTCGTCAATTCGGCCGAAACGTATCAGAAGGCTATCGCCGGCTTTAAGCGTATGGACGAGGTGCTCTCGACCGCGCCGGATATCCAGGACAAGCCGGGCGCTACGGATCTGCAGGTGACTGCCGGCGCCGTGGAGTATCACGACGTGTGCTTTAACTACGAGGATGTTGAGCTGGGCGAGGGCGATGCCGACGAGCGTCCCGTTATCGACCATATGGATCTGTCCATCAAGCCCGGGCAGACCATCGCTTTGGTTGGCCCTTCGGGCGGTGGCAAGTCCACGACCTGTTCGCTGCTGCCGCGCTTTTATGACGTGGCCGCCGGATCCATTAGCATCGACGGCCAGGACGTGCGCGATGTGACGCAGCAGAGCCTGCGCCGCGCCATCGGCCTGGTGCAGCAGGATGTCTATCTGTTTGACGGTACGATTGGCGAGAACATCGCCTACGGCAAGCCGGGCGCTACGGCAGGAGAGATCGCCGAGGCCGCCCGTCGCGCCAACATCGATGCCTTTATCGAGTCGCTTCCACAGGGCTATGACACGGTCGTGGGCGAGCGCGGCAGCCGTCTTTCGGGCGGACAGAAACAGCGCGTTGCCATCGCGCGTGTGTTTCTCAAGAATCCCAAAATCTTGATCTTGGACGAGGCGACGAGTGCTTTGGATAACGAGAGCGAGGAGGCAGTCCAGGAGTCGCTCGAAGAGCTGGCACGCGGCCGCACCACGATTATCATTGCCCACCGTCTTTCGACCATTAAGCATGCCGATGAGATTGCGACCGTTGAGCATGGTCGCGTTGTGGAGCGTGGCACGCACGAGGAGCTTCTCGCCCGTGGCGGCACCTATGCCCGTTACTATCGAATGCAGTTCGAAGGTGCGCGTGCGCACGAGCTCGACTGATTGATATGACAGGAAGTTTATGGCTGACAAGAACCCTTTGACTCCGGAAGAAGTGACGGAGTTATTCTCCGAAATCGATGCATCCGGTGTCTTGGATCCCACGCTTGCCAAAAAGCGAACCGAGCGCATGCGTGAGAAGGAGGCTGCGGCCAAGCGCGGTGACAAAGCAGCGCTGGCGCAGTTGCGCAGCGAGGACCGCGCGAGCCAGGCAAAACATATCGACCCGCTGTCCGAGGACGATCCTTCGGGCTCGCAGGTGAGCCATACCATTACGAAGACTGCCATGGCCGTGGTTATCGGCATCTTGGTGCTGATCGTGGGCATGCAGATTGGCTACGGCGTGATGCGTCGTCTGAACACCGCCAACCTGTCCGAGAGCGTTTCGGTCGATACCGTTTCGACGGCGCTGAAGGGCGGCCTTGAGTGGGGCAACGGCTTTACGCAGTTCCCGCTCGACTTTACCGTCGATGAAGCCGATGAGCGTACGGGCACGGTCGAGGTAACGGTGTTGGACACATCGTCTGCCAACGAGCTCGAGCTGCTGTCCAACGGGCAGATTCAGGCCGCGGCGCTTGCGACCAACGCGTTGCTCAACGATAAGATCGACCGCGTGGTGTATAACGTTCACGCCTATATCGACGAGGATAGCGACATTCAGCATGATTCCTTCTTTGGCATGTTTCCCGCCCAGGGCCACCAGAGCGCCATCCTGACGTTCGTGTGGACCAAGAGCTCATCCAACGCTACGAGTATCGACTGGAAGATGCGCATCGTGAGTATGGATGACACCATCGCCGAGCGCATTCAGAAGCAGGTGAACTCGGTGTCGTCGTTGATTGAGGACCCGGTGGTGAGCCAGACCAAGATTGACGAGGAAAAGGCCGAACGTGACCTGGAGCATCGTCTGCATGGCCGCGAGATTTTCCGCGGCGGCAAGCCCGACCGAACGCCGTCCGAACTGCTGGAGCAGGACAAGAAAAAATAAGAGGCCATTATCCCGCGTGAGTCACAAGCCCACGCGGGATAATTTTTCTGGGACGGGGATTAAATAATCATTATGCATAGAAAGTCATAATTATCATTTCGTAAACATTTCGATGAAATTAACGCCATGAGGCATGCTTGCGGTTACAATACCGCGAGGCCTAACTACACACCTTTAAGCCGGTCCTGTGAGACCGGGAAGGAGAATTATGGCGAACAACCATACCGCGGGCGCTGCCGCCCGCACCTTCGCGCCCAGCGAGCTTTGCCAGCGTATGCTGGCCAAAACCAGCAAGGGCACCTGCGGTCCCTGTATCCTGTATCTTGAGGATGGGACCATTTTTTATGGACGTGCATGCGGCGCCGAGGGCACCGCGACCGGCGAAGTCTGCTTCAACACCTCGCTCGAGGGCTACTTTGAGGTCATGACCGACCCGAGTTATGCCGGCCAAATCGTAACCATGACCTACCCGCAGATCGGCAACTACGGTATCGACGAGACCGATGTCCAGTCGGCCTTCCCCGGCGACGCCGTGCGCCCTGCGAGCGCTCCGGCCATGCGCGGCATGATCGTTCGCGACATGTGCGCCACGCCTTCTAACTGGCGCTCGGCCGTCAGCATGCCGGAGTACCTGCGCACTCACGGCATCGTCGCTATCGAGGGTGTCGACACCCGCACTCTGGTGCGCCATCTGCGCGACAATGGTTCCAAGATGGGCATTATCTCGACCGAGATCTTCGACGTCGACGAGCTCGCCGAGCGTCTGGCCGCAGCGCCCACGCTGGTAGGCGAGAACCTGGTCAAGACCGTAAGTTGCCCCGCGCCTCACGAGTTTGTGGCCGCCGACCTGCCTGCCACGCATGACTTTGCGCTTGCGGTTGCCGCTCCTGCCCGTCACAAAGTGGTCGCCTACGACTGCGGTGTGAAGCGCGGCATTCTGGAGGGGCTGGTCCGCGCCGGCTGCGACCTTACCGTCGTGCCGTGGGATACGCCTGCTCAGCAGGTGCTCGACATGAATCCCGACGGCGTCTTTTTATCCAACGGCCCCGGCGATCCCGATGCCGTGGTGGAGACCTATGAGCAGGTGCAGCAGCTGATCGGCAAGGTGCCGGTCTTTGGCATTTGCCTCGGCCACCAGATGATCAGCCTGGCCTGCGGCGCCCAAATGGAAAAGCTTAAATTCGGTCACCGTGGCGGTAACCAGCCGGTTATGAATCTGGTGAGCCGTCGCGTGGAGATCACCGCGCAAAACCACGGCTTTGGCCTGCTGTTCCCCAGTCTGGGCAAACTGATTCCGGAGCTTTCCGGCGGCGAAACCGAGCATGCGGCCGATGGCGACCTGCGCGCCTGGGTGCGTCGTGGCATCGCGCCGGTCGTGATGAACGAGCGCTTTGGTCGCATTCGCCTGACACATGTGAACCTCAACGACGGCACCGCCGAGGGCATCCAGCTGCTCGACGCCCCGTGTTTCTCGGTCCAGTACCACCCCGAGGCTTCGCCTGGCCCCACCGATGCCCACTATCTCTTTACCGCCTTTACGCGACTCATGGACGGCGAGGAGAACTACCTGGACATCGACACCGCGAAGGACCGCCTCGCCGGCTGGAATTTCGCCGAGTCCGAGAACGCTGCGACCGAGGAGAACTAACATGCCTAAACGTACTGACATCAAGCGCATCCTCGTTATTGGTTCGGGCCCCATCGTTATTGGCCAGGCCTGCGAGTTCGACTACTCCGGCGCCCAGGCCTGCAAGGTGCTCAAGGAGGATGGCTTTGAGGTCATCTTGGTCAACTCCAATCCGGCGACCATCATGACCGACCCGGGTCTTGCCGACCGCACCTATGTCGAGCCCATCACCGCCGAGTTTGTCGAGCGCGTAATCAAGAAAGAGCACCCGGACGCGCTGCTGCCCACGCTGGGCGGCCAGACCGGTCTGAACGCCGCCGTCGAGCTGGCAAAGGACGGTACGCTCGACAAGTACGGCGTCGAGATGATCGGCTGCGACCTGGCCGCTATCGAGCGTGGCGAGGACCGTAAGCTCTTTAACGAGGCCATGGCCGAGATCGGCCTGGAGGTCGCGCGCTCGGGCTATGCCTACAGCGTGGCCGACGCCGAGGCTATCGCCGAGCGCGTGGGCTATCCCTGCGTACTGCGCCCGAGCTTTACCCTCGGCGGTGCCGGTGGCGGCATCGCTCACACCCACGAGGAGCTCGTCTCCATCGTGAGCCAGGGCCTGGAACTCTCGCCCGCCCACGAGGTGCTGGTCGAGGAGTCCATCGAGGGCTGGAAAGAGTACGAGATGGAGGTCATGCGTGACCACGCCGGCAACGGCATCATCGTGTGCTCCATCGAGAACCTCGACCCCATGGGCGTGCATACCGGCGACTCCATCACCGTGGCGCCGGCGCAGACCCTCTCCGACCTTGAGTATCAGCGCATGCGCGTGGCCTCGCTCGCCATTCTGGAGAAGATCGGCGTCGAGACCGGCGGCTCCAACGTGCAGTTTGCCGTGAACCCCCAGACCGGCCGCCTGATCGTCATCGAGATGAACCCGCGCGTGAGCCGTTCGTCCGCGCTGGCCTCCAAGGCCACGGGTTTCCCCATTGCCAAAGCCGCCGCGCGCCTGGCTGTGGGCTACACGCTCGACGAGATCGTCAACGACATCACCAAGGCAACGCCTGCCTGCTTTGAGCCCACGATCGACTACTGCGTGGTCAAGGTGCCGCGTTTTGCCTTCGAGAAGTTCAAGGGTACCGACCCTACGCTCACCACGCGCATGAAGGCCGTGGGCGAGATCATGGCGATCGGCCGCACCTTCGAGGAAGCCTTTGGCAAGGCCATGCGTTCGCTGGAGGACGGGCATCAGGGCATTTGTGCCGGTGGCAAAGAGGGTGCCGATAAGCTGAGCGACGACAAGCTTGCTCAGGCCGTGGGTACCCCGACCGAGCACCGCATCTTCTTTGTGGTCGAGGCCCTGCGCCGCGGCTGGGATGTTGCGCGCATCCACGCCATTTGCGGTATCGATCCGTGGTATCTCAATCGCATCAACGATATGGTGCAGGTCCAGGAGAGCATCCGCGGCCTGCGTGTGGAGGATATCGACGCCGACGCGATGCGCCTGCTCAAGCAGTACGGTACGAGCGACGCCGAGATCGCCGCGCTGACCGGCTCCGATGAGCGCTTTGTGCGCGCCTACCGCAAGGGCCTGGGCGTGGTTCCCAGCATGAAGACGGTCGATACCTGCGCCGCTGAGTTCTCGAGCGCCACGGAGTACCACTACAAGACGTATGAGAACATCTACCGCACGAGCCCGGATGCCAAGAAGTGCGTGGCTCCCGACGAGACCACGCCGGCGGACAAGCCCAAGGCGATGATCCTGGGCGCCGGTCCCAACCGCATTGGCCAGGGTATCGAGTTCGATTACTGCTGCGTGCACGCGAGCTACGCGCTGGCGGCCCGCGGCTTTGAGACCATCATGGTCAACTGCAACCCCGAGACCGTTTCGACCGACTACGACACCTCGGACCGCTTGTACTTTGAGCCGCTCACCTACGAGGACGTCATGGATGTCATCGATGTTGAGCGACCCGACGGCGTCGTGGTGACGCTCGGCGGCCAGACTCCGCTTAAGCTGGCGCGCATGCTCGAGGAAAGCGGCGTGAACATCATGGGCACCAAGCCCGATGCCATCGACTTTGCCGAGGACCGCGAGCGCTTTGCCGCCCTGCTCGACAAGCTGGGCATTATGTATCCGCCGGCGGGCCAGGCCACCTCGTTTGAGGAGGCCGAGGCCGTGGCCGCGCACATTGGCTACCCGCTGCTGGTGCGTCCGAGCTACGTGCTGGGCGGCCGCGGCATGATGATCGCCTACGATGCCGAGCACCTGCGCGATTACATGGCCGAGGCTGCACGCATTAGCCCCGACTACCCGGTGTACCTGGACCGCTTCCTGGAGGGCGCGATCGAGTCCGACGTCGACGCCCTGTGCGACGGCGAGGAGGTCTACATCGGCGGCATTCTGGAGCATATCGAGGAGGCCGGTATTCACTCTGGCGACTCTGCGACCTGCATCCCGCCGTTCAGCTTTAGCGAGAGCCTGCAGGCAAAGCTTCGCGAGACCACGCGCCGCATCGCGATGGCGCTGGGCGTACGCGGCCTGGTCAACGTGCAGTACGCCATCAAGGGCGAGACCGTTTACGTGATCGAGGCCAACCCGCGTGCCAGCCGCACCGTGCCGTTTATCTCCAAGGCCACCGGCGTGCCGCTGGCCAAGTGCGCGGCGCGTATCATGGCAGGCGATTCCATCGCCAGCCTGGGCCTGCCGAGCGACGAGCGTCAGCTGGACTGGTTCTGCATGAAGGAAGCCGTTATGCCCTGGGGCCGTTTCCCGGGAGCCGACGTTATCCTGGGGCCCGAGATGAAGTCGACGGGCGAGGTCATGGGCATCGCCAAGAGCTATCCCGAGGCATATGCCAAGACGCAGCTGGCGATCGACTACAAGCTGCCCGACCCGAGCGCCGGTAAGGTGTTCATCAGCGTGTGCGACCGTGACAAGCGCCACATCCTTTCGGTCGCGCGTATCCTGCGCTACCTGGGCTTTGACATCTGCTCTACCGAGGGTACGGCGCGCGTGCTGCGTGGAGGCAACGTGACGTGCGAGATCGTGGAGAAGATTAGCGGCCCGCACGACGGCGAGCGCCCCAACATCGGCGACCTCATCGCCGATGGCAAGATCGCGGTGATCATCAACACGCCGTACGGTCCGGGCTCGCGTGGCGATGGCTACCTGCTGCGTACCGAGGCCGTGCGCCGCGGCGTGACCTGCGTGACCGCGATGTCTGCGGCCAACACGTACGCGAGCGCCATCGAGGCCGTGCGTGAGGACCAGCAGGGTCACGGCAGCGCCAACGACATGGGCATGGACGTCATCGCCCTGCAGGACCTGCCGCAGCACACGGTGTAGTGTGGGCTGTCCGGCCGGGGCAGGAGGGGCCGAGTCCCCCCCTCGCTCCGGCTGCAAGCAGAGTCGCTCAGGAGGAAACTCGGCCCCTCCCGCCCCGGCCTGCGGTGACTTGGCTGCACCGTGTGCTGCCGAAGGGGCTTTGTGCGATGACTAAGGCTAAATAGAAAATGAGTGTGGGCCCTGCCGTTCGTTCGAACGACAGGGCCCACGTTTTGTATGGAGGCCTTTTTGCTGTTAGTCGAGGACGCCTCTGGACAGTTAGTTCAAATTCGTATTTTCTAGAGAGTAGGAGAAGATCGATTTGGACTCATTCGGCCTATTTTTAGCAATCTGAATCGATAAAGATGCTCTGTCAAGCTGGGAACGGCCCAATACTGGGTCCGCGCCGGCTTCCAAGCGGCAGTTTCGTGCCCAAGGCCACGGCCAAATTATACGTATCTGAACTAACTGCCCATCACTCTCCATCAACCTTTTTCCAAACCAAATCAGTCAACGTACGTCATGGCAATATCCGGTAGGTCGCAGGGTGGCGGCTGAGCCTTTCCCTCGGGAAACTTCGCGAAGCCCAGTTCCTGAGGGAAAGGTATGGTCTGTGTAATACCAGATAAACAGTACATTTTTGCTAGATTGGTATTTGACTGAAGAACCAATTGGTATGGCTTATTAAGCCCACCTTGCCGTTGACGCTCATTTTACTGCCGCTGGTGGACTTCCGAACTTGGTTGCGCAAGTGCTCCCATATATTGATATGACCTAGTAGGTGGCTATCTGGTTACTACCAGTTGGCCCCTTGGTAACGGGTGGCCCCCATTGTGCGGGATGTACCGAACATCTCCGTTTGATACGTTTTCCCATGCTGCCGGGGGGGGGCGTCCTCGGCACCTCAGCATGTCGGAAGAAAGGAGACCAGATGCGCAGGAATTCCATTTTTACGAAACGGTGGGTGAAGGGAAGCGCGGTCCTCGTTGCCACTGCAGCGACGCTCGTGTTTGCCAATCCCCAGCAGGCGATTGCCACGCCACTCAAGGGCGTCGACTCGGCGACCGTGTCCCAGTCTGCCTCGAATATCGTCGACATCGATTTCGCTGACGGCATCAAGGGCCGTATTACGTTCCTCGAGGACGGTATTTTCCGTTATAACGTCGACCCCAAGGGTGAGTTTTCCGATTACGCCACACCGCGCAGTAAGTCCCACACGGCAAAAATCCAGGCTCAGCCCGATACCTCGGACACCTACAGCAAGCCGAGTGCGACGGTTGCCGACAAGGGCGACACTATCGAGATCACCGGCGGAAAGGCGACCGTGATCCTGGACAAGGCGACTGGCAAGATGAGTATCAAGTCAGGCGACCGTGTCGTGGTTTCCGAGTCCGCGTCCCTCGACCTTGATAAGAAGGGTACCGTCCAGACGCTCGCCAAGGAGAAGTCCGAGAACTTCTTTGGCGGCGGCACCCAGAACGGACGCTTCCTGCACACCAACCAGACCATCGCCATCTCCAACACGAACAACTGGACCGATGGCGGCGTTGCCTCGCCCAACCCGTTTTATTGGACGAGTGACGGCTACGGCGTACTCCGAAACACGTTTGCAGAGGGTTCCTACGACTTCGGTTCCACGGACTCATCGACGGTCACGACTTTGCACAGCGAGAATGAGTTTGATGCCTACTACTTCGTGGCGACCAACGAGGGCGCTTCGAACGTGGCAACCGAGATGCTGCAGGACTACTACAAGGTGACCGGTAACCCGGTACTGCTGCCCGAGTACGGGTTCTACCTTGGTCATCTTAATGCCTATAACCGTGATGGCTGGTCAACGACCTCGGGTGAAAAGAAGTGGGAGACCAAGGGCAGCAAGTCCTCGAGCGAGAAGGGCGACGTTAAGTACGAGTCTGGCATGTCGACGGGCTACAAGCTCGACGGCACACTTGCGGCCGAGACGCTCAACGGTGAGGGCCCTTCGGTTGATACCGAGAACATGAAAGCGACCGATTTCGACCGCCAGTTCTCTGCTCGGCAGGTTATCGATGACTACGAGGACAACGACATGCCGCTCGGTTGGTTCCTGCCGAACGACGGCTACGGCGCCGGCTATGGCCAGAACGGTTACTACAAGACCGGCGGCGTCAACTCCGACGGAGCGAGCTCGGCCGACCGTCTTAACGCTGTGCGCGCCAATGTCGACAACCTTAAGAAGTTCACCGAGTATGCCAACTCCAAGGGTGTGAACACGGGCTTGTGGACCCAGTCCAACCTTGAGCCCGACAGCAACCCTGAGACCCCGTGGCATCTGCTTCGCGACTTCGACGCCGAGGTCAAGACGGGAGGCATCACTACCCTTAAGACCGACGTTGCCTGGGTTGGATCTGGCTACTCCTTTGGTCTTAATGGCATCAAGACAGCTTATGACACGGTGACGACCGGCGCTAACAAGCGCCCCAACATCATCACGCTCGATGGTTGGGCCGGCACGCAGCGCTTTGGTGGCATTTGGACCGGCGACCAGTATGGCGGTAACTGGGAGTACATTCGCTTCCATATCCCCACGTATATCGGTCAGAGTCTTTCGGGCAACCCCAACATCGGCTCCGACATGGATGGCATCTTTGGCGGCGACCCCATCATCTCTGCGCGTGACTACCAGTGGAAGACGTTCACGCCCTCTATGCTTGACATGGACGGTTGGGGCACCTACCGTAAATCGCCCATGACGCACGGCGATCCCTACACAGGCATCTCGCGCTTCTACCTCAAGCTCAAGGCGCAGCTCATGCCCTATATCTACACGAGCGCGGCCTCGGCGGCCAACATCGACACGGGTAACGGCGATGCCGGCCTGCCCATGATCCGCGCCATGCTGCTTTCCGACAACTCCGAGTACGCCGCAAGCACTTCGACGCAGTACCAGTATATGTTCGGTGAGAACTTCCTAGTGGCACCGGTGTATCAGGATACCCAGGCAGACGAGAACGGCAACGACATTCGCAATGGGATTTACCTCCCCAACTACGGCACCGACGAGAATCCCACCATCTGGATCGATTACTTCTCGGGTAAGCAGTATCGCGGCGGCCAGGTTCTCAACAACTACGAGGCTCCGCTTTGGAAGCTGCCGCTGTTTGTGAAGGCCAACGCTATCGTGCCGATGTACGCCGAGAACAACAACCCCGAGGCAGCGAGCGACACCAACACCAAGGGTACCGACCGCAGTCAGCGTATCGTCGAGTTCTTCGCCACCGAGGGCGACGGCACCTTTACGCAGTACGAGGACGACGGCTCCTCCATCGAAAACAACACGACTGAGGACGATTCCTACGGCACGATCGACAATATCTCCTACGGTGAGCATGTGAGCACCGTCTACAGCTCCAAGGCCGCAGGCGGCACCGCGACCTTTACCGCCGAGGCCTCGCAGGGCGGCTACAACGGCTACGACTCCAACCGCACCACGACCTTCGTGGCCAATGTGTCCGCCAAGCCCACGAGCGTTGTCGCCAAGAACGGCGGATCCGCACTCAACGTGGTTGAGGTCGACTCGCAGGAGACCTTTGACGCCGCGACTCCCGAGGCCGGCCAGGCGGTCTACTTCTACAGCGAGACCCCCAACCTCAACCACTACGGCAGCGATGCGGACGGCACCGAGGCCGAGCAGGGCGAGAGCTTCAACAACACCAAGATCACCACGAACCCCAAGGTCTACGTCAAGTTCGCGAAGACCGATGTTGCTGCAGCGGCGCAGACGCTTGAGCTGGGCGGTTTCGTGAACGCCGACGCCACGCTCACAGCCGATCGCCTCAACGAGAACCTCTCCGCACCCACGAACCTTGCTGCCCCCGAGGACGTCACGACCCCAACGAGCATCAAGCTCACCTGGGGAAAGGTCGATGGTGCTACCTCCTACGACCTTAAGGTCGACGGCACCGTGTTCGCCGTGGGTGATGCGGCCGAGTTCACGCACACCGACCTCGCCTACAATAGCAAGCACACCTACCAGATTCGTTCGCGCAACGCCGAAGGTTACTCCGCCTGGAGCGATGTGCTCGAGGCGAACTCCGCACTCGATCCGTGGCGGAACGTCCCCGACGCCGAGGAAATCACCTGGGAGGGCTCACTTTACGGCAGCCATAAGGCCGAGCTCGCCTTCGACCATGAGTTCCAGTCGGGCGACGGCGGTTTCCACTCCGGTGGCAACGATCTGGGCAAGGCGCTTACCGTTGACTATGGACGCGCTTACAAGCTCGATAAGCTCGAGTACTATCCGCGCGATGACGCCGGCAACGGCACTGTGACCAAGATGCGTGTTGAGACGAGTCTCGATGGCGTCCACTGGACGAGCCAGGAGGTCGATTGGGCACGTTCCGCTGATTGTAAGACGGTAGCGTTTGACGGCACCGTGGCCGCCCGTTACGTGCGCATGACACCGCTCGCCTCGGTCGGCAATTTCTTCTCCGCGTCCGAGATTGCCATCTACAAGACCGACGGCACGGATGGCTTCGCCGTGGGCTCCAACCTCAACAAGGCCACGATCTCCGACGGAGACTACTCCAACATGAAGAACTATCTGGGCCTCGAGAATCGCGAGCCCGATACCTCGACGTTCGGTTCGCAGATCCGCGACCACTTCGCCGACCTCAACGATAACGGCGTTTACGACGTCTACGATTACTCGTTCACCATGGCGGGTCTTGACGGCGGCACTAAACAAAAGGGCAAGGTCGCAGGTTCGCTCGCGGTGATTCCGAGCAAGACCGAGGTCGAGGCCGGTGATGAGATCACCGTTGATGTCTATGCGGCCGACGCCAAGAACGTCAACGCCCTGGGCGCTCTCGTCAACTTCAAGAGCGACCAGTTCGAGTTTGTGTCCGAGAGCATCGCGCAGGACGGCTCGACCGCCGGCATGGAGAACCTGTCTCGCGAGAAGGTCCAGTTCGCGGACAGAACGCAGACTATCAATCTCGCCTTTGCCAACCGCGGCGATGGCAAGCTCTACAACGGTACCGGCGCGGTGGCGAGTTTCAAGCTCAAGGCCAAGACCGCCGGCAAGGTCGAACTGCCCTCGACATCTTGGCTCATCGGTCCGGCATGCGACGCACTTGAGTTTGCGAGCGACGGCACGGTGACGATGCCGGATGTTCCTCAGCCAACGGTCGCCGAGTACGGTCAGGATGCCTTCAACATCACGATGACCAACGATGAGCTCACGACCGACGACGGGACCAACGTCGAGAAACTTATCCAGCAGAAGAGCTATAACGCGCTGTTCGATAATAACGAGGGCGACAACGGCTTTGAGTTCCTGTGGAACTGGAGCGGCAACTGGGACAGCGAGGGTAAGCTTCCGAGTTACGTGAAGCTTCCCACCACGATGACATTCGCATTTAAGACGCCGTCGAAACTCGATAGCGTCGAAGTCGTTAACCGCAACGGCGGCAACGGAACCGTACAGAAGATCAAGGCCGTCGTGACGTTCGAGGATGGCTCGACCCAAGAGTTCGCGGGCGGGGAGTACGATTCCTTCCGGGCTCGCTACGCCTTTGGTCTCTCTGCCGAGAACAAGGGCAAGAAGGCGACCAAGGTCGAGGTCACGCCGCTTGAGGCATCGGGTGACCAGATGCTCACACTGCGTGAGGTCAACTTCAACTACACGCAGGGTGTCGAGGCCATTGAGGGTGTCGAGCTAGGCAAGAACCAGACCGAGTTCTTTGAAGGCGACATTACGCCCGTCGACGCCAAGGCCACGCCTGAGAGCGCCGGCTACCCCTATGTGACGGTCGAGAGCTCCGACCCCTCTGTGGTAAGCGTCTCCGCTGTTCAGGCTGGCGATAGCGTGAGCTACTACCTGCGTGCCAACAAGGCCGG
This sequence comes from uncultured Collinsella sp., assembly GCA_900556875.1. Classification (GTDB taxonomy): domain Bacteria; phylum Actinomycetota; class Coriobacteriia; order Coriobacteriales; family Coriobacteriaceae; genus Collinsella. The sequence continues at coordinate 27,589 of USQQ01000010.1, forward strand.
CAAGGCAAAGATCACGGTGGCGTCGGTACTCGACCCCTCCAAGACCGCATCCTATGAGGTCGAGGTCAAGGCTGGTGTCGATACCTCTGCGCTCGTGGCAGCGCTTTCCAAGGCCGCGGGCTACAGCGAGTCCGTCTACACTAAGGATTCCTATGAGGCTCTCACCGCTGCGGTCGAGGCGGCTCAGAAGCTCCTCGACGGCGGCCAAGGCAGCTATAGCAAGAAGGATGTCGCAGACGCCACAGCCAAGATCGAGAAGGCAATCGACGGCCTCAAGATGCGCCCTGTCGATGAGAAGATTCTTATCAACACGCCCGAGAACCGCAAGAACCTCAAGGTGGCCGGCTTCTCGAGTGAGGCCGACTACGAGGGCAGCAACGCCGTCAACGCTCTCGACGGCGACGAGCGGACGCTTTGGCACAGCGACTGGGCCCATGGGACCGGTATGCCCCAGTATCTGAGTGTCGACCTGGGCCGCGACTACGATCTCACCGACGTTACATTCCTGCCGCGCCAGGACGGCGGCACTAACGGCGATATCTTCGAGGCCGAGATACTGGTCTCCGACACTGCCGACGGTTATGAGATGGGCACCGCCGTGTCGATGGGTACGTTTGCCTTCGACAACGACGGCCACGTACTCACCGACCGTGGCGACTGGAAACAGATGAGCTTTGGCGCCGCGCGCGGTCGCTACGTGACCGTCAAGGTGATTCACGCCGGCGGTGGCGACGTCGATGCCTACTGCAGCGTGGCGGAGCTCAAGTTCTACGGTACGGCCGTTCCCGATCCGGTGTCGAAGGATGATCTCGCTACCGCGATCGAAAAGGTTGATGCCGAGGTTGCTGCCGGCGACCTCAAGGCCGGTGACTACACCGAGGCCTCCTGGACGGCGCTCGAGAACGCCCTGGCGAGCGCCCGCGCCATCTTGAGCGACGAGAACGCCACGCAGGACGAGGTCGACCAGGCGCTCAGGGCGCTCGAGAGCGCCCGCGACGCGCTCGAGAAGACCCCGGTGGTCCCGGTCGAGAATCCGACTAAGAAGCAGCTCAAGGCCCTGGTCAAGCAGGCGAAGGAGACTGACACCAGGGGCAAGACGGCCGAGTCTGTCAAGGCCCTGACGGATGCCATTACCTACGCCGAGGACGTCTTGGGTGATGAGAATGCTTCCGACACCCAGATCCAGGCGGCCTATAGCCAGCTCAAGCTGGCCATTGAGAGCCTCAAGGATGCCGATTCCGGCAACCAGGGCGGCTCGGGCAACCAGGGTTCCGGCAATGGCTCGAACGGCGGCAACCAGGCGGGCAAGCCCGCAGGCGACAAGGCCCAGGGCAGCAAGAAGAACGGTTCGGCGATTCCCAATACCGGAGACCAGACGGCGGCGACCGTCGCGACCGTCGGTGGTCTTGGCGCCATCATCGCCGCGATCGGCGCTTTCTTCCATCGTCGCAGCAAGGCTAAGTAGCCCCAGCAACAGCTAAGCAAGCGTGCCCGCCGTCCCACCCAAGGACGGTGGGCACGCTTTTTGAATGTAGGCAGAAAGCTCCGACCCTTCGGCCTTAATCTCGCAAAGCGTTCCGTCTCCCGCCGAACACATCAGCATCGGCGGCTATACTTGAATTATTTGCAGTTAAGGGTCGCGGATTGGCCGCGTCACCGCTCTCAACAGGAGGTCTTTGTTTATGGCAGATCAAAAGCCGGTTGTCGGGATCATCATGGGCTCCAAGTCCGATCTGGGTGTTATGGAAGGCTGCACCGCCGAGCTCGAGGCGCTCGGTGTGCCCTATGAGCTCGTCATTGCGAGCGCACACCGCACACCGGCGAAGGTCCACGAGTGGGCTTCGACTGCTGCCGATCGCGGTATCAAAGTGATTATCGCCGCCGCCGGCAAGGCCGCTCACCTGGGTGGTGTCGTGGCCGCCTTTACGCCGCTGCCGGTTATCGGCGTACCTATGAAGACGAGTGACCTGGGCGGTATGGATTCGCTGCTGTCGATGGTGCAGATGCCTTCGGGCGTGCCCGTGGCCTGCGTTGCCATCAACGGCGCCAAGAACGCCGCCATTTACGCCACGCAGATTCTGGGCGCATGCGACCCCGAGTACCGCAAGGTTATCGAGAAGATGAAGCAGGAGATGGCCGACGCCTAGGCGTTCCGCCGTTTCACCGCAGTATAAGGAGAGCCATGTCCGATTATCAGGGAAAACGATTCAAGGCTTCTCAGATTCCCGATCCGTCGAAGCCGGGTGCTGCCCATGCGGCACAGCAGGGTCGGACATCCTCTCCTCAGCAGCCGCGCGCGCCGCGTTCCGTAACGCCGACGTCCCATCGCCGCCAGGATACGCCGGCTGCGTATCGCCCTTCGTCATATGGCACGGCAAAGAAGCAGGCTCGGACGACGAGGCAGCTGAGTGACGCGCCGTCCAACTATGCCGAGCAGCCGCGTAAGAAACGCCGATCCATCATTCCCATCTTGCTCATCATCGTGGGCATCGGTCTGATTGTCGCCGCCGCTGCCATCTTTATCAATGCTCAGATTGGCTATAAGCAGGCGAGCGATTCGTACCAGAAAATCGAGAAGCAATATGTAAGCGATAAGGACGCCAGCGGCGTGCCGATTATCGACTTCGATGCGCTTGCTCAGACAAACCCCGAGATTGTGGGTTGGATTTATGTGCCGGGAACCAACATCAACTATCCCGTGGTGCAGACCAACAACAACTCCAAATACCTCAACACGCTGTTTGACGGTACATCTAACGCGTCCGGTGCCATTTTCTTGGATAGTGATGACACCGCGCCGGGAATGGTCGACCAGCAGACCACGATTTACGGCCACCATATGAACGACGGATCGATGTTCAATGTGATTTCGGACACCACCGACCAGGCGACGTTCGACAGCATTGAGTTTGTGTATTACATCACACGGGATGCTACGTATAAGCTGCGACCGCTGGCGACCAAAGTTGTCGAGGACACGTATGCCAAGGCGCGCACGCCCAATTTTGAGGGCGATGACGGACTGAAAAATTACCTGTCCGAGATGCTTGACGGTGCCTCTGCCGTGGCGAGTGATGCCACCGATCGTGCTGCTTCGGCAACCAAGGTCGTAACGCTTGTGACCTGTCGTTCGTTATCGCTGAGCAACACGCGTGCCGTCATGGTGCTCACACCGGTCGAGGAATAAGTTGTTCGAGAGTAGCTAAAAAGGCCCCGTCCCAAATTGGCTACTCGACGACGGTAAGGGAGAAATGATGCTCGAGAGTGGCAAATTGATGCCTTCGATTGATGCTTGGCTGCGCGAGGCCAAGGCCGATGCTTCGGCGGCAGGCTGTGGGATGTATCTGACGCATAACGGTGTGGTGCGCGCGACGCCCAAGGCCGAGGTGCGCGGAGTCGAGACCGATGGCGTGGCGCCAGGCCACAGGGTGGGCGGCATGGTCTTTGACTACGACGCCGAAAAGGTACGGTCTGCTATCGAGGCCACGCGCGCGATGCCGGGTATCGGCTATGTGCGCGTGTGGCTGGCAAGCGGCGAGCTTACCGTAGGTGACGACATCATGCTCGTGCTTATCGGCGGGGACATTCGCCCACACGTGGTCGATGCACTGCAGGCGCTCGTTGGCACCATCAAGAACGAATGCGTGAGTGAGGTCGAGCGCGAGGCATAGAGGATTGCGTCGATAGAAGGATCGTTTATAAAAATGCCCACCGGTACATGTGATACCGGCGGGCATTTTGCGTTTTGGGCGCGGTGAGCGCTATACGCGCGTCGCATCCTTGGGGCTCATGGTCATGCTCTGGAAGCGGTTCTCCATGTAGTCGTTATCGAAATACTTGCCGTAGAACTGCGCGACGGGAATATCCGGCTCCGTGCCGTTGACGCGCTGGTACCAGTAGTCGAGCGACTGCAGCGTCATGACGCCGTCGACCAGCATAATGACGGTAAAGATGACGGTAGCCGAGTAGCGACTCTTCCACGGAATCATGTTGATGAGCTTGAGCAGCCTCGGCAGCAGCAGCTTGATCCAGATAAGGCCACCCAGGCCCCACAGACAGGCAAAGCCCGTGCAGGTGCGTCCGCCCGTAAGGACGGCGAGTGGGTCGGGCATGCCGAACAGCTTCATGTGCGAGTAGCTCCACGAGACCACGCCAAATGAGGTCTGCATAAACCAGCCCACGAACACCTCAAAGCTCGCGCCGAGCACAGCGCTTACCAGGAAAATGATGATGGGGTTCTTTTTATAGAAGCGGTTGAGCACCATGGTCATGAGTACGGCACCAAAGCCATAGATGGGGCTGAAGGGACCAAACAGCATGCCGGCGCGGTCCTGGTAGACGCCTGGATCGTCGACCGTCATGTGCCAGATGTCCTCGGCGATCAGGCCGAGCACGCAGCAGACGAGGAATACCCAGAACAGGTTGAAGTAGTTGAGCTTGATGTAGCCCTCGCCGGTTTCATCGCGGCCGAGCATGCCCTCGGCGGCGGCGTCGCGGTCGAGCATCTCCTGCAGGCGGCGCTGCAGTTCGCGCTCCTGACGCAGCGTGGGGTCGACGGTTGCCGAAAGTGCAACAAGGATGCCGAGCTGGATCGCGGGACGCAGCAGGAAGGGCCCGATGCCCTGGAGCATCACGTCGACCAAAAGCTCGACGACGGTGAATGCAATAAGGATGTAGGACAGACGGGCGGCGTTGCGGCGCTGGTTTTTGATAAGGTCCAGGCCAAAGATGATTAGGATGACGGCACTTGCCGCAGAGAGCATGATGCCGGCGACGATAAGGCCGACCGCGACGAGCGTGTTGTCGCCGAGCTTGGCGGCGGCGTTGCCGTTGATGAGCGCGGTGATGACCTGCCACATAAAGGCGCCGACTGACGGGAGCGTTCCCACGCCGGACAGGATGCACAGGACGGCGTACACCTTAATGATGAGCGGGATCTTCTTGACCTCCGTGGCGCTGGGGACGCTGGGGTCGAGTTCGTTTCGATCCATACAGAACCTTTCTCGCTTTGTTGTCGGTTATAAGGATACGCCGCAGACCTGCCAAAAGACAGGACGAACGTCCCAATTGCAACTTTGTAATCCCCAACGGTGGACGCGGCGGCCATCTGGGGCGCGGGCGCTTGCACTGGACGGACCGATAAAATGTTTGGCCACAAAACGGATTATTAGCTCGGTGGGCTTTTAAAAAGCGCTGCTCATGCGCTGGGGAGCGCGTCGCGCCGTGCGTATAATAAGGCGGGTAACGCCAAAATACGAGGCTCTGAGGGGATGCCATGTCTCAAGAAACCATCCGCGCGGCCGAGCGCGCCGCGGGACAGGTGAACGCCATGTCGACGTATGATCCGGACTCCGACCAGCTGCATGAGGAATGCGGCGTTTTTGGTGTTTGGGCGCCCGATCGCGACGTGGCTCGACTGACGTACTTTGGCCTGCGTGCACTGCAGCACCGTGGCCAAGAATCGGCGGGAATCGCCGTGGGTGACGGCGGTACGGTTATGGTCCGCAAGGATCTGGGCCTGCTCGACCGCGTGTTCTCCAATGCCGACCTGTCGACGCTCTCCGGTCAGCTGGCCGTGGGTCATGTGCGCTACGGCACCGCCGGCGCCAAGAGCTGGGAAGCCTCTCAGCCGCACCTCTCTACCATCAATAGCGTCATTATCGCGCTCGCGCACAACGGCACCCTCGTCAACACCGACGAGCTGCGCCGTCAGCTGATCGAGCTGGGCGTGCCGTTCCTCTCCAATTCGGATTCCGAGGTCGCGACCAAGCTTATCGGCTACTTTACCCAGCGTACGGGCCACCTGCGCGAGGGTATTCGCAAGACCATGGAGCTCGTGCGCGGCGGCTACGCCATGACGCTCATCAACGAGCAGGCGCTCTACGCATTCCGCGATCCACACGGCATTCGCCCGCTCGTGCTGGGCAAGCTGGTGGACGAGGGTCTGGACCAGGCCGATGCCGCAGCCGTTTCGCAGCTGCCGTCGCAGGACGGCGCCGCGACGGTCGACCCCGCCGTCCGTGTCACGCGCGCCGGCGGCTGGGTCGTTGCTTCCGAGACCTGCGCACTCGACATCGTGGGTGCCGAGTACGTCCGTGACGTCCGTCCCGGCGAGATCTTGCGCATCAGCGCCGAGGGCCTGGTATCCGAGCAGGGCGTGCCTGCAGCCGAAGAGCCCGCCAACTGCATCTTTGAGCAGGTCTACTTTGCCCGCCCCGACTCCATCATGAACGGCAAGAGCGTCTATGCCTGCCGTTACGACATGGGTCGTCAGCTGGCACATGAGGAGCCTGTCGAGGCCGACCTGGTCATCGGCGTGCCCGACTCCGGCCTGCCGCCTGCGGAGGGGTATTCGCACGAGAGCGGTATTCCCTTTGGCGAGGGCCTTATCAAGAACCGCTACGTGGGCCGTACGTTTATCGAGCCTACGCAGGAGTTGCGCGCCATGGGCGTGCGTATGAAACTCAACCCGCTGCGCGACAACATCGAGGGCAAGCGCCTGGTCGTCATCGACGACTCCATCGTGCGCGGCACCACCATGGTGCAGCTCGTCAAGATGCTGCGCAACGCCGGCGCCAAGGAGATTCATATCCGCATCAACTCGCCCGAGGTCATCTGGCCGTGCTTCTACGGTATCGATACCGACGTGCAGTCGCAGCTTATCAGCGCCAACAAGACGGTCGACGAGATTTGCGAGTATATCGGCGCCGATTCGTTGGCCTTCCTTTCGGTCGAGGGCCTGCTTAAGGTCATGCCCAAGGGCGGCTACTGCGACGCGTGCTTTACCGGCCGCTATCCCGTGGCGATTCCCGAGAGCTTTGGCCGCGACAAGTTTATGGAGGGCTTTAAGCCCCGCAACCTGGACAAGCCGCTGTACTTTGACGACGACGCCGTGGTCGAGAAATACGACGACCGCAGCTGGGAAGAGGAGCACGGCGAGGCCTAAAACCTGCCATATGGGGACAGGTATATTTTGGTAGGTTTTACCTGCCGTTTTGTTGATATGACGGCGGGTGCTGTTATGGCACACGCCGAAATGAACGCAATTATGAGCACCGTTTGGCGCCCGCGCGGCGCGACGGTAGTGGGAGAGGAAGGCTCAGATGAGCGACAGCAAGCATGTGACGTACGAGGACGCCGGCGTCGATACCGCCGAGGGCGGCCGCGCCGTCGACGCGATTAAGCAAATGGTCAAGGACACCAATCGCCCCGAGGTTATCGGCGGCATCGGTGGCTTTGGTGGCCTGTTCTCGGCCGCCGCGCTTAAGGATATGGAAGACCCGATCCTGATCAGCGGTACCGACGGCGTGGGCACCAAGCTCGTGCTCGCCCAGATCATGGACCGTCACGAGACGGTGGGCCAGGACCTGGTCGCTATGTGCGTCAACGATATTCTGGCTTCGGGCGCCGAGCCGCTGTTCTTCCTGGACTACGTTGCCATCGGTCACATCGAGGCCGAGCACATGGCAAAGATCATCAAGGGCGTGGCCGACGGCTGCAAGCTCGCGGGCTGCGCGCTCGTGGGCGGCGAGATGGCCGAGCACCCGGGCGTTATGGCTCCGGCCGACTACGACCTCGCCGGCTTTACCGTGGGCGTCGTCGATCGTCCCAAGATGCTCGACCCCGCGAACGTTCGCCCGGGCGATGTGATCCTGGGCCTGCCTTCCACCGGCGTGCACTCCAACGGCTACTCGCTCGTGCGCAAGGTCATCGGCGTCGACGGTATTAAGCCGGGCACGCTCGAGGCCGCCGCTAAGGCCGAGGAGCTGAGCCGTCCGCTCGAGGAGCTCGGCGGCGCATCGCTGGCAGACGCTCTGCTGGCCCCCACGCGCATCTATGTCAAGCCGATTCTGGAGCTGCTGCGCGGCGGCGCCAACGTGCACGCTATCGCCCACATCACTGGCGGCGGTATTACCGAGAACCTCAACCGCGCGCTCGCCGACGACGTCGACGCTGTGGTCACCCGCAACGGTGCCGAGATGGGTTGGGACGTTCCGCCCGTCATCACCTACGTGTCGCGCCAGGCCGAGCTCGCGCCCAACGAGGCATGCAAGACCTTCAACATGGGCGTTGGCCTGTGCCTGATCGTCGCCCCCGAGGACGAGGCCGCGGTTACCGAGGCCCTGGTTGCGCTGGGCGAGAAGCCGTTCCGCGTGGGCGAGTGCGTTGAGGGTTCCGGTAAGGTCGTGTACTCCGATGAGCGCTAACGAGCAGATGGCTGCCGCCGAGGTCCTGGCCTGGGACCCGTATACCCGACCGACCGGCACTGATACCGCCGAGCCGCTCAAGATCGGCGTGCTCATCAGCGGTTCGGGTACCAACCTGCAGGCGCTGATCGATCTGATCGCCGCCGGCAAGCTTAACGCTTCGATTGAGCTTGTGGTGTCGAGCCGTCCTTCGGCTAAGGGTTTGCAGCGCGCTGAGCGCGAGGGCATCCAGACGCTCACGCTGTCTAAGGATGTCTACGCCGACCCCATCGCCGCCGACGAGATCATCGCGCATGAGCTACTCGAACGCGGTTGCGAGTACGTGGTGATGGCCGGCTATATGCGCATGGTGCACACGCCGCTGCTGGCGGCGTTCCCCAATCGCGTGGTCAACCTACACCCGGCACTGCTGCCGAGCTTTACCGGCGCCCATGCGATTGATGATGCCTTTGCGCGCGGCGTCAAGGTAACTGGCGTGACCGTGCATTTTGCCAACGAGATCTACGACAACGGTCCCATCATCGCTCAGCGTGCGCTGGCTGTTGAGGAGGGCTGGGATGTCGACACGCTCGAGGAGCACATCCACGCGATTGAGCACGTGCTGTATCCCGAGGCCGTGCAGATGCTCGCCGACGGCCGCGTCCACGTGCTGGAGAGCGGCAAGGTCGCAATTGATGCGCCCCGCGGCTAGTGGCGCACAGTACAATTTAGTTGAGTGGTCAGGGTGGTCATTGGCGCCAAGGCGCGCGTGGCCACCTTTTGTTTTGGGTAGTCACCTGCGACGTTCTTGAATGACTAGTCGTTTAAGAACGTCGCAGGTGACTAGGTGAGAGAGGTGAGCGCATGGCGGATAACGAAGCGCTGTTTACGCCTGAGCTGGTGTTTTTTGATTGGGAGTGTGCGACGCCGGGTGAGGTGTTTGCGCAGCTCGAGAGTGAGCTTGCTCCGCGCGGCTACATTGCCGATGGCTGGCTCGATGCCGTTCGCACGCGCGAGGATGCCTATCCCACGGGTCTTGCCATGCCGGCGGCAAACATTGCCATTCCGCATACCGATCCGGGGTTTGTGGCCAAGCCCTATATCGCGGTGGTGAAGCCCGCCGCGCCCGTGACATTTAACGCTATGGCTGGCATGGGCGCTCCGGTGCCGGCGCAGATCGTCATCAATTTGGGTATTGCCGAGCCGGGCGGCCAGGTCGAGGCCCTGCAGGCGCTCATGAACATCTTTATGGACGCCGATGCCGCAGCCGACGTGCTCGGCCAGACCACGCCACAGGGCATGGTCGACGCTATCCGCCGTTACTTCTAAGGTGCCGGCTGCCAGAGCTGTCCCCTTTGCACCAAAATGGTGCAGATTAACCTGTCCCCAATGCACCAAGCGTGCCGCGGGGGCTGCGTTGTGACACAATGGCGTTTGTTCGATTCGTTATGCGAAAGGCCAACTATGGCAAATAAGAAAAAGAACCCCGCACCCGAGCCGACGCCCGAGCAGCAGGCTCGCGCCGCCTCCAGCTCTCGCAAGAAGCAGCGCAAGACCCGCGTGTCCAAGACCGTCAAGATCGTTCTGGTGGTCATCGGCGTGCTGGCGATGCTGCTTTCCGTCTCGGCCATGGCGTGCTCCGGCCTGATGTCGCAGGCAGAGGATACCTCGGGCTACAAGCTTACCGGCGGTGTAGCTGCCACTATCAACGGCACCAACCTCACCGAGGACACCGTGACCAAGCAGATCATGAGCATGCGCACGTCCTACGGCTACACCAAGGACAAGGACTGGGCGCAGTATCTGGTCGACAACGACCTCACGCCCAAGAAGTATCGCAAGCAACTCATCGACTCCTACACGCAGCAGATTCTGCTTCAACAGGCACAGAAAGAGAACGGCGTGACGGTGTCGGACGAGGAGGTCGAGAAGGCTTGGAAGGACGCGTGCAAGAGCGCGGGCGGTGCCAAGGCCTTTAAGAAGACCCTCAAGACCTACGGCTATACCGAAGACACCTACAAGGATTCGCTCAAGGAGAGTCTGGCGCAGCAGAAACTCAAGGATGCCGTCGCGCCCACGAGCAAGCCCAAGGACAGCGAGATTGTCGATTACATCAACGAAAACCTGTCCAGCTACAACGACGCCCGCCGCTCGTCGAACATCCTGATCAAGGTTGATTCCGACGCTTCCGACGAGGACAAGGCTGCCGCCAAGGCCAAGGCGCAGGAGTGCCTGGACAAGATCAACTCCGGTGAGCTGAGCTTTGAGGACGCCGTTGAACAGTACTCCGAGGACACCGGTTCCAAGGAGAAGAAGGGCGATGTGGGCTGGGATAAGCTCACCACCTTTGTCGACAGCTACCAGACGGCGCTCGAGGGGCTCAACAAGGGCGATGTGAGCGAAGTCGTCGAGTCGACCTATGGTTACCACATCATCAAGTGCACCGACTACTTCCATGTCGATAATCAGGTTGATGACATCAACCAGGTGCCCAAGGCCATCAAAAAGTACGTCTCCAACGTGGTGAAGACGCAAGCGGCCAGCACCGCGTACAGCGAGTGGCTGGAGCAGTACAAGAAGGATGCCGACATCACCGTCAACCCCATGTCCAAAGACGTGCCATACAACGTCAGTCTGAAGGGCGTCACCAAGAGTTCGACCGACGATTCGTCGACGACTGAGTAATCATGGGGCGGTGCTCGCGCAAGTGCCGCCCACGCTATTAGAGAGGATTTGCAGATGACCAACGAAGAGCTGCAGAAGGAAATGATCGCGGCCATGAAGGCCAAGGACAAGGTTCGCCTGTCCATCATCCGTCAGGTTAAGGCCGAGGTGAAGAATATCGAGGTCAACGAGCGCCGCGATGTGACCGAGGAAGACGTCAACAGCATGATCAAGCGTCTGATCAAGCAGACGAGCGAGACGCTGGAGATGTCCATCAAGGCCGGCACCGACCAAGAGCGTACCGACAACCTGACCGAGCAGGTCAAGATTCTGGAGAGCCTGCTGCCCGCGCAGGTTTCGGGCGAGGAGCTCGAGGCTCTGATTGAGCAGGTCATCGCCGAGCTGGGCGCCACGTCCAAGAAGCAGATGGGCCAGGTCATGGGAGCACTCGGCAAGGCCACCGGCGGCAACTTCGACAAGCCGGCAGCGGCAAAGATCGTCGGAGCCAAACTCGCGTAATTTGTTATGCGGTTTTACCAAACCGCATAACGGCTCGACGCTGCAAACCCGTACACACGGCAATCTGACGTTCAATTTCAAGGGCGCGACCATAAGGTCTGCGCCCTTTCATTTCACGTCACCTTGCTCGCGTGTACGGGTTTTCGCTGACTTATGCTCAACAAGGGCGGTTGAGCGCTCATTGGGGACAGACTTAAATGAGTGCCCACTTCCCGGGTACTCATTTAAGTCTGTCCCCAATGAGTGGGTTAAAGGTTGCGGGTTCTTTACGGGAATGTAGTGTGGGCTGCGGAAATGTGGTTCTTTCCGTACAATAGTTCAACTCGTGTAAACGCAGGGAAGGGACATTCATGGCAGACATGATCGAGATCAAGCATCTCAACAAGTACTTTGGCGACCTGCATGTGCTCAAAGATATCAACCTCACCGTCAAGCGCGGCGAGAAGCTCGTAATGATCGGGCCTTCCGGCTCGGGTAAGTCGACGCTCATCCGTTGCGTCGATTATCTGGAGGAGCCCACGTCGGGCGAGGTCATCATCGACGGTACGCCGCTTACCAAAAAGAACCACCTGGAGATGGCTCGCAAGTATAGTTCCATGGTGTTTCAGCAGTTCAACCTGTATCCCAACATGACGGTGCTCGGCAACCTGACGCTCGCGCCCATCAAGCTGCAAAAGAAGAGCAAGGAGGAGGCGACCGAGATCGCCATCGCCGCACTCAAGCGCGTCGGCATGGCGCATAAGGCCGGCGAGTATCCGCAGAATCTCTCGGGTGGCCAGCAGCAGCGCATCGCCATCGCCCGCGCCCTGTGCACCAAGCAGCCCATCATCCTGTTTGACGAGCCGACTTCGGCGCTCGACCCCGAGATGGTCCAGGAGGTTCTGGACGTTATGATTGAGCTCGCGCAGGAGGACATCACCATGATCTGCGTGACGCACGAGATGGGCTTTGCGCGCCAGGTGGCCGACCGCGTCATCTTTATGGAGGACGGCCGCATTCTGGAGGAGGGCACGCCCGAGCACTTCTTCGATAACCCCGAGAACCCGCGCTGCCGCGAGTTCCTGTCCAAGATTCTGCACTAGGCGCGGTGATGGACATGACGGATATGACGAGGGCGGCCGTGTCGCGCCGTCACTTTTTGCAGCTGGCGGGCGCCGGCATGCTTGCGCTGACGGGGACCGCGCTTACCGGTTGCGGCAACTCCACCAGCGGCGAGGGCTCCGACAAGGGGTCCAAGCTTGCGGCCATTAAGTCGCGTGGACATCTGAATGCCGGCGTCAAGAAGGATGTTCCCGGCTATGGCTATTACGACACCGCCAAGGGCCGCTTTGAGGGCATGGAAGTCGATTTGTGCTACCAGATCGCCGCTGCCGTCTTTGGCGTGAGCTACAAGGAAGCCCGTGCCCAGGAGCTTGTCGAGTTTACCGACGTAACGCCCAAGACACGCGGCCCGCTGATCGATAACGGCCAACTCGACGTGGTCGCAGCGACCTACACCATCACCGACGAGCGCAAGAAGAGCTGGGATTTCTCGACGCCGTACCGCACCGACTACGTGGGACTCATGGTCAAGAAGCGTTCGGGCTTTACCTCGATTGAGGACCTGGACGGCAAGGTCATCGGCGTGAGCCAGGGTGCCACCACGCAGGGCCTGATCGAGCAGATGATCAAGGACAACGGCTTTAGCTGCAAGCCCGAGTTTAGGGCCTTTAGCGGCTACCCCATCATCAAGAGCTCGCTCGACGCCGGCAATATCGACGTCTTTGCCATGGACCGCTCCACGCTGGCCGGTTACATGAACGAGACCGTTGAGCTGTTGCAGCCCGAGGTCAAGTTTGGCGAGCAGGGCTACGGCGTGGCGACCAAGAAGGGCTGCGACCTTTCGGCCGTGGTCGATCAGGTGATTTGCGATCGTCTGGCCGACGGCTGGCTCGACCAAGAGGTCAAGACCTGGGGTCTTGTATAGGCGCATCGTCCAAGGAAGGAATCAAATGCTCGAAGGATTATTTGACGCCGACCGTTGGTCGACGACATTTCAAAACATGGGGCCCTTCTGGGAGGGCTTTGGCGTGACGCTACAGGTGGTCGTTGCCGGTCTGCTGCTGTCGCTGGTGCTGGGCACGCTGCTGGGTGTGTTCTCTACCACCCGTTCGCGCGTGCTGCGCGCCATAAGCCGCGTATACGTGGAGTTTTACCAGAACACCCCGTTGCCTGTGCAGGTGCTCTTTATGTACATGGCCGGTCCGCAGTTTTTGCAGGTCATAACCGGTGCCGACCAGCCGGTGCGCATCGCGCCGTTCGTGCTGGGCTTCTTGGGTGTGGGCCTATATCACGCGGCCTACATTTCGGAGGTCATCCGCACTGGTATTGAGGCGGTTCCGCGCGGTCAGATGGAGGCGGCCCAGAGCCAGGGCTTCACCCGTGCGCAGGCGTACTGGTACATCGTGCTGCCCCAGACATTCAAGATCATTCTGCCGCCGCTGTGTAACCAGGCGCTCAACCTGGTCAAAAATACGTCGGTGCTGGCGCTTGTGGCCGGCGGCGACCTTATGTACCGTTCCGACAACTTTGTGAGTCTGTACGGTTACCTGCAGGGGTACATCGTCTGCTGCCTTATGTACTTCATTATCTGCTTTCCGCTCGCCATGCTGGTGCAGTGGCTCGAGCGCCGCTCCAAGGAGCGTCCGCGCGGTGTGAGCCTGGCCGAGCTGGGGCTCGACAACGTAGAGGAGGCCTAGCGCATGGAAATCTTCAACGCGACCAACCTGCTCTACATTTGGGGCGGCTTTGTTAAGACCATAGAGATCTCGGCGCTGTCGATCTTTTTCTCGCTCATCTTTGGCACGGTGCTGGCGCTCGTTAAAAGCTATGCGCCCCGCCCATTCCGTATTCTGGTGAGCGCCTATATCGAGCTGTTCCGCTGCACGCCGAACCTGCTGTGGATCCTGTTTATCTACTTTACGGTGCAGGGCTTGGACATCGTGATCTCGACCATCGCCTTTACGCTGTTTACCAGCGCTGTTATGGCCGAGATTGTGCGCGGCGGTCTTAACTCGATTCCGCGCGGCCAGTTTGAGGCGGCGCAGAGCCAGGGCTTTGGCTTCTTTGCCACCATGCGCTACATCATTCTGCCGCAGACGTTTAAGACGATCATTCCGGCGCTGTTTAGCCAGTGCACGACCGTCATCAAGGACAGCTCGTATCTTTCGGGCATTAACGTGGCCGAACTCATGTACACGGCAAACGTCGTGATGGCCCACGCGGTCGACCTGTCGCAGGTGCTTATGCTCTACGGCCTGGTGTTTGCGATGTACTTTGTGCTCAACTTTGGTATCTCGCTGTTGGTCCGAGCTTACCAACGCCGCATCGTAGCCGCATAGCCTGGCTTTCCCTGGCACCCAACCTTGGCCTTCAAACCGTCGCTCGCGTACCAAAGTACGCGTCGCTCCTCTTTCAGGCCAATCTTGGGCACCAGGAAAACCCAGGTACGGTATCGTGGGAATAAGAGATAAACAGCCCTTTTCTCATTTGTTAGAAAGGAATCGCGATGAGCGATCTGGAGAATAAGAAGAATCCTGTGGTCATTACCATCGCGCGCGACTTTGGCGCCGAGGGCCACGAGATTGGTCGCATGCTTGCCGACGAGTTGGGGATTCCGCTGTATGACAACGAGCTGCTGGTGCGTGCGTCGCTGCGCACGGGCGAGTCGCTCGATAAGATGGCCGCCTACGACGAGCGTCTGGCTGTGGAGAACATGGCGTTCCTGCCCGACCGCTACGATGCGCGTTCGTACTCGGATAAGTTGTTCCAAAAGATGAGCCAGGTGATCTTGGACCTGGGCGAGACCGAGAGCTGCATTATCGAGGGTCGTCTGTCCGATTATCTGCTGCGCAATAATCCCAACCATATTGCCGTGCTGGTGACCGCCCCCTTTGAGGACCGCGTCGAGATTGTCCGCAAGAAGCGTGGCCTTAATAAAAAGAAAGGCGCCAAGCTGGTCAAGCAGCAACAGAAGGCACGCGAGGCGTTCTATAAGCGCTATAGCGCCGGAAAGTGGAAGATGACGAGCGGTAAAGACATCGTCGTCAACCGCGCCAAGCTGGGCCGCGAAGGCTGCAAAGACGTTATCGCCGCTGCCTACCGCTACAAAGTCGCCCAGCTCGAAGGCTAGCCGACCAAACCCCCACAAAGGGGACAGGCACCTTTGTGGGGGTTTTGTTTTAGGCCGAGGGAAAGGCCTTGGCGGCAGTGCCTATCCTCGGCTTTTGCAAAATCTCGATCTGTAACACCAAGCCAGCGAAAATGGCTCTAACTGTTACAGATTTAGATGAACCGTTCGGCCGTCAGCCCAACGTCTTGATCTGTAACACCAGGCGGCATATTTGGTCTCTAACTGTTACAGATTGAGATGCGGCGTGGGCGGCCGGCACAATATCTCGATCTGTAACAACTGCAGGGCTCAACGGACTCCAGCTGTTACAGATTGAGACAAAACGACCGGGCAAGTCCCCAACCACCACAAAGGTGCCTGCCCCATCGTGGTGGTTGGGGCGGCCGGCATAGAAAAAAGTCCCCGCCGGGCGTGTGCTCGACGGGGACTTTGCCGTTTGATGGCTAGTGCTGCAGGTGATTACTCGCCCAGCAGGCTCTTGGTGATCGAAGCGGCGGCCTTCTTGCCGGCGCCCATCGCCAGAATGACCGTAGCGGCACCGGTGACGATGTCGCCGCCGGCCCAGATGCGGGGATCGGTGGTCTGGCCGGTCTCCTCGTCGGCGACGATGTAGCCCCACTTGTTGAGCTCCATCTTGCCGCCGATCTTGGCAGCGAAGGGGTTGGCGTTGGTGCCGATAGCCGAGATCGCGACGTCGCAGGGGATCTCCTCGATGGCGCCCTCGATGGGCACCGGGCGACGGCGGCCGGACTCGTCGGGCTCGCCGAGCTCCATCTTCTGGACCTTGACGGCGCACACGGAGCCGTCCTCGCCAGCGACAAACTCGAGCGGGGAGACGAGCGGCAGAACCTCGACGCCCTCGGCCTTAGCATGGTGCAGCTCGGCGCGACGGCAGGGCATCTCGTCCTCGGTACGACGGTAGGCGATGATGGCGTGCTCGGCGCCCAGGCGCTTGGCGGTACGGACGGCGTCCATGGCCACGTTGCCGCCGCCAAAGACAACGACGTTCTTGCCGTGCTTGGTGGGGGTGTCGTACTCGGGGAACTTGTTGGCCTTCATCAGGTTCACGCGGGTGAGGTACTCGTTCGCGAAGAAGACGTTGGGCAGGTTCTCGCCGGGGACGTTGAGGAACTTGGGCAGGCCAGCGCCGGTCGCCACGTAGATGGCGTCGAAGCCCTGCTCGAACAGCTCCTCGGCCGTGGCCATGTTGCCCACGACGGAGTTGTACTCAAACTTGACGCCCATGTCCTCCAGGCCGTCAATCTCGCGCTTGACGACTGCCTTGGGCAGACGGAACTCGGGGATGCCGTAGACCAGCACGCCGCCGCCGGTGAAGAAGGCCTCAAAGACGGTGACGTCAAAGCCGTTACGGGCGAGCTCGCCGGCGCAGGTGATGCCGGACGGGCCGGAGCCGACGACAGCGACCTTCTTGCCGTTCTTGGGGGCCATCTTGGGCGTGGAGGCGAGCTCGGGGCGGTCACCCAGGAAGCGCTCGAGCTGGCCGATGGCCACGGGCTCGGACTTCTTGCCACGGATGCAATTGCCCTCGCACTGGTTCTCCTGCGGGCAGACGCGGCCGCAGATGGCGGGAAGCATGGAGTCCTCGCGAATGGTATCGAGAGCGCCGCCGAAGTCCTTCGCGCGGATCTGCTCGATAAAGCGGGGAATGTTGATGTTGACGGGGCAGCCCTCAACGCAGAACGGCTTCTTGCAGTTGAGGCAGCGCTCGGCCTCGGCCAGCGCCATCTCCTCGGTGAAGCCCTTGTCGACGGGGCGGAAGTCGCAGGCGCGCTCGGCAGCCGGCTCCTCGTTATCGGGGGTGCGGGGCGACTTCATATCGGCAACGAAACGACCGTTAACTAGTGGCATGCGCAGCTCTTTTCCTCATAGGCCTTGAGGGACTCGCCCTCTTCGGAACGGTAAGCGGCCTGGCGGGCACGAAGGTCATCCCAGTCGACCAGGGTGGCATCGAAGTCGGGGCCGTCGACGCAAGCGAACTTGGTCGCGCCGCCCACCTCGACGCGGCAGCAGCCGCACATGCCGGTGCCGTCAACCATGATGGGGTTGAGGGACGCGGTGATGGGGGTGTCGTACTTCTGGGCGGTGAGGGTCGAGAACTTCATCATCGGAACGGGGCCGACGCAGAAGACCTGGCTCACGGCCTTGTCCTGCAGCAGGCGCTCCAGCGGAGCGGTGACAACGCCCTGCTCGCCGTAGGAGCCGTCGTCAGTGGTGATGTGGATGTGGTCCTCGTCGAGGAGCTCGCGGAACTGGTCCTCCATGAGCAGGAGGTCCTTGGTGCGGGCGCCCATGATGGCGTGCACCTCGTGGCCGGTCTCGACCAGGTGCTTGGCGACCGGGAAGGCAATTGCCAGGCCGACGCCGCCGCCAATGACGGCGCAGGGGCCCTCGGCCATCTCGGTGGGAACGCCCAGCGGGCCCACGACGTCGCGCAGTGACTCGCCGGCCTCGTAGGTGGACAGCATCTCGGTGGTCTTGCCGATCACCATGAAGATGAACTCGACCCAGCCCTCGTCACCGTTCCAGCCGGCCAGGGTAAACGGGACGCGCTCGCCCGTCTCGTTGGCGCGAACCATGAGGAACTGTCCAGCGTGCGCATGCTTGGCGATTGCGGGCGCCTCGATGCGGAACTTGAACACCTTCTCCGAGAACTGCGTCTTCTCCAGGATCTTATACATAGAACCCCTCTCTTGTTAGGGCCGCCGAACCGTGCCTCCACGGAAATGGACGGTAGCCCGAATAAAACCGTACGCGCACAGGCGTTGTGCAGACATACGGTACAAATTATACCCTCATGGACATGCTGTTTACGTGTGTCTTCGGCGGTTGGGAAAAGGGTTTATCCACTTCGACCTACCAAATAGGGATAGGTTTATTTTGGTCGGTTTTATCAGGCAAAACGGCAAAGGGGGCCGGCCTGGGGTTGTGATGAGGCCGGCCCCCTTTGGGGTGTTATGCGTGTATGGCGGCGCGGGGTTTATTGCGATGCGGCCACCGGGGCGTTTCTGTAGATAGAACCTGCCAAAATAAACCTGTCCCTAAACGGTAGGTTTTAGTGCTTGCCGTTGGCGGAGGCGGCGCCGTTGACGTGGTCGCGGGCATAGATCACGCCGTGCACGATGGCGAGACCCGCGGCGTCGGCGGCGCGGGCGCAGGTGTCCTGGAAGTCATCGGCCTCGCGGGCGCGCAGCTGTTTGAGCACATAGTCTGCCACGGCCATCTTGCCGGGAGGGTTGCCGATGCCGGTGCGGATACGGCTAAAGTCGCGGCTGCCCATCTTGTCGATGATGGAGCGCAGGCCGTTGTGCCCGGCGTGGCCACCGCCCACCTTGACGCGCACGTCACCGGCGGGGATGTCGAGCTCGTCGTGAATCACGAGTAGCTCCTCGGCCTTGATCTTGTACTCGCGGCAGAGCTTGGAGATGGGGCCACCCGAGGTATTCATATACGACTGCGGCTTGACTAGCACGATCTGGCGCTTGCCACCCTCTTCCTCGGGATCGTTGATGTTGATGAGTGCGACCTCGGCGCCGGCCTGGTTTTTCCAGTACGTGACACCGGCCTGACGGGCCAGCTCATCGATCGCCTTAAAGCCGGCGTTGTGGCGGGTCTCGGCATATTCCTCACCCGGGTTGCCGAGTCCGGCAACCATGCGAATCTTAAGCGGCTGTGCAGCTGCCATGTTCATCCTTTCGTTGATTTGTCGCCTGCTATGGTGAGCGACCCTGTTGCCGCTGTCAAATGGAGGGTAATTGAGGGCGTTTGGGGGCGTTTGGACGGACGTCGAAATCCGAGGTGGACAGTTAGTTCAGATACGTATAAGTTCTGAGGACTCGAATTACTCAATTCAATGCCGATACGTTGTTTTGGAGCTTTAGTTAGTCCATATGGCGCTGTTTTGAAGTCTACCCTGCCTTCAAATAGGGCGAATGGTATAGAGATAGCTGCAAAACAGTCTAATTCAATGCGTCCATTTATACGTATTTGAACTAACTGCCCAGCCCTGCTCGACGGCGCACGGGTGATTCGCCGTTTAGACCGGCGCGAGGCCGGTTCCGGCCCGCAGAGCGTTGAGCCAAGCGGCCTGACGCTTGCGATAGCCCTTGATACGGTACCGGAATCGGACTCCTGCGAGTCGATGCATCGTTTGGGCGAAGGCTTCGAGTGCAACAAGGTCTTTCATTTGGTCGCGATTGATAACCAGGACATGGATGCCCATGGCCTTGAGGCCATTATTTCGATTGCCATCGTGGATGCGAGCGTTTTGAAGCTCATGCCCAATTCCGTTGTATTCGTTGTCGACTCCGGCTGCCGGGCAATATAGGTCGCAGATGGCATAGGGGATGCCCGAGGACATGTTGACCGCAAGAGTATCGAAGTCGATTCGATGGTTGAGTAGCAGGCCTCCCATGGGCAGGCTGCAACATCCGAATCCGCCAAAGCGCATGGGCGCTCCGAGAACGGCAAACATTAGGGATTCGGCTGGGGATGCGGATCCAGCCCGGGCGAGTTTGACTGCCGTGCGAAACGAGGCGTATGAGCTACTTTTGGCGAACCGTGCGACCGCCTCGAGCTCTTCGATGGTCGTGGCGGGCTCGCATTTGTAGTGCGCCTGTTCATAGCGGGTTTCGTTCTGTTGTTCGGCCGCTGACTGGTTGCCCAGGCAATCAAGATCGCCCGTCGCTTCGTAGCCATCGCCCTTGGGCCAGATGTCGTCATGGGCAATGGGGTATGTTGCCCCGGGAGGAAGGGAGTAAGTTCCGACCAGTTCCATGAGAAGCATCAAGGTTTTGGCGACTGATTCATTTTTAGAACAAAGCATGGCTGTCATGGCAGGAGACGTTGCGTAGATGTCGGCCTCGACGTGCATAATTGCACCTTCAGGAAGCGGAGCGGAGAGAATATGCTGAAGAAGTCGCTTGTCGGGGCGTCGGTTGCCTTCGTTTGAAACGAGAAGATCGAGCAGCTCGGAATCATCTTCATTCCAGGCGTCGAGTATCGAAAGTGCGCCAAAGTCTATCGCGTCATTATTGGGAATGCAGCTAGCCAAGGCCTGTGCTTGCTGTTCACTATCAATGGAGCTCCAGGGTAGGGCAGAGTACGCCCGTCGTGCGCGACGAATTGCGCGGAGGGCGGAGAAATGTGAAATCACGGTCGTCATAGCTATAACGTACTAAGTTGGCGGCAGAATGCGACCGCCATACCGTTCTTTTCGCTCAGCGGGGTGCTGGGCGCCATGAACGGCCGGGTGTTAGGAAATCGGTGGAATCGGTTGAGGGGATTGCAGGAAATTGAGCTCTGCCGAGAAGGTTGACGATGGCTACTGGACAGTTAGTTCAGATACGTATAAGGCGGCGGGCGTTCGAGGTGTTTCTAAGGGCCTTCGAGGGCGATTTGAAGATAATATATGCGGCGGTTGTACTCGAAAACGATGAGCTTCGGGCGGCATGGCATCCGCCGGGGAGCTCAGAAGGCTCCGAACGGACCTTTGGAGCTTTAAAAAATACGTATCTGAACTAACTGTCCAGGGCGGATTGGCGAGGAATAGAAAAAGGGTCGGAAGCGAGCTTCCGACCCTTTAAAAACATCAAAGATGATGCGATACGCGTTGGACTACAGCGCGAAGTCGCCGCCGACGAGCGTGGAGACGGGCTCCTCGTGGTAAACGGCGGAGATGGCCTGAGCGAACTCCTCGGCGACCGAGATGGTCTTGATCTTGCCGCCGACCTCGACGGGGATGGCGTCGGTGACGACGCACTCGACGATGGGGGCATCGTTCAGGCGCTCGATGGCCGGACCGGAGAAGATGCCGTGGGTGGCGCAGACGTAGATGTCGCCGGCGCCCATAGCCTTGAGCTCCTTGACGTTGGCGCACAGGGTGCCAGCGGTGTCGATCATGTCGTCGTTGATGATGCAGGTCTTGCCCTTGATGTCACCGATGATGCCCATGACCTCGGCGGCGTTGTGGCGCGGACGGCCCTTGTGGGCGATGGCCAGGTCGCAGCCGAGCATGTCGGACAGCTTCTTGGCGGCCTTGGCGCGACCCACGTCGGGGGAGACGACAACCAGGTTGTCGGTGTCGAAGTGCATGTCGTTGTAGTACTGGCCAAACAGCGGCAGTGCGGACAGGTGGTTAACCGGGATATCGAAGAAGCCCTGGATCTGGCCCTGGTGCAGGTCGAGGGTGATGATGCGGTTGACGCCGGCACGCTCGAGCAGGTTGGCGACGAGGCGGGCGGTGATGGGCTCGCGCGGGCCGGCCTTGCGGTCCTGGCGGGCATAGCCGTAGTGGGTGATAACGGCGGTGATGGAGCGGGCGGATGCGCGCTTGGCAGCGTCGGTGGCGATGAGCAGCTCCATGAGCATGTCGTTGACGTTGCCGCCGGCCACGGACTGAATCAGGAAGACG
Source organism: uncultured Collinsella sp. (assembly GCA_900556875.1). Taxonomy (GTDB): domain Bacteria; phylum Actinomycetota; class Coriobacteriia; order Coriobacteriales; family Coriobacteriaceae; genus Collinsella. The sequence continues at coordinate 49,559 of USQQ01000010.1, forward strand.
TCGGCGCCGCGGACGGTCTCGTCGTAGCGGGCGTAAATCTCACCATTGGCGAACTGCTTTAGCGTAAGGCCCGAAAGCTCGACCCCAAGGTACTCAGCAATCTTCTGAGCGAGGGGACGGTTGGAGGAACCGGAATACACGCGGATGGACTTGCGCATATTCTCCGACTTCTCGGGATCATTAATCGGCATTACCCTTCTCCTTTATACATCGAATGCCATATAGATGCCTTGTTGCATTGTAACCGCGCGGCGGGGTTTATCGGGTCCTGATAACGTCTTTACCGCCAACGGACACGAACCGACCACTCATCCGGTTGCGCAGGTCACGATAGAAAAAGGAGCCGCCCCCATGGAGCAGCTCCTTTTGTGCTTGGTAAAACGTTATACCTCGTCGTCCTCGTGCAGGCGGCGGCGGTAATCGGCGGCCCAGCCCTCAATATTTACCTGACGGGCGCGGCCCAGACCAAGTGCGTCGGCCGGGACCGGCTCGGTGATGACGGAGCCGGCGGCCACGAGTGCACCGTCGCCGATCTGGGCGGGCGCGACCATCATGGTGTCGGAGCCAATGAAGGCATCCTTGCCGATGACGGTCTTGTGCTTGTGCACGCCATCGTAGTTGCAGGTGATGGAGCCCGCGCCCACGTTGACGCCGGGGCCCATGGTGGTGTTGCCGATGTAGGACAGGTGCGGCACCTTGGAGCCCTCGCCGATCGTGGACTTCTTGATCTCCACGTGCGTGCCGGCCTTGGATCCGTCGAGCATGTGGGTGCCCGGGCGCAGGTAGGCGCGCGGGCCGCAGTCGACGCCGTTCTCGATGACGGCCTCGATGGCGATGGTCTCGTCGATGACGCAGCCGCTGCCGACGGTGGTGTCGGTGAGGCGGCTGTTGGGACCGAGCTGGCACTCCTCGCCCACGGTGACGTGGCCGATCAGGTGCGTCTGCGGCCACACGACGGTATCGCGGCCGATAACGGCATCGGGGCCGATCCAGGCCTGCGTGGGGTCGATGAAGGTAACGCCCTCGGCCATCCAGCGCTCGTTGATGCGGTCGCGCGCGATGGCGGTGAGCTGTGCGAGCTGGATGCGGCTGTTGACGCCCAGGCCGTCGCGGTAGTCGTCGCAGTGGAAGATGGAGACAGCCTGGCCGTGGCCTTTGAGGATCTCGAGCATGTCGGGCAGGTAGTACTCGGATTGCGCGTTGTCGTTGCCGATCTCGTTGATGTGGGCGGCGAGCTGCGTGCCGTCAAATGCGTAGCAGCCGGCGTTGCACTCCAGCAGCGTGGCGGCCTGCTCGGGCGTGCAGTCCTTCTGCTCGATGATGCGCTCGATCTGACCATCGGCGCCCAGCTTGATGCGGCCGTAGCCGAAAGGATCGGGCGGGGTCATGGTCATGACGGTGCAGGCGAGCTCGCCGGTGGCGACGGTCTGTGCGAACTTGGCGACGGTGTCGGCGGTGATGAGCGGCAGGTCGCCGTTGAGCACGACGACGGGGCCTTGCGTGATGCCACAGGCCTCGAGCGCGACCTTCACGGCGTGACCGGTGCCCAGACGCTCGGTCTGCTCGACGCACTCGACCTTGGTGGCGCTGTTGGCGTAGGCGCCGTCGATGAGGGCGCGCATCTCGTCGGCGTGGCTGCCGATGACAACCACGACGCGGCTGCAGCCGGCCTTGATGGTAGCGTCGACGATCCACTGGACCATGGGCTTACCCAGGATCTTGTGCGAAACCTTGCAGTGGTTCGACTTCATGCGGGTGCCCTCGCCGGCAGCGAGGATAATTGCGGTTGCGTCCATGTGATCTCCTGTTACGTTATAGAGACGTGTGTTTGGAAACGATACACGGCGCAATATGATACCGCAGGCATATGACGAGCGCGTAACGATTGGTTTGCGGCGGTTGAGGCTTGCGCCGCCGGCGTGGCGTTTGCACTGCTTGTGTGCGGCGTTGGCGGTGCTGTGGAGCTGTCGTTTGAGCGAGGGGACGGGGGTACCCGTGGACAACATACGAGAGGGGTTTGGCGGCGAGCCCGTCGCGGCATTCTCGATGTCTCATCCGGCTGTGCCGGCACTCTATATAGTGCTGACGCTGGGGCTCACTATGTTCTCGATGCAGCCGGTGCTGATTGCGCTGTCACTTGCGGGCGGGCTGGCGTATGGATTTGCGACGCGTGGGGCTGCCCGCACGCTGGGCGCGCTCCGCTGGCAGCTGCCGGTAATTTTGATCGTTGCGGTGCTCAATCCGCTGTTTAGCGCCTCGGGCTCGACGGAGCTGTTCCGTATTGGCATGCGCGCGGTGTATCTGGAGAGCATGGTATACGGCCTGTGCATGGGCGGGCTGTTTGTGGCGAGCATACTGTGGTTTGAGGCGGCGGCATCGATGCTCGAATACGACAAGGTACTCGCGCTGCTGGGCAATGCCGCGCCGGTGATTGCGCTCATGATCTCGATGTGCATGAGGCTTATCCCGCAGTTTTTACGCCGCGGTCGTACGGTGCTGGCGGTGCAGGATGCGATTGATGTGCCGGGCCGCGCGCCGGCCGACCCCGTACGCTCGCGCCTGCGGGCGTCGAGCGTGTTGATGGGCTGGGGCATGGAAGATTCGCTGGAGCGCGCGGACGCGACGCGCTCGCGCGGGTGGGGTGCCGCGACGCGTCGTACGACGTATGCGCGGTATCGACTGGGGCGCAGCGACGTTGCCGCGCTGGCCGGGCTCGCACTGTTTGGTGCTGTCGCGGTGGCGGTGGCGTGGACCGCGACGACGCAGTATTCGTTTTATCCGCAGCTCTCGGTTCCGGCGCCGTGGCTGGGCTATGTCGTGTACGCTGCCTGGATGATGCTGCCTTGCGCGTTGCACGCGATTGATGAGAAGAGGTTTGGCTGATGGCTCGGTTGGATAGGGGCCCGGTGTCGGGCGCGGCGTGCGACCCGGATATGCTGGCGATTGAGGTGCGGAGCCTGAGCTTTACCTACCCCGGGGCTGATGCTGCGGTGCTCGAGGGGCTCGACTGGTCTGTCCCCCAAGGTGCATTTGCGCTGCTTGTTGGCGGTACCGGATCGGGTAAGTCGACGCTGCTGTCGTTGCTCAAGCCCGAGATCGCTCCGGCGGGCGAGCGCACTGGCGATGCGCGCGTGCTGGGCGAGAGCGTTGCCGACATGGACGTGCGCGCGTCTGCGGAGCGCGTGGGCTACGTGTTTCAGGATCCCGAGAACCAGATTGTGTGCGAGACCGTGTGGCACGAGATGGCGTTTGGCCTGGAAAACTTAGGCATGTCGCGCGACGAGATGCGCCGCCGTGTTGCCGAGACCAGCTATTTCTTTGGTCTGGAAGATTGGCTTCACCGCGATACTGACACGCTTTCGGGTGGTCGCAAACAGTTGCTGTCGTTGGCGGCCGTTCTGGCGCTGCGCCCGCGCGTGCTGCTGCTCGACGAGCCCACGTCTCAGCTCGATCCCGTTGCCGAGAAGAATTTCCTGCACGCGCTGTTTCGTGTGAATCGCGAGCTGGGCTGCACGGTTGTTGTGGCGACGCATCAGCCGCGCCCAATGCTCGAATACGCGACGTGTGCGTACCGGATTGAGGACGGTTGCGTGCGCGAGGTGGCAGATATGGCTTCTTTGGGACGCCGAGAATCGCTGTTTTCCGATGATATGTTGGGGTGGGGTGCCATCCGATGTGCAAAAAACGGAGTATTCAGCAGGCGTGAGGACAATTTGGACTCTCTGGAGACGCCCGGGGACGTATCGAGCGCGAAAAAAAGTTCGGAATTGGACAAATCGTCCGAATTTGTGGCGCAAACGTCGCTCGAGAACGGCTCGGAAGCCTTCCCGCGCACGAATGGAAGCAGAATACTCCAAAAAATGCACGCTGGGTCGGCTACCACCCTGTCGGAAGGCTGGTTTCGCTACGATCGCGCGGACGGTTGGGTGCTGCGCGGGCTCGATGCGTCGTTTTCGGCTGGCGCGGTGCATGCAGTCGTGGGCGGAAACGGCTGCGGCAAGTCGACGATGCTTTCGGTGCTGGCCAAGACCGCCAAGCTGCAGCGCGGCCGCATGGTGCGCGGAGCGGCCTCGGCGGCGCTGTTGCCTCAGAATCCCAAAGCATTGCTGGTTGCCGAGACGGTTCGCGATGAGCTGATGGAATGGGCCTCGACCTGCGGATATGACGAGAACTTGGCGCGGGAGCGTGCGGCGCAACTGGGATTGGACGGCCTGGAGACGCGTCACCCCTACGACCTCTCGGGCGGACAGCGCCAGCTGCTCGCGCTGGCAAAGCTGCTGCTGATTGGCCCCGAGCTGCTGCTGCTTGACGAGCCCACGAAGGGCTTGGACCTGGAGAGCCGCCGCATCATCGCCCGCGCCCTGCGTGACCATGCGAAGGCTGGCGGCACCGTCATCATGGCTACGCACGATTTGGACTTTGCCGAGCAGGTCGCCGACGACATCGCCATGATGTTCGATGGCGAGATTGCCTGCATGGAGCCGCCGGCCGACTTCTTTGCCGACAACGTGTTTTATAGGGCGTGATGGGATGGCGGATTATCGCATCGTGCGCCTACTCGCAAAACTGGAGATACCGCTGCTGCTGGCGGTGCCAGCCGTGATGGCTGCGGCGTTGCTGGCGGGCGTTGAGCAGGCGGCGCTCGCCATGCTTGTCGTGGTGGCGCTGGTGCTTGCGCTGTTCTTTGCGGGTTACGAGGCGTCGCGCCCGGGCCTGCGCCAGATTATGCCCACGCTGGTGTTGGCGGCGTTGGCCGCGGCGGGGCGCATCTTGTTTGGCCCCATTCCCGACTTTAAACCGGTGAGCGCCATCGCCATTATCGCGGGGGCGACGCTTGGTCGCCGCAATGGTTTTATGGTTGGCGCGTTGGCAGCGCTGACCAGCAATTTCTTTTTTGGGCAGGGCATGTGGACGCCGTGGCAGATGTATGCCTGGGGTCTGGTGGGCTATATCGGTGGCGCACTGGCGCATGCGGGCGCGTTTGACCGCGCCGATGGAACCGTGCGAATGCCGGCACTGTTGGCGTATGGCTTTGCGTCGGGCTTGCTGTATGGCGTCGTGATCAACGCGTATGACATCATTGGTTTTGTACAGCCGCTTACTTGGGCGGGTGCCGTGGCGCGTCTTGCCACGGCAGTGCCGTTCGATATTACGCACGGCCTTGCGACCTGCGTGTTTTTGGCCGCCTTGTACAAGCCTTGGTGCCGTCGCATTAACCGTGTCGTCGTGAAATACGGGCTGTAGGGCTGGTTGCGCCGGGGCGGGAATCAATACTGCCGAAGTGCCATTCCAAAACTATGCCGGTTTACGGGGCTAGATTGGCGCGGGCCGACTATACCAGCATTTTTCGAAATAGGGCACACCGTCTACCTGCGGTTTTATTATCTCGGAATTGCATATGGTTGGGGGTTCGCGATTCAGCCCCGTAAACCGGCATAGTTTTGGAATGGCCGGCTGATATGACGGGCATCGTGGCCCTCAGAGATCCAAATTGATCCATTTTCTTCCGTCCCCAGATGTCCCCAGGGAATCAGTTGACGGCGCTTGCCACGAAACTGGCCCATCTACTACGTTTAGCTTGATACTCCCGACCATGACCGCGTTTTATGAAAAACCGCAGGCTTTCTACCTGCGGTTTTCTTTTTGCGTTGTTCGCTGTGGTTGAGGGTGGTGGCTTAAACGTAGTAGATGGGCGTGTTTCGTGGCGGATGGGTCACGCGGACACCCTCACGAGGCCCAAAATGATCCGTTTTCCTTCGTCTCCGGGGGCAGCTGGAGTTAGAGCTCCAACGTAAGGGTGACGGGGCAGTGGTCGCTGCCAAAGATGTCGCCGCGGATGCCGGTGTCGCGTACGTTGTCGGCGATTGCGTCGCTTACCAGGAAGTAGTCGATGCGCCAGCCGGCGTTGTTCTTGCGGGCATTAAAGCGGTAGCTCCACCAGCTGTAGACGCCCTCGACGTCGGGGTTTGCCGCGCGCCAGGTATCGGTAAACCCGGCGTTGAGCAGCTCGGTAAACTTGCCGCGCTCCTCGTCCGAAAAGCCTGCGTTGCCGCGGTTGGACTTGGGGTTCTTAAGATCGATCTCCTCGTGTGCCACGTTAAAGTCGCCGCAGGTCACCACGGGCTTGCCGGTCTCGCGCTCTAGTGCGCTCAAAAAGCCACGATAGGCATCGTCCCAGGCCATGCGTACATCGATGCGCGCGAGCTCATTTTGGGCGTTGGGCGTATAGACGTCGACAAACCAAAACTTGTCGAACTCGAGCGCGCAGACGCGGCCCTCGGTCGCGGCTTGGGCGACGAGCTCGGCAGCCTCGCCTTCGCCGGCGTAGGGCAGCAGCGCGTCGGCGCGCAACACGCGCAGCGGTTCCTGGCGGCTAAAGACCGCGGTGCCCGAGTAGCCCTTGCGCTCGGCGTAGCTCCAGGTTTGGTGATAGCCGGGCAGGTCGATATCGACCTGGCCCTCCTGCAGCTTGGTTTCCTGCAGCGCTAGGATATCGACATCGAGTTCCTGTGCGATCTGGGTAAAGCTCGGGTCCTTTTTGAGCACGGCGCGCAGACCGTTAACGTTCCACGAGGCAAAGGTGTAAGTCTGAGGCATGGTGTCCTTTCGACGGAGTTGGCAGGCTTAAGATTAACGCAACAGAGGCGGGGCGGGCCCCGCGGGCGACGGCACAATCGCAGCCGCCCCGACCAACATGGACGGAGGACAAACATGACGCAAGCGATAACAGATCCCAAGCAGGCCTCCACCGCGCTGGCGGAGCTGTTCGAAACCCATAGCCACGTGGTCTTCTTTGGCGGCGCGGGTGTTTCCACGGCAAGCGGCATTCCCGATTTCCGCAGCGTGGACGGTCTGTATCACCAACGGTTTTCCTATCCGCCCGAGACCATGCTCTCGCACAGCTTTTACGAGACACATCCGGCGGAGTTCTTCGACTTTTACCGGACCAAGATGATCGCGCTTGGCGCCAAGCCCAACTGCTGCCACACCAAGCTGGCCGAGCTGGAGCGTGCCGGCAAGCTCGACGCCGTGGTGACGCAAAACATCGATGGCCTGCATCAGGTGGCCGGTTCACGGCGCGTGTTTGAGCTGCACGGATCGGTCCATCGCAACATTTGCCAGTCGTGCGGCGCGGTCTACAGCGCCGAATGGATTTGCGCGCGCGAGCACGAGGATGCCGTGGGCGTGCCCGTGTGTCCTGCGTGCGGCGGTCGCATCAAGCCCGATGTGGTCCTCTACGAGGAGCCGCTCGATGAGCGTGTGCTTACCGGCGCCGTTGCTGCCATCGCCGTAGCCGACGCCCTCGTCGTGGGCGGAACCTCGCTCGTAGTGTATCCGGCGGCGGGCCTCACGCGTTACTTTACTGGCGCTACGCTGGCCATTTGCAATTTGGCGCCCACCGATCAGGATGCAAATGCCGACCTGCTGATTTCTTGCGACATCGCGGCCGCGTTTGCGTTCTAGCCCGCGCGCGCGGATACAATAGAAAGACTGATTGCAAAGCGACCCCGTCGTCAGCGCCCGAGCGCGGCGGCGTGGGCATTTTAGGAGGATGTTCATGGCGAACGACAGCAAGACATGGCGGTGCGGAAAGTACGAGCTCAGCTTTGATCGTCCGCGCATCATGGGCGTCCTCAATGTGACGCCCGATTCGTTTAGCGACGGCGGGGAGCACTTCGACCCGGATGCCGCCATCGAGTACGGCCTGGCGATGCTCGATGCCGGCGCCGACATCATCGACGTGGGCGGCGAGTCCACGCGCCCCGGCTTTACCCCGGTCAACCCCGACGAGGAGGCGTGTCGCGTGCTGCCCGTCGTGCGCGCGCTGGCCAAGGAGGGCGCCATCGTCTCGATCGACACGCGCCACGTGGCAGTTGCTAAGGCGGCCGTGCGCTGCGGCGCCTCTATCGTCAACGACGTGACGGGATTCACCGACCCCAAGATGGTCGAGTTTGTTAAGACGAGCACCTGCGGCGTCATCGTGATGCATGCCGGCGAGGTCGCCGCGCCCACCCGCACGCACGCAACGGTGCAGCTCGATACCTCGGCAGCGGCGTTTGTTGCCGAGAAGGCGCGCGAGGCGGCTGCCGAGGCCGCGCGCGAGGCCGAGAAGCCGGCTCGCCGCCGTCGCAGTAAGTTGCTGGGCGAGCCTAAGCCGGAGACCAAGCTTCCGGGCGGCGTGGTGCAGCCCTCGTTGCCGTTTGGCGAATCAGAGCCCGCGCCCGAGCCTGTTGCCGAGTCAGAGACGCTGGCTACCGAGCAGGCTGCCCCTGCCGCCGCTGCGCCCGAGACCGTGCCCGCAGCTACCGAAGCCGCACCAGAGCCCAGCGACCACCTTGCCGCCATGATGCGCCGCAGTGCCCGCCGTGAGGAAGCCTATGTGCCCACCTCGCAGCTCCGTCGCTTTACCCTGCCCGATTCGGCGCCCATCATGCGCCGCGTCATGGGCTTTCTGTCCGATCAGGCCCGCACGCTCATCCATGCCGGCGTGTCGCGCGACCGTATCTGCATCGATCCCGGCCCGGGCTTTGGCAAGACGGCCAACGAAGACATCGTCATCCAGCGCGAGACCGCCAAGATGGCGTCGCTGGGCTATCCGCTCATGTGCGCCGTGTCGCGCAAGCGCTTTGTGGGCGCCGTCTCGGGCGTGACCGAGGCCGCCGCGCGCGATGCCGCCACGTTTGGTGTGTGCCTGGGCGCCATCCAGGCCGGCGCCAACATCGTGCGTGTGCATGACGTTGCGGGCTTTGCGCAGTTCCTGAACGGCTACTGGGCCGTTGCCAAGCCGCAGCCGCGCCGCGCGTTTGTGGCCGTGGGTTCCAACCTGGGGCATCGCTGCGACAACATCCGTGCTGCGCGCGACATGATTGCCGAGATCCCGCTCACCTGCGTGTCCAACTGCTCGCGCATCTACGAGAGCGAGCCGGCCTACGAGACGCGCCAGGACGCGTTTGCCAACGCCGTCATCGAGATCAAGACCGAGCTGGCTCCGCTGGTGCTGCTTGACGAGCTCATGAAGATCGAGGCCGAGCTGGGCCGCGACCGCTCCAAGAAGGCCAAGGCAAACGGCCCGCGCACCATCGACTTGGACCTGCTGTGGATGGACGGCGAGACCCACGGCGGCAAAAAGCTGCGCCTGCCGCATCCGCTGATCGGCGAGCGCGACTTTGTGCTGGTGCCGCTCGAGGACCTGATGCACGACCCGGCGCGGTTCTTCCGCTACAACGGCGTCGAGGTCAAGGAGCCCGAGGATCGCGTGGGCCATATCGTGGGCGAATTGGGGCGTATGTAGATGATCGAGATGAATGCTGTTGCCGCCGGTACCGAGCTCGACGCGGCGCGTGACGCGGGCCGCGAGGGTGCGTCCGCGGGCCGGTGCGCGTGGAGCGCGGGCGAGGCGTCGTTGACGTTTTCGCTGGTCGTGCGCCCCGATGTGAACATGCACGCCTTCCACGGTCTGCCGTTTGTGGCCGCAATGGGCATGATGGACGCGCTCGCGGGCACGGCCGCAACGCCGGGCCTGGGGCTTGCCGGCAAGGTGGGCATCCAGTGGCCGAGTGACATCGTGTGCGGCGCGCCTGCGTTTGAGACGTCGCTCGCGCGCGTCGCCGTGAACGGCGGTGCCGGTGCCGCGGGCATGTTTGCCGCGGTGACGGTGGATATTGAGCGTTCGGCACTGGGCGAGCTCGGCGTGGATATGGGCGACGAGGTACTGGTCGAGGCATTGGCCGCGGCGGTGCTCGCTCGCGTTGACGCCTGGGCGGTTGCCGCCAACACACCACAGGGCGCTGCCGGCCCGCTGGCCCCGGTGCTGGGCGAGTACTTCGACATGGTGCCGCTGCTGGGTCGTCAGGTCGCGGCGGTGTCGCCCAACGGCCTGCCGCTCGCGGTCGGCGTGTTTGCGGGCCTGGACATCTGGGGTCGCGCGACCATTAAGACTGACGCCGGCGAGCAAGAGTTTCCGCCCGAGGCCGTGCGCATTCGCGGACTGTAGCGCGGGTCGTTCGCGGCTAAAGATAACGACAACAAAGCCCTCCTCGGTATGCATGAACTGCGTCCCAAATCTTGGACGCCCTAAATAGCGACTAGGCCGCGAGGGCCT